>JBKPDB010000048.1:0-51532 GCA_046727655.1 Actinomycetota bacterium
TGCGCCCGGCATGATTCGAACATGCGACCTCTGCCTCCGCAGGGCAGCGCTCTATCCCCTGAGCTACGGGCGCTCGGAGGCGGCATCAGTCTAGCGGCGTAGGACACGCAAGGCGTACCGCGAAACCTGCGCCGTGGCAGACCTGCCGGCCTTTCTCACGCTCCGGCGTAATCGCGACGAGGCGACTCGGGTCGAGCTGTGGGTCAGACGCGTTCTCCTCTCGCTCCTGGCGCTGTTCCTGCTGGCAGGGCTCCTCAATCTCTTCGGCCAGCGTCCCGGCACCTCGACGGCAGCGACGCCGACGGCATCGCTGAAGCTGTACGCGCCGAGCCGCGTGCGCAGCGGTCTGTACTTCCAGGCCCGATTCACCGTCGACGCTCACATGGATTTGAAGAACGCGATCCTCGTGCTCGATCCCGGTTGGCTCGAAGGTATGACGATGAACACGATCGAGCCGAGCCCGGTCGGAGAAGGCAGTCGGGACGGCAAGCTCGTCCTCGAGCTCGGGCATGTCCGGAAGGGCTCGTCGTACATCCTCTTCATCCAGCTCCAGGTCAATCCGACGAACGTCGGGCGACGTTCGCAGGACGTTGCCCTCTACGACGACAACACGCTCTTGGCGACGATCGACCGGACGATCACGATCTTCCCGTAGGCAATGGACATCGTCATTCGCGCAACCGTTGCATTCGTGTTCATCCTTGTGCTGACCCGCATCGTCGGCCGGCGCGAGCTCAACTCACTAGAGCCGTTCGACCTGATCCTGCTGGTGACGATCGGCGACCTCGTGCAGCAGGGCGTGACACAAAACGATTTCTCCGTGACCGGATTGATGCTCGCAGTCGGCACCATCGGCGTGCTGACCGTCCTCTTTTCGTATCTGCCTTGGCGGTTCCAGGGGCTGCGGCCGATACTCGAAGGTGAGCCGGTCATCCTGATCCAGGACGGCAACGTGATCGAGAAGAACCTCCGGCGCAATCGGTTGACCCAGGAAGAGATCGCTGCGGAGGCACGCAGTCAGCAGATCGATTCCTTCGACCAGATTCGCTGGGCGGTGCTCGAGACGAGCGGGAAGATCAGCTTCATCGAGAAGGGCTCCTCGTAGACTTGCGTGCCACGTGCCGCTGTACCTGAGCGAGCAGGACGTCGAAGCGCTGCTCGAGCCGCTCGACGCGGTCGACGCCGTCGAGGAGTGCTTTCGCCGCATGGCCGCGAACGAGGTATCGATCGCCCCTCGCCGTCGTTTGCCGCTCGAGGAGGGACAACTCGCGGACATGGCGTCATCCGACCTCGGGCTCGGCTATGCGGGTGCCAAGGTCTACGCCGGGTTTCGCGGCGGCGCGGTGTTCGTCGTCCCGCTCTTCGCGGCCGACAGGCCCGAGCTTGCCGCGGTGATCGAGGCGGACCACCTCGGCCGGCTGCGGACCGGCGCCGCCAGCGCGGTCGCGGCGAAGCATCTCGCGCGTGAGGGCGCGACGTCGCTCGGCGTCCTCGGCTGCGGCCACCAAGCGGAAACGCAGGTGTCGTGTATCCGCGCGGCTCTACACGAGGTCGACCGCGTTGTCGCCTACTGCCGTACCGAGCGCAACCTGAAGGCGTTCTGCGAGCGCGTCGGCGCCGAGCCCGGCGAGACCCATCGCGATCCGGCAGAGCAGGACATCGTCGTGACGATCACGACGTCGCGCGACCCGGTCCTGCGTGGCGAGTGGCTTCAGCCCGGCGCGCTCGTGTGCGCGGCCGGGGCGAACAACGGAAAGTCGCGCGAGCTCGACAACGTCGTCCTGCAGCGTGCGTCATTCGTGTGCTGCGACTGGCTGGAACAGGCGCGCATCGAGTCCGCCGATCTAATCGAGCCGGTCGGGACCGGTGTGCTCGACTGGCTCGAGGTGCACGAGCTGCACGAGGTGGTGAGCGGCGAGCTCCCAGGCCGGCAATCTGCGGACGACATCGTCCTCTTCAAGTCGAACGGGATCGCAGCGTGGGACGTCGCGATCGCCGTCGCGGCGGTCGAGCGAGCGAGAGAGCGCGGTGCCGGGACCGATCTCTAAGCCGTGCGGAACGTCTCGAGCTCGCGCCGAGACTGTTCCACCGCCTCGTCGCCGAGCGCCTGAATCACCTCGGGACGGTCGAGAAGTCGCAGGCGCTGCTGCGGCGCGAGGCGGTTCAGCACGTAGCGGTCCTCCAGGATCTCGTTCAGCCGTCGCCCTCGCGCGTGCTCGCGGATCACGTATGCCGCGACCCGGTCCTCGGCGCTCGATCGGGCGGACAGAAAGGAGAACGGCGACCGCAACAAGTCGCTGATTCGCCCCATCGGCGCGATTGTATCCTTGGTTCGTGAGGCGGAAGTCAACCGAGGGCCGCTTCGCTGAGCGAATCGTCCACGGCGTCGACGACGCGGGCGTCGACGAGGCGATCCTCATCTGGATCGAACGCAAACACGGTGCGCTCTGGGCGGTCGGGCGCGCCGTCAATCCTCAACATCGTTCGAGCGACGAGCCGCGGCGCGATGACTACATCTTCGAGGGCTACGAGCTCGACGACGCGCTCGAAGCGGCGAACGGTGCGCTGGAGGACGACCTGAGCGTCTCGGAGCGCGACGGTCGGCCCGAGAATCTCAAGCCGTTCACCCGCGGCGAGCTGCTGAAACCTTTGGAGCGCTGGTTTTTCGGCCGGAGCTAGGCGGCCACTCCAGGTTCGCGTCAGGGATGGGGTCCCCGTGCGGGTCGTGCGTCGGGAACCCGAGTGCCTTGTCGATCCGCTCCTCGAGCTCTTCCGAGATCACGTGCTCGAGCCGTTCCGCCTCGTCGTGCACCTCATCGACGTCCACGCCGAGCGTCTCGGCGAGGTAGAGCTCGAGCAGACGGTGGTGGCGAATCACCTCCAGCGCCACCTTCTCGCCGGCCGGCGTCAGAGCGATGCCGCGGTACGGCTCGTGTACGGCGAGATCGAGCGCAGCGAGCTTCTTCACCATCGCGCTCGCGGACGCAGGTGAGACGCCCAGGCGCTTTGCGAGTGCACTAACGGATACCGGACTCTTCTCCGTCCCCAGCTTGTAGATCTCGCGCAGGTAATCCTGGATCGCGTCGGTTAGTGCGGGCTTGGCCACACGACACAGTCTAGGGTGGACCCGTGCTGGTCAGGATCGGCCATTCCGCAGACCCGGACGACGCGTTCATGGTCTGGGCGCTTGCGTCCGGGCAGCTCCCGCAGCGGGGCTTCCGGTTCGAGTTCTTCCCGGAGGACATCCAGGTACTGAACGAGTGGGCGCTCGAGGGGAAGCTCGAAGTGACGGCGCTGTCGCTCGCCGCCTACCCGCTCGTTCAGACGCGTTACGCGTTGCTCCCGCACGGCGCGTCGATCGGTTCCGGGTACGGCCCGATCGTCGTCGCGCGCGAGTCGCTGTCACTCGACGAGCTCCGGGAGGTGGAGATCGCCGTGCCGGGACGGCTCACGACGGCATTTCTCGTGCTCGGAATGGCGCTGGGCGGCCGCTTCCCGAACCGCACGATTGCATTCGACCGGATCCTCGGCGAAGTGAAGGCCGGCGGTGCCGACGCGGGTCTGCTCATCCACGAGGGTCAGCTCACGTACGCGGAGGACGGGCTCGTGAAGGTGCTGGATCTCGGCGAGTGGTGGCTGCTCGAGACGGGACTGCCGCTGCCGCTCGGAGTGAATGTCGCACGGCGCGACGTGCCGCGGCTGCGGGAGCTGTCTGACTTGCTGCGCGAGTCGATCGACGCGGGGCTTGCGAACCGTGACGAGGCGACGCGGTACGCCCTCCAGTTCGCGCGCGATCTCGATGCCGAGACCGCGAACCGGTTCATCGACATGTACGTCAACGAACTGACGTGCGACTTCGGCGACGAGGGGCGGCAGGCGGTCGAGGAGCTCCTCCGCCGTGCCGAAAACACCGGCGTGTACCGGGAACCCGTGCGCGTCGACTTCGTTTAGAGCGTAAACGTCCGGGACGGGGCTAGGCTGCGAACGTGAGCCGGGCAGTCGTTCTCGCCGGGGTCCGCACGCCGATCGGGCGCTACGGTGGCGCGCTCGCGGGAGTCAGGCCGGACGACCTGGCCGCCGAGGTGATCGCCGAGGTGGTCGAGCGTGCCGGCGTCCAGCCGGGCGACATCGAGGACGTCTATTTCGGCTGCGCGAACCAGGCGGGCGAGGACAACCGCAACGTGGCGCGCATGGGGGCTCTGTTGGCAGGCCTGCCGGAGACGGTGGCCGGCGTGACCGTCAACCGTCTGTGCGCATCGGGCCTTTCCGCCGTCGTTTCCGTCTGCCACGCCGTTGCAGCAGGCGACGGAGACCTCTTCGTCGCGGGCGGGGTCGAGTCGATGAGCCGGGCGCCGCTCGTGACTGGGAAGCCCGAGCACGCCTTCCCCCGCGGGAACCAGACCGCGTGGGACACGACTCTCGGCTGGCGTTTCCCGAACCCGCGCATGGTGGAGATGTTCCCGCTCGAGTCGATGGGCGAGACCGGCGAGAACGTCGCCGAGCGGTGGAATGTCTCGCGGGAAAGGCAGGACGCATTCGCGTTGCGCTCGCAGCAGCGGTGGGCGGCCGCAGCCGAGGCAGGCCGGTTCGACGACGAGCTCGTGTCCGTCGACGGGCTGGAGCGTGACGAGCATCCCCGAGCCGATACGAGCGCCGAGAAGCTCGCCGCATTGCAGCCGGCGTTTCGGACGAGCGGCGGCACGGTCACCGCGGGCAACTCGAGCGGCATCAACGACGGCGCCGCCGCGCTCGTGATCGCGAGCGAGGAGAAGGCGAAGGCACTCGGCTCGGAACCGCTCGCGCGATTCGTGGGGAGCGCGGTCGCGGGCGTCGATCCGCGCGTCATGGGCATTGGGCCGATTCCTGCGGTGCAGAAGCTGCTCGAGCGGGTCGGGGTCGGAGTCGAAGATCTCGACCTCGTCGAGCTCAACGAGGCCTTCGCCTCCCAGAGCCTCGTCGTCATCCGCGAGCTGGGCCTCGACGAAGAGAAGGTGAATGTCAACGGCGGAGCGATCGCGCTCGGTCATCCGCTCGGGATGAGCGGGGCCCGCCTCGTCGTCTCCCTTCTGCACGAGCTGCGCCGCCGCGGCGGGCGTTACGGCCTTGCGACGCTCTGCGTCGGCGTCGGGCAAGGCCAGGCCGCGCTGTTCGAGCGCTGAGCGGCGTCTAGCTGAGAGGCGGACGGATGTAGATCACGCCCTCGTGCTTGATCGGCACGAAGGGCGCGCCGAGGCTGTTGATCAGGCTCTCGGCGTGGGCGTACAGCTCGTCGGTTGCCGCTTCGGTTTCGTCACCGCACGCCACCTCGATGGACACCTCGTCGACGGGACGCGCATCGAGCCCGGCGTTCCTCAGCTCCTCGAGCAGCCGATCCCGATCGGGAATGCGTGCAGCCTCGACGTGCACGCTCTCGCTCATCGTCCTCATCTTCCCGCTGCTGCGCTCGGGAAACAACGCCCGAATGGTCAGGCTGCGGTTATCGTCTCGGCGTGGCGGTCGCGACTGAACGGGAATACGGCCTCTTCATCAACGGCGAGCTCGTCGAGCCGGCATCGGATGAAGTCCGTGAGCTGACGGAGCCTGCGTCCGGCGAGCCGCTGGCTCGCGCAGCCATGGCCGGGGAAGGTGACGTCGATCGGGCTGTCGAGGCTGCGCGCGCCGCGCTCGAGGGGCCGTGGGGCAAGACGCCTGCAACGGAGCGGTCTCGCCTGCTGCATGCCCTCGCGGATGCGATCGTCGCGAACCGCAAAGAGCTCGCCGAGCTCGAGGTGCGCAACGTCGGCAAGGCGATCTCGTCCGTGAAGGCGGAGCTGAACCAGGCCGTGGAGAATTTCCGCTTCTTCGGCTCGGCGATCGCGTCGATTGCTGGACGGGCGAATACGATCGGCGGGTCGCTCCTCTTCTATTCGCTGAGGGAGCCGGTCGGGGTCGCGGGGCAGATCGTTCCCTGGAACTACCCGCTGATGATGGCGACGTGGAAGCTTTCTCCGGCGCTCGCTGCCGGCTGCACCGTTGTGCTGAAGCCCGACCCGGCGACGCCGCTCACCGCGCTTCGCCTCGGCGAGCTCGCGACGGAGGTCGGGTTCCCGCCGGGCGTCGTGAACATCGTCCCGGGGGACGGCCCGACGACCGGTGCGTACCTCGTGAGTCATCCCGGCGTCGACAAGGTCGCGTTCACGGGCTCGACTCGGACGGGCGGCGAGATCATGCGGCTGGCGTCCAGTCCGATCAAGCGGATCACGCTCGAGCTCGGCGGCAAGAGCCCGAACATCGTCTTCGCCGACGCGAATCTCGCGGACGCATTGCCGAGCTCGGTGTGGTCGATCTACTACGCAGCCGGACAGAGCTGTGAAGCGCGGTCACGCGTGCTCGTCGAACGTCCTCTATACGACGACTTCGTCTCGTCGTTCGCCGGGATGGCGGGGCAGCTGAAGGTCGGCGACCCGCTCGATCCGGAGACGCAGGTCGGCTCGCTCATCTCCACGACGCACCGCGACAAGGTGCACGGATACGTCGAGCGCGGCCGCGAGGAGGGAGCCGAGGTCGTCAGCGGCGGCGAGATCGGCGACCGCAAGGGTGCGTTCTATCCGCCGACGGTGCTCGCGAAGGTCGAGAGCTCGATGACCGTTGCTCAGGAGGAGATCTTCGGCCCCGTGGTGACCGTGATCCCGTTCGAGGACGAGAAGGACGCGATCCGGATCGCGAACGACGTGAAGTACGGCCTCATGGCGACGGTCTGGACAAGCGATCCCGCCCGCGGCCATCGGATCGCGAGCCGCATCAAGGCCGGCACCGTCGGCATCAACATGCCCTACACGGCGTTTCCCGGCATCCCGTTCGGTGGCTACAAGCAGTCCGGCTTCGGACGTGAGCTGGGCCTCGAAACGCTCGACCTCTATCTCGAGACGAAGAGCGTCCTGGTCTCGACGGGCGCAAGGCCCATCAACCCGTTCGGCCTGTAACCGCGCGAAATGATGTGGCCGTGCGCGTGCTCGACAGGCTCGAGGAGCTGTACGCCATCGGCGGCGGGGTCGGCGCGAATCGCGTCGGCGGCAGCGCGGCGGAGGACCGTGCGCACGAGGTCGCGGCCGGCTGGATGCACGAGGCAGGGCTTGACGTCGAGGTCGATCCGGCCGGGAACCTGATCGGCCGGACGGCCGATCCAAGGGTCTGGACCGGCTCGCATCTCGACTCCGTCCCGAGCGGCGGGAAGTTCGACGGCGCGCTCGGTGTCGCCGCGGCGATCGAGGCCGTCGAGCGTGCGGGCGCGGGCGCGGTGGTGGCTTTCCGCGACGAGGAGCGCGGCTGCGTCGGGAGCACGGCTTTCGTCCGCCGGGGAGAGCTCCCCGGGGCGTTTCTCGAGCTCCACGTCGAGCAGGGCCCGATCCTGGAGCGCCGCGGCGCGCCGCTCGGGCTCGTCACCGGGATCGTCGGGATGGTGCGAGGAGAGCGCGTCTTCGAGGGTGACGCCGGTCATGCCGGCACGATGCCCATGGACGTCAGACGCGACGCGCTCGCCGCTGCGGCGGAGTACGTGCTGCGCGTCCGCGACAAGGCCGCGCAGGTCGAGGGCGCTGTGGCGACTGTCGGGGAGCTCGAGGTCGAGCCCGGCGCCGCGAACGTGATCCCGGCGAGGGTGCGTCTCTCCGTCGACGTGCGTGCCCCGGACGTCGAGCGGCTGGAGCCGCTGATCCGTGAGCTGGAAGTGACGCCGTCCTTCCGGCTCGAGCCCGTTGCGATGGCGCCGTGGCCGCGCGAGGCGCTTCGCGCCGAGCTCGCCGCCCGCGACCTGCCGCTCGTCGAGCTCGTGTCCGGAGCGGGGCACGACGCCGCCGTCCTCGCCGCCGCGGGTGTGGTGTCCGGAATGCTCTTCGTGCGCAGCCTCAACGGCGGGATCAGCCACTCCCCCGACGAGCTCTCGAGCCCGGAGGACGTCGCGCTCGCCGTCGAGGTCCTCTCCGGCGCCGTGTCGAAGCTGTCTGCGACAATCGCATAGGCAGCACGCGCGAAAGCCACGAACGCGTCCAACGCGGCCGTGCCGTGGGTGCGCGAAGTGCGCCGAAACTGAAACGAAAGTGCAACGTTTCGCGCAAGACCGGCTGCCGTAGACATGTCGGCGTGGTCCGAACCGGCCACGTCCGTGGGTCAGACCCTCCCCGTTGGAAAGAGACCTGGCCGTTCCGGCTGAATGCTGGTCCGCACGGGACGTGGTTGCCTGTCGCGGCGGGACCTGTCTGTCGCACCGTCGTCGCAGAACCGTTCCGGTTCCGACGCGATGTTGCATGCGTTTCGGGTCGGACCCGAGACTGAAACGCCGGTGTCACGTATCTGCGCCGAAAGTTGCGCCGGCGTCTGGCGGAGCTCAGCAGTAGTCGAAGATCGGGTACGCGCTTCTCGCTTCGATGCAGTCTGCTGCGTACAGCGCCGTTCCGAGGTCGCCGGTCCACAACGAATAGCGACCTCGGCCGCGCTGCTTTCGCAGGCGCGTTACCTGGTCCAGCGCGTGCACCGCGAATCGTCGCGCGCGGTCCAGCCACCGCTCGTCGCCCGTCCGGGCGAAGGCTTTGAGGAACGCATAGCCGTTGCCCGCCGTGCCGTGGCAGATGCCTGATCCTTTCTCGATGCTCGACGGGCCCGCATGCCAGGGAAGCTCTGCCCCGGCCACGAGCAGCTCCTCGTCGAGATAGTCGGCGGCGCCGATGACGATTCCCGGCGCGCCCGCACACCACTGGACGCGAATCTGGCCGTCGGGCCCGGGAAGCTTGGGGCGTGGCTGCGGCGGCCAGTTCGCCAGGCCGTCCTCGCGCACGGCGTTCTCCGCCAACACGGCCGCGGTCTCGCGCTTCAACGCGGACGCCCGCCGCGCCTCCAGCAGCGGCAGCAACGCCTGGACGTTGCCGACGAGCCCGTGCGGCGGCGTGAGGCTCGTCAGCTCGCGCCCGTAGAGCCGTTGCACCCACAACCCGTCGTCGCCGCGCCGCGACATCAGCGCCTCCGCGCTCTCCTCCCACGCCGTCCGCCAGCGCTCGTCGCCGGTCCACTCGAGCATGGCTCGCGCCGCGATGAGGGTGCCCGGCGATCCCCACATCACTTCCTCAGCCTCGTTGTCCACGTTCGCGCGGACGTGCTCGAGCAGCTGATCCGCGAGCTCGCCGCTCGGCGCAAGCCGCCACGCGACGAGCAGGATCCCCGCCTCTCCCGTTAGCAGCGCAGCATCCCGCCGCTCCGGCGGCTTGATCAGCTTGATGAAGTCCGGCTTCTCGCGGAACAGCGCGAGGTTCCGCAATGCGAGGTCGGTGAGGTCGAGGGTCGTCTCGCGAAATCCGCGTCGCCGCAGCAGGTCGAGCGCCCAGAGCACCCCTGCCGCACCGACGTAGAGGTTCTTCAACGGGCTCGTTGCGTGCCAGTTGTCCCACGAGTCGGCTCGCCACAAGAGCTTGGGCCCACGCAGCGCCGCGTCCGTGTCCGCCACGATCTCGGCGATGTCGTCACGCACGCGCGCCTCGTCCCATTCCTCCTCGACGAGCGGCTCGAACGCCTCGGGCCGGTAGAGCATCACGGGATCTTCGCGCCCTGCGCGATCCAACGCCCGAGCAAAGCGCGCTCGGCCTCCGTCATCCCCGTCACGTTGCCGAGCGGCATGGTGTGCGTGTCGACGGCTTGCTGACGGATCGCGTCCGCGTGCGACCTGATCTCTTTCGGCGTATCGAGCTCGATGCCGAGCGGTGCGGTGTCCACCTTCGTCGGATGCGCGGAGTGACAGGCACTGCACCGCCGATCGACAATGCCGGCGACCGTCGTGAACGGCACGGACGCCGTCCCCGCCGACGACTCGTTCTGCGGCCGGATCAAGATCGCGAGCACCGCGATTGCAATCGCGGACGTCACCGGAATCGCCCAGACGGTCCGCCCCGCGTGCCGCAGGTTGAAGAAGTGCCTGATCCACGCCCCGATCACGAGCAGCACGACGAGGATCAGCCACGCGTAGCTGTGCCCGTACGTGAACGGGAAGTGGTTCGACAGCATCGTGAAAACGACGGGCAGCGTCAGGTAGTTGTTGTGCACCGAGCGGAGCTTTCCGCGCGCGTTCGCCGCCGGGTCCGGCTCGCGCCCCTCCTGCTTCGCGCGCACGAGCTCACGATGAGCCGGGATGATCACGAAGAAGACGTTGCCGACCATCATCGTCCCGAGCATCGCGCCGATCTGCAGGTAAAGCGCGCGTCCGCTGAAGAGATGGCTGATGCCCCACGCCGCGAGCGTGACGAGCCCCAGCAGCATCGAGGCGAGGACGAGCGGACGTGCCGCAAGCACGCGGCAGAGCCCGTCGTAGACGAGCCACGCTGCCGCCAGGAGACCAATGCTGATCGCCACGGCCGCGCCCACCGACAGATCCGCCACGTCCGGGTCGATCAGGTACGTGTCCGCGTTGAGGTAGTAGAGGACGATCATCAGCGCAAAACCGCTGAGCCACGTCGTGTACGCCTCCCACTTGAACCAATAGAGCGTGTCCGGGAGGACGCGCGGCGCAACGCGGTACTTCTGCACGTTGTAGAAGCCGCCGCCGTGCACCTCCCAGGCCTCGCCGCCGACGCCGTCCTCGGCATCGCGCTCGTCCTTCGGCGGCCGCAGGTGGTTGTCGAGCGCGATGAAGTAGAACGAGGAGCCGATCCACACGATGGCGGCGATGACGTGCAGCCAGCGGGCGAGCAGGTTCAGCCAGTCGGTGGTGTAAGCGTCGAGCGCTAGGAGCGCCGCCATCGGTCCTCCGCGATCGCGACGAGCTCCCGCAACCCGGTGTCGAGCTCCTCCTGGCGAGACCGCCCTAGACGCTCCCGCAGGATGGGGACGATCTCCCGCTTCGGCCGCCGGTTCACGAAGACGACGAACCGAAAGCCGAAGCGCTCCTCGTATTCGCGGTTGAGCCGCTCGAGCTCTACGAGCGTCGCCGGATCGTCGTCGCTCCCCTGCTCCGCCGCAGACCGCGCCGGCAACCCCTTCGCGCCGATCGCGGGGTGGGCGTTGAGCGCCTCGAGCTTCTCGTCCTCGCTCAGCCCGCGGATCACCTCGTCCGCCGAACCGAGCGGGTCGTCATGCTCAGCAAGCTCCGCGACGAGACGCGTGCGGCCTTCGAAGAGCTCCGCGAGCTCCGACTCCGTCAGCTGCCGCGGTAGGTCACGCACGAGTACGACGAGACGAGCAGAGGGACGTGGTGGTGGCCGTCCTCGAGGACGATCTCGAGCTCGACGCGGCGGAAGAAAGGCGACGGCGGCATGAAGACGACCCGGTAGGCGCCGGGCTCGAGGCCGTCCGCGAAGTTCGTAATCCGACCGTCCGAGTCCGTCTCGGCCCGCGAGATCAGCTGATCGGCGCGATAGAGCTCGACCGTGAGACCGCTTGCGGGGCGTCCGCGCTCGACGTCGAGGACGTGTGTGGAGAGGAAAGCGCTCACGTCGCGAACCTTTTCGCCTGGCGGCGGTGTTCCCTTGCCAGCTCTTCCTCGTCTGCGTGAACGAGTCGGCCCTCGCGCACGACCTCACTGCCTCCGACGTAGAGCCGGTCGACGCGATGCGGGCCGGACAGCACCAGGCCTGCAACCGGATCCTCGGCTCCGCCGAGCTCGAGGCCGTCGGTGCGCCACACCGCGACATCGGCGCGCGTCCCGGCCGAGAGCACGCCGATGTCGTCACGGCCGAGCACAGCGGCGCCGCCACGCGTGCCGAGGCGCAGCGCCTCGCGGGCGCTCATCGCCTTCGGCCCACCGCGCGCCCGCGCCACGAGCAACGCCTGCTTGACCTCGAGGAAGAGGTCGCCGCGTTCGTTCGAGGCGGTGCCGTCGACGCCGAGCCCCACGCGCGCGCCGGCATCGAGGAGATCGCGCGCGGGTGCGATCCCGGCCCCGAGCCGCATGTTCGAGGTCGGGCAATGCGCAACTCCGACTCCGTGTGACCCGAACTTCGCGACCTCGCCTTCCGAGAGGTGAACGCAATGCGCGCACCAGACGTCGTCGGCGAGCCAGCCGAGATCCTCGACGTACTCGACCGGAGTGCAGCCGAACTGCTCCTTCGCGTACGCCTCCTCCTCGACCGTCTCCGCGAGATGGGTGTGGAGCCGGAGGCCGAGCCGGCGCGCGAGCTCCGCCGACTCCCGCATGAGCTCCTTCGTGACGGAGAACGGAGAGCACGGCGCGACCGCGATGTCGACGTGCGCGCCGTCCGCGAGGCCCGCGGCCGCTTCGGTGGCGGCGAGCGCATCGTCCCTGTCCTCGACGATCGCGTCGGGCGGCAGGCCGCCGTCGGACTCCCCGAGGTCCATCGAGCCGCGGGAAGCGACGATGCGCACCCCGAGCTCGCGCGCCGCGCGGATTTCCGCCTCGAGGAGCCCGGTCGCGCCCGGCGGAAAGAGGTAGTGATGGTCGAACACGGTCGTGCAGCCGGAGAGCGCGAGCTCGGCGAGGCCCGCGCGCGCGGCTGCGTATTCGGCCTCGTCGTCGATCGCCGCCCACACGGGATAGAGCGCCTGCAGCCAGCCGAAGAGGTTCTCGTCCTGCGCGCGGGCGCGCGTGAGGTTCTGCCACAGGTGGTGATGCGTGTTGACGAGCCCCGGCGTCACGACCGCGCCGTTCACGTCCTGCACCTCGTCGGCGTCCGGCCGGTCGCCGCCGCCGACCGCAGCGATGAAACCTTCGTCGAAGAGGATCCAGCCGCCTGCATGTTCCGTGCCCGCGTCGTCCATCGTCACGACGTGCGCGTTGGCGAGGAGCGTGCTCACAACGCGAGCGGCACGATCTCGAACCGGTCGACGTCCACGAGCCCCCGGTCCGTGATCTTCAGGCTCGGGATGACCGAAAGGCCGAGGAACGAGAGCGTCAGGAACGGCGTTGCGCCCGACCAGCCGAGCGTGCGCGCGGCGTCGTTGCAGGCGAGGTTCTGCGTGATCACCTCGGCGAGCGGCGCGTCCGCGAGCAAGCCGGCGACCGGCAGCGGGAGCTCCGCACGGATCTCGCCGCCGTCGACGACCACGATGCCGCCGCCGAGGTCGCCGAGGCGCGCAACCGCTCGCACCATGTCGCCATCGTTCGTCCCGACGACGACGATGTTGTGCGCGTCGTGCGCCACCGTCGAAGCGAGTGCGCCGCGTTGCAAGCCCGAGCCGCGCACGAAGCCGAGCCCGACCCGTCCGGTCCCGAGGTGGCGCTCGATCACGGCGATCTTCGCGAGGTCCCTCGTCGAGTCCGCGACGGCGGCACCGCCGGCTGTCGCCGGCTCCTCCGCGAGCGATTCGGTGACGACCTGATCCGGCACGAGCCCGATCACGCGAGCCTTGCCACCGTCCCACGGGATCCGCAGGTCGCTTTCGCCGACAGGCCGATTCCGCACGGAATGCTTGACCCACTCCGGCACGTGGGGCTGCGGGATCTCCTCGACCGGTCGTCCCGCCTTCAGGGTCAGCTCGGGCTGAAAGCTCTCGAGGTCCGGCAGGAGGAGGAGATCGGCCTGGTAACCGGGGGCGATCGCACCCAGGTGCCAGAGCCGGTGCCAGCTCGCGGGATTGATGGTCGCCAGCACCACGGCGTCCTCCGGCGCTATGCCGGCCGCGACTGCCTCGCGAACCATGCCGTTGATGTGGCCGTTTTCGGCGATGTCCTCAGGGTCGCGGTCGTCGGTGCAGAAGGCGATCCGGTTCGTCCCGAACTCCTGCACCAGAGGCAGAAGGGCATGGAGGTTGCGCGCCATCGACGCCTCGCGGATCAGCAGCCACATGCCGTCCCTCAGTCGCTCGCGTCCTTCCTCAGCGGTGAGGGCCTCGTGGTCGGAGCGAATGCCGGCCGCCGCGTACGCGTCCAGCGGCTTGCCGAGGAGACCCGGCGCATGCCCGTCGACGTGCACGCCCGTTGCGAGGCGGAGCTTGTCCAGCTCGGCCTCGTCCGCGTTGACCACGCCCGGGAAGTTCATCATCTCCGCGAGACCCAGCACGCGACGTCTGCGGAGCAGGCTCTCGAGATCGCCCGAGAGCAGCGGGCGACGCGGTGATTCGAAGGCTGATGCCGGGATCGACGACGACGCCATGAAGTAGAAGTCGAGCGGCAACCCCTCGCACGCGTCGAGCAGCCAGTGGACGCCGTCCGTGCCGAGGACGTTGGCGAGCTCGTGCGGGTCGAGCACGACGGCCGTCGTGCCGAGCGGCAGGACCAGGCGTGCGAACTCGTCCGGCAGCAGCTTCGTCGACTCGAGGTGCATGTGCGCGTCGATGAATCCCGGCACGACGTGGCGGCTCGACGCGTCGACGACCTCCTCTCCCTCGTAGTCGCCCAGGCCTGCGATCCATCCGTCCGCAATCGCGACGTCGACCTCCAGCCATTCCCGGGTGAAGACGGAGAGGACACGTCCACCGCGGACGACGACGTCGGCGGGTTCGTCTCCGCGCGCGACGGCGAGCCTGCGTGCGAGATCCGCGGCCACGGCGGAAATCCTCTCAGAGCCGCGCAGTACGCTTCGCGCCGGTGGACGTCTTGACGCCAAGGACGCTGAACGAAGCGCTGCGCCTCAAGTCGGAGCTGCCCGAGGCATTGCCGATCCAGGGCGGCACCGACGTGATGGTCGAGCTGAACTTCGATCGCGCACGTCCGCCCGCGCTCCTGAACTTGAACGAGGTCGCAGAGCTGCGCGGCTGGTCGCGCGAGAACGGGACGGTCTGGCTCGGGGCCGGATTGACGTACTCGGAGGCGATGGAGGCTCCGCTCGCCGAGCTCTTCCCGGCGTTGGCAGAGGCCTCGCGCACGGTGGGCGGACCGCAGATCCGAAACCGCGGGACGATCGGCGGCAACCTCGGCACGTCCTCGCCGGCAGGTGACGCACTGCCGCCGCTGCTCGTGTGCGACGCGACCGTGAAGGTCGCGAGCACCCGCGGCGAGCGCGACATTCCACTCCCGGAGTTCGTCGTCGGGCCGAAGCGCAACGTTCTCGCCGCCGACGAGCTGATCCTCGGGGTCTCGTTGCCGGCGCAGGAGAGCCGCCAGACGTTCATGAAGGTCGGGCCGCGAAACGCGATGGTGATCGCTGTCGTGTCGCTTGCGCTGCGAGTGGACGGCGAGCTTCGTGCGGCGTTCGGGTCGGCGGCGCCGGTCCCCGTGCTCGTCCGCGGCAGTCTCGAGGAGGCGGAGTCATTCGCGGAGCGCGTCGCGGAGGCTGCGACTCCGATCGACGACGTCCGCGGGACCGCGGCCTACCGACGCCACGCGCTGACCGTCCTCACCAAGCGCGCGCTCGAACGCTGTCTCGTATGAGGATTGCGCTCCGCGTCAACGGCGAGCGCTGCGAAGCCGACCTCTGGGAAGGCGAAAGCCTGCTGTTCGCGCTGCGCGAGCGCCTCGGCTTCCCGGGCTCGAAGAACGCCTGCGAGCAGGGCGAGTGCGGCTCGTGCTCCGTGCTGCTGGACGGGAAGCTCGTGTGCTCCTGCCTCGTACTCGCTGCGCAGGTGGACGGTCACGCCGTCGTCACGGTCGAAGGTCTCGCAGAGGACGGCCGCCTCCATCGCGTGCAGGAGGCGTTCGTCGCCGCCGGCGCGGTCCAGTGTGGGTTCTGCACGCCGGGACTCGTGGTCGCGGCCGCCGACTTGCTCATGGAGAACGCGGACCCCAGCGACGACGAGATTCGAGAAGCATTGTCCGGGAACCTCTGCCGCTGCACCGGCTACGCCAAGATCTTCGACGCGGTGCGTGCGGCGGCAGCCGCAGTGTGAGCGAGACAACCGCACCGAAGCTCGAGCTGGGCCGCATCGGTGAGATCGTCCCGCGCGAGGACGGCATCCCGAAGGTCACGGGTGAGTTCGCCTACTCGAGCGACCTCCAGGCGGCCGGGATGCTCTGGGGGCACACGCTTCGCAGCCCGCATGCGCACGCCCGGGTCGCCGCGATCGACATCTCAGCGGCCCTGACGATGCCGGGCGTGCATGCCGTGCTGACGCACGAGGACGTCCCGGGCGAGAAGCGCTACGGCCTCGAGTTCACGGACCAGCCGGTGCTCGCGTTCGACCGTGTGCGCTACTTCGGAGAGCCTGTGGCACTCGTCGCCGCAGAGCACCCGGAGCAGGCGCGCCGAGCGGCGGAGCGCGTCGGCATCGAATACGAGCCGCTCGAGCCGATCGTCGATCCGGAGCGCGCAACCGAGCAGCAACCACTCCATCCGGACCGCCCGACGATGGGACGCGGCTATCGCAACGATCCGCGGCCGAACGTCGTGCGGTCGCTCGTCATCCGACACGGCGATCCGGATGCAGAAAGCGACGTATCCGTCTCCGGCGTGTACGAGGTCGGCATTCAGGACCAGGCATTCCTGGGCCCGGAATCGGGTCTTGCCGTCCCGGACGGCGACGGCGGCGTGGACATCTACGTCGCGACCCAGTGGCTCCATGTCGACCGCGATCAGGTTGCGCCTTGTCTTGCTTTACGGCCCGAGCAGGTGCGAATACACCTCGCGGGCGTCGGGGGCGCGTTCGGCGGCCGCGAGGACCTGTCGATGCAGATCCACGGCGCGATGCTCGCGCTCCACACGAACCGTCCGGTGAAGATCGTCTACAGCCGCGAGGAGTCGTTCGTCGGCCACATCCATCGGCATCCGGCGAAGATCTGGGCGGAGCACCGGGCAACGCGCCAGGGGAAGCTCGTCAACGTCCGGGTGCGAATCCTGCTCGACGGCGGCGCCTACGCGTCCAGCTCCACGGCCGTGACATCGAATGCGGCGTCGTTCGCATGCGGCCCCTACGCAGTCGAGAACGCGCTCGTCGAGAGCACGTGTGTGTACACGAACAACCCGCCGTGCGGGGCGATGCGCGGTTTCGGAGCGGTCCAGGTGTGCTTCGCGCACGAGGCGCAGATGGACGAGCTTGCGCGCGCGCTCGACATCGATCCGATCGAGCTGCGGCTGCTCAACGCTCTCGGGCCCAGAGATGCCATCCCGACCGGCCAGCGGATCACGGGCCGGCTTCCTGTGGCCGAGGTGATCCGGCGCGCCGCGGCGCTCCCGGTTCCCGAGCCCGAAGAGCTGCCGCGGGACCCTTTGCGTCTTCCGGGCGGCTCCGGGAACACGACCCGAGGCGAAGGCGTTCGCCGCGGTGTCGGGTTCGCCGTCGGCTTCAAGAACATCGGCTACTCGGAAGGGTTCGACGATTACACCGCAGCGCGCGTGCGGCTCCTGGCCGACGGCGGCGCAGAGGTGCACTGCGCTGCGGCCGAGGTCGGACAGGGAGTCGCGAACGTGATCCTGCAAGTTGCACGCACCGAGCTCGGCACGGACGACGTGACGCTCGCACCGCACACGACGGCATCCCTCGACTCCGCCGGGTCTGCCTCCGCGTCGCGGATGACGTGGATGGTGAGCGGCGCCGTGCGCGATGCCTGTCGCGCCGCGCTCGAGGAGCGCGAACGGGTCGGTGGCGGCGAGGTCGACGTCGAGCGCGTCTACCGGCATCCCCGCACGACACCGCTCGATCCGGAGACGGGCCAGGTCACCGGCGAACGCGCCCATGTGGCGTACGCGTGTGCGGCGATGCGCGTCGTCGCCGAGGTCGACGTCGACCTCGGTCTTACCAGAGTCCTCTGGATCGGCACCGCGCAGGACGTCGGCAAGGCGGTGAACCCACAGGCCGTCACGGGCCAGATCGAGGGCGGCACGGCTCAAGGGCTCGGGCTGGCGCTGATGGAGGAGATCCAGACGCGTGACGGCCTGATCACGAACGCCAGCTTCACCGACTATCTGATCCCGACGACGCTCGACATGCCGCCGGTCGTCTCCCAGCTGGTCGAGGACCCCGAGCCGGACGCGCCGTACGGCGTGAAGGGAGTGGGCGAGCCGCCGACAGTCGTGTCGACTGCCGCGATCGTCGCGGCTCTGCGCGACGCGACCGGTCGCGGGCTGAGGCGCGTGCCCGTCCGCCCGGACGACATCGTCGGGCTCTGACGGCCAGGCGGCAATCCGTTTACGCTCACGCCTCCACGACGAGGGGGAACGCATGGTTCGAGCGATCGTGCTGTACGAAGAGGAGCCTGACGCGGCGCGCTACGAGCAACACGTCGAGCTCTGCCGCAAGGTGCCTGGCGGCACGTTCCGGCACGGGAAGATCTTCGGTGCGCCGATGGGCGAGCCGCCGTACCGCTACTGCGCGGAGTGGGAGTGGCCCGACCGGGATGCATTCAAGTCCGCGGCAGGAAGCGAGGAGTTCATGGCGACGGGCAAGGACGCGATGGAGATGGGCGGCAAGTTCACGGTGATGTTCGCGGACGTTGGCTGAGCCGACGCACCCGCGTCCGCGGACGCCCGACGAGCTCGGGTTCGAGTCGATCCTCTACGAGAAGGTGCCGCCGCGCGCGACGATCACGCTCAACCGGCCCGAGGTGCTGAACGCCTTCGACTTCCGCATGCTGCGCGAGATCGCGCGTGCGTGCGAGGACGCTTCGTGGGACGACGAGATCCGCGTTGTCGTCGTCACCGGGGCGGGACGCGCGTTCTGCGTCGGCGCAGACCTCAAGTCCTGGTCAGAAGACTACCTCGGCAACCCCGCCGAGTACTGGAAGTGGTTCGGGGCGTTCAAAGACATGCACGACCGCCTGCGAGAGGTCGGCAAGCCGACGCTCGCGCGGATCAACGGCATCGCGGTCGGCGGCGGCAACGAGGTGCAGATGGCGTGCGACCTTGCGGTGATGGTGGAGGACGCGTTCATCCGCCACGTCGGCCTCGAGCACGGGTCTGTTCCGGCCGGCGGGGCGACCCAGTGGCTGCCCGTGTTCGTCGGCGATCGACGGGCGCGCGAGATCGTCTTCATGTGCCAGGAGGTTCCGGCCGCGCAGGCGGCGGAGTGGGGGCTCGTGAACTGGGTCGTTCCTGCTGCGGAGCTCGACGCGAAGGTCGCCGAGGTCGTCGACAACCTGGTCGCGAAGCTGCCGCAGACGACGCGGTACGCCAAGCAGCAGCTGAACTTCTGGCGGGATCTGTCCTGGCACGAGACGGTCAACCACGCGCGCGACTGGCTCGCGTTGTCGATGCTCGGGGACGAGGCGCAGGCGGCGGTCCGAGCCTTCCTCGAACGGTCGGGAAGAAAGGAGCCCGGCCAGACGTGACGTGTCCGACCTAGTTCTCGTCCAGCGGGAGGAGCCGATCGCCGTCGTGCTCCTCAACCGGCCTCGGCAGCTCAATGCGCTTTCCGACGAGCTCATGGACGCGCTCGTGGCCGAGCTGCAACAGCTCGACCGCGACGACGCGATCCGCTGCATCGTTCTCGGTGGATCCGAACGAGCCTTCGCCGCCGGCGCCGACATCGCGGAGCTCGCGGCGACCTCCGCCATCGAGCTCTACTACGGGAGGCGGATCGAGCGCTGGGACACGATCCGCGGGCTCTGGACGCCTCTCGTCGCCGCCGTCTCCGGTTATTGCCTCGGCGGCGGCTGCGAGCTTGCGATGGCGTGCGACCTGATCGTCGCGTCGGAGACGGCGCGGTTCGGCCAGCCCGAGACGTCGCTCGGCATCATCCCGGGCGCCGGCGGGACGCAGCGGCTCACGCGGGCCGTCGGCAAGGCGACGGCGATGGACGTGATCCTGAGCGGCCGTTTCCTCTCAGCCGGCGAGGCGCTCGCGGCCGGCCTCGTGGCGCGCGTTGTCGCGCGCGAGGCCTGGCTCGACGAGGCGAAGGCCGTCGCCCGCGAGATTGCATCGAAAGGTCCCGTCGCGACGCGCCTCGCCAAAGAAGCGATCGACCGCGCGTACGAGTCGGCGTTGCAGCTCGGTCTCGACTACGAGCGGCGCGCGCTCAACCTCGCCTTTGCGTCCGAAGATGCGAAGGAGGGGCTGAGAGCGTTCATCGAGAAGCGCAAGCCCGAGTTCCGCGGACGCTGACCCTGTCGGAGCACCGATGAGTGCGCTCTCGCGCCTGCTCGAACCTCCGCGGCTCCGCACGGTCGCGATGGGAGCCGAGGACGAACGGCGCGCGACCTGGCTCGAGCTCTTCTTCGACCTCGTCTTCGTCGCCGCCGTGGGGCAGCTGGCGAACGCGTTGAGCGCCGAGCCGACGGTGGCGCGGTTCTTCGAGTTTCTCGGCCTGTTCGTCCCCGTGTGGTGGGCGTGGAACGGCTTCACGTTCTACGCGACCCGCTTCGACACGGACGACTTGCCGTACCGGCTCCTGACGTTGGCCGGGATGTTCGCGGTCGCGGTTCTCGCAACCACGGTGCCGAGCGTCTTCGAGGGCGCGACGATCGGCTTTCCCCTCGCATACGTGGGTGTGCGACTGGTATTGCTCGTCCTGTACGCGCGTGCTGCCCGTCACGTCCCGGAGGCGCGCAAGCTCGCGAACACGTTTCTCCTCTGCTTCGGAGCCGCCGTGGTCGTCTGGCTCGTCTCGCTGGCGGTGCCGCGGCCGTGGAACTACGCCGTATGGGCTTGCGCGCTCGCGCTCGAGCTCGCGGCGCCGTTCTTCACCTGGCGCCAGATCCCCCAGGCTCCGATCCACCCGAGGCACATCCCCGAACGGTTCGGGCTGCTCACGCTGATCGTCCTCGGCGAGTCGGTCCTCGCCGTTGTCCTCGGCGTCTCGAAGGTGAGCTGGAACGCCGGCTCGACCGCCGCCGCGATCGCGGGATTCCTCATCGCGGCCGCGGTGTGGTGGATCTACTTCGACTTCGTCGACGAGGCGACGATCGGCTCACACGGGATCGTGAGCGGCCTCACGTTCACCTACATGCACTACTTCGTCATTGCCGGGCTCGCGGCGCTCGGGGCCGGCGTGAAGCTCGCGATCTTCTCGGGCGGAGGTGAGCACCGCTACGACGAGACCGCGTGGATCCTGTGCGCAGGGCTCGCCATGACGATGTTCGGACTTGCCGTGATCCAGCTCGTCGCCGGCACGGTCCTCCTCGACACCGATTTCTGGTTGCGCCTGTCGACGGCGGCCTTCGCGCTCGCCGTCCTGCCGTTCGACCTGTCTCCCCTGACCGTCAGCATCCTGCTCGCCGCTGTGTTGATCGCACAGGTGGCATACGAGCTGGCCCGCCACGCCGCGCACGCGCCGACGGTCGAGCGTTAGAAGCGCGCGCCTACGCCTCGAGCTCGGCCGGAACGAGCCGGACCTCCCGCTCGGCACCGTCGCGCACGACCTTGACGACGACCGGCTGCCCGATCAGCTCGTTCACGACGACACGCTGCAGGTCGTCCATGCCTTCGATGGGCGTGCCATCCACCTCGACGATGAGATCCTCGGCCCGCAGGCCGGCCCGAGCGGCCGGACCGCCGCCGACAACCTCGACCACCTCGACGCCGCTTCGCCGTCCGAGGGCGCGCGCGAGCCGCGGCGGCAACGGCCGCGGTCCACCCGCGATGCCGAGGTACGCGCGGCGGAAGCGGCCTTCCGTCATCAGTGCCGCGATGATCTTCCGCGTCGCGACGTTGATCGGAACGGCGAGCCCGAGGCCGACGCCGGCGACCGCGGTGTTGATGCCGACGACGCGGCCGTGACCGTCGGCCAGCGCGCCGCCCGAGTTTCCGGGGTTGAGCGCGGCGTCCGTCTGGATCACGTTGTCGACGACGCGCACGTTCGCGCCTGACCGCGTCGGCAGCGAGCGTCCGAGCGCCGAGACGACGCCGGCCGTAACCGAGCCGGTGAAGCCGTGCGGATTCCCGATCGCGACGACGAGCTGCCCGACGCGAAGCCGCTCCGCGTCCCCGAGCTCGGCCGGCTCGAGCTCGCGTCCGTCGACACGCAGCACGGCGAGGTCCGAGAGCGAATCGGATCCCACGACCTCGAACTCGAGCTCCCGGCCGTCCACGAAGGACGCCCGTCCCTTGCCGTCACTCCGCGCTACGACATGGGCGCTGGTGAGCATGAATCCGTCGGGCGTGATCACGACCGAGCTGCCGCCGCCGTCGAGGATGCGCCCGCCGCGCACGCGCCGAGAGACTCGGAGGTTCGCGACCGACGGGGAGAGCCGCTCCGCCACGCCGATCACGACGCTGGAATAGGCGTCGAGCGCCTCTTCCTCGGTGATCTCCGGCGGAGACGAGATAAACGTCAGCTCCATGTGAGCCAAGCTAGCAACGCCGCTCGGCGCTGCGTCGATCTGCGAGAGTCTGCGCATGGTCGAGGTGGAGACGAGCCGTGACGGGGCTGTTCTCACGATCACGCTCAACCGGCCGGACGTTCTCAACGCCTTCAACCGCGACATGCACCGTGCGCTCGCGGCGGCGCTCAAGGAGGCGCGGGAGCCGGAGGTGCGGGCGGTCGTGATCACGGGCGCCGGCCGTGCCTTCTGCGTGGGACAGGACCTCACGGAGTTTCGGGAGGCACCGGGAGACATCGGCGGCCGGCTCCGTGAGACGTACCACCCCAACATCCTCGCGATCCGCGGCCTCGAGAAGCCGGTCATCGCGGCCGTGAACGGCACCGCCGCCGGCGCTGGGCTCTCCTTCGCGTGTGTGTGCGACATCCGTCTCGCGTCGGACGCGGCCTCGTTCATCCCTGCGTTCATCAACATCGGCCTCATCCCTGACTCGGGCGGTTCCTACTTCGTGACGCGAATCCTCGGCCCGGCCCGGGCGTTCGAGTGGCTCGCGTCCGGCCGGAGGCTGACCGCAACGAAGGCGCATGCGTGGGGCCTCGTCTCGGAGGTGGTCGAGGGCGACGGCCTCGCGGCGCGCGCCGCCGAGGTCGCGGGAGAGCTCGCCGCCTTGCCGACACGCGGCATCGGGATGACGAAGCGTCTGATCGAGCACGCGCTCGACGCATCCCTCGAGGAGCAGCTCGACCGCGAGGCGCAGCTCCAGGCTGCCGCCACGCAGACGGACGACTTTCGCGAAGGCGTCGACGCCTTCCTCGAGAAGCGCCCGCCCCGGTTTACCGGGAGCTAGCTGCTCAGTCCTCGTTGCAGACGGTAAGGCCCAGCCTCGTCGCCAGCTCGTTTGCACGCGTGTTGCGCTTCTGCGCGTTCGCCGCCCGGGTGAACACGGCTCGTCGGTCGTCTGCCTTCGCGGCGTCGCGGATGTGCGCGACGTCGTTCTCGAGCTGCTCGATCGTCGCGAGCCACTGATTCGCGACCGCCCGCTCCTGCGGAGGCGGCTTCAGCTTCTGAAGGTCGCTCCGTACGTCGGTGAGAGCATCCAGCGTCTGGTCGGCAGAGCGGGCGAGCTCCTGCAGGTTCGCCGGGGTCGGTAGCCCACTCGTCTTCGCCTTGCCCTTGGCGCAGACGGCGTCGGCCTTCTCCGCGTACTCCTGCCGCGTCAGCGTCTCGCTGCTGCTGCCTCCGCACGCGGGTAGCAGGAGCAACGCCGCGATCAGGGCGACAGCGCCGCGCACGCGTCTACGGTACCGGCCGTGAATTCGCGGCGGCTCAGGGTGCACGATGCGGAGCCCCTGCGACGCCGGCGGCTCGTCGTCCTGCTGCGGGCGCTCCTCTTCCTTCCGCACTACATCGTCCTGTCGATCTGGAGTTTCTTGATCGTGCCGGTCTGGGTCGTGAGCTGGGTCGCCGCCCTCGTCAGCGGTCGCGTGCCACGGCCATTCCACCGGTTTCTGGCGGCGCATCTTCGGTACCAGGGCCAGGCATTCGCGTGGCTCGCGCTCCTCTCCGCCACGTATCCGGATCCGCTGCACACGCGAGAGCATCCGTTCGGAATCGGGACTCCGGAGCCGACCAAGCAACGACGGCTCGTGACGCTCTTCCGGCTCGTGCTCGCGCTACCGGCGATCGTCCTCGCGAGCGTCTTCGGCGTCGTCTTGACGGGAGTCGCGGTGGCGGCCTGGTTCGCAGCGCTGATCCTCGGCCGCACAACGGCGGGCCTGCAGGAGCTCGGCACGTTCTGCCTCCGCTATCAGCTGGAAACCCACTCGTATGTCGGCCTCATCACCTCGGTTTACCCTCGCCTCGAGCCGGTGCCGCCGCCTGCGGAGCAGCTCCTTCTGCCGGGGTTCGAGTGACCTATCCGAGCGCGGTGACGATCTCGTCCTCCTCGGGGAAGCGGCCCTCGCGCTGCTTGCTGAAGATCAGGCTGCCGTCGGCGACCACGTCGAACTGACTCTTCTCGCCGGGAACCGCTTCGGCGGAGTGGGCCGTCTTGGCATTCAACTCGGCCGCGAGACTCGCGGCCCGGCGGTCATAGCCGTTTCAGACGGGGCAGTAGAAGATCTCGACCCTCACGGGCCCGAGCCTATCCGACTAATCGGGGGATACTTCCGACCAATCGACCGGAGGTCAGAATCGCCGCCGGCCGAGACGATCGTCCTCATCCACGGAATGTGGATGACGCCGCCGGTGCGGCGCGCGCGGCCTGAGAGCGGCTCATTTGTCTGCTAGCGCAAGCAGCTTCGTCACCGTCGTCCAGTTGCGTGCGGTCGCGGTGACGCCAAGGTCGCGTCCCGCGAGCAGAGCCCAGAGCTTGGAGCGGGCAACGCCCGCCGGGTGCCACGCGTAGATCTCACGGCCGGTCGCGACGAACTGCTCCGGAGGAACGACCGCCGCTTCGAGCTTGCGTAGAACCGCGGCACTCGGCTTCGCATCGAGGAAGCTCACCTGGTAGCGCTTCGGGTCTTCGACCGCGTCTTGGAGCGGATTGCGCTGGACGACCTTCGCGAGCTGGGCGCGCGTCCGGGCGACGACGGCGATGTCGAGCCCGAATGCCTTGGCGATCTCATGTTCGACCGCTCGCGAGACCTGTGCGGCCGTCTTCGCGCTCGAAACGACGACGTTGCCGCTCTGGACGTAGGTCCGGACGTCTTCGAAGCCTGCGTCTGCGAGCAGCTCTCGGAGCGCGGGCATCGGGACTCGATTGCGAGGCCCGATGTTGACGCCGCGCAGCAGGACGATCAGTCGCGCCACGGGCGCCGAAGGCTATTAACGGACCTCGTCGAGCGTTCCGGTTGACACGTCGTAGATGAACCCGCGAACCGCGTCCTTGCGTGGGATGAACGGGCTGGCCTTGATCCGCGCGATCGACTGGCGAACATCTTCTTCGAGATCCTGGAAGGCCTCGGCGGCCCACTCCGGCTTGATCCCGATCTCCTTCTGGAGATCGTTTCGGAAGTCGTCGTCGGAGAACGTCAGCATCCCGCAGTCGGTGTGGTGGATGAGGATGATCTCCTCGGTCCCGAGGAGCCGCTGCGAGATCGAGAGCGACCGGATCTCGTCGTCGGTGATGACGCCGCCGGCGTTCCTGATCACGTGTGCGTCTCCCTCGTTCAGGCCGAGTAGTCCGTAGGGATTGAGGCGGGCGTCCATGCAGGCGACGATCGCCACCCGTTTCCCCGGAGGCAGAGGCAGCGACGCTCGGTCGAAGTCCGCCGCGTACTTCTCCGCGTTCTGCAGGAGCTCGTCGGTCACGGTCATGTGTGCCTCCTTCGCTGGACCGGTCAGACACCGTGACTATACAAACTAAAGCAATGGACCGCACAACGGCTGCCGGGCGAGGAAGCGCAGGCTCTAGATCGTCTTGAACTGCTCGAACGGCTGCTTGCAGCTCGTGCAGTAGCGCAACGACCGGCACGGCGTCGGGCCGAAGATGTTCTCGAGGCGTGTCTCCGTCGACCCGCAGTAGGGACAACGGTGCACGTTCGACTGCAGCTGGACGAGGGTCGGCGCGCTCGCGCTGCGTGGCGCCGGGGGCGAGAACCCTGACGCGCGCAGCTTCTCGCGCCCGCTCGCGGTGATGCGGTCGGTCGACCAGCTGTCGTCCAGGCAGACATTGATCTCGGGGTCGGCTCCCAGCTCGCGGATCCGCTCGGCCATCGCGTCGCGCATCACCTCGAGCGCGGGACAGCCCAGGAAGGTCGGCGTGAAGTCGACGCGCACGTGTTCGTCGTCGACGGCGACGTCGCGGACGACGCCGAGGTCGACGAGCGAAACGACGGGGATCTCGGGGTCCGGGATCTCCGCGAGCGCGTCCCAGACGTCGGCCGCCGTCACCATGTCGTCCCCGCCGGCTGCGAGCGGCGGACCATCGTCATCTCCTCCCACAGCTCCGCGAGCTCGGGCCCGGGGGAACCGCGCTCGTCGAGTAGCGGCCGCAGCTCGGTGAGGGCCGCGACGTAGCGCGGCTCGTTCTGCAGCCGCTCGTGCCACATCTGCGCGTGCATACGGTGGTACGCCTCCTCGCGGTCGATCTTCGCCGCGAGCCCGGCGATCTCCGGGTTGTCGGCCTGTTTGAGGCGATGCAGCCGCTCGGCGTCGGCTTCCTCGTAGAGGACGTGGCGCGCGATTGTCTTCTCCCAGTCCAGCAGCCGAAGCTCGACGATCCGCGCACAGCGGTACTCGTCGGGCGAGCGGTCGAAAGCCAGCTCGTCGGCGGTCGAGTCGCGCTCGCGCGCGACGAGCTCGTACAGGGCCCGCGCATGTCCGATCTCGTTCTGCGCGATCGACGAGAAGGCGACGTCCTCCTCGAGGAACGGCGCGATCCCTGTCCATTCGGAGTTGCGCCAGCCGAGGATCAGCTCGTCGTCAGCAATCTCTAAGAGGGCTCTTTGTACCTCTTCATTCATTGCTACGAGCGGAGCGACGTCCTAACTCTCACCCGCGGAATGTGCGTCAGCACTTTTCGCGGAGACTCGTTCACGGGCCCTTCTCAGCTTGTCCTTCAGCGAATAACCGTCGACGCGGTGGTAGTTGCGGTTCAGCTCGTCCACGAAGTCCTCGATCTCGAGGACCGCCTCGCGCGGGACGACCCACAGCGCCTCGGACTCGCCGCGCCGGCCGTAGAACTCCTTCGCGTACGTCTCCGCAAACTCCTGGTTCGCCGCTTCGAGCGAGCCCGCGTGCTGGAAGGGCTGCCCCTTCCGCTCCTGCCGGAAGACCTCGTAGATCACTACGCGTCGCTCGCCTTTGGCTCGCTCCCACGGGGGAATTTCCCCCGTGCATCCCCTTCTTTCTGTGACGCTCGGCGCGTCAAGCCGCTTCCGCGAGCACGACGCTCCGCACCCACGCCGAGTTCTCACGCGCACGCCGTCGCAGGTCGAGCCGGTCCTGCGACTTCGGGCCATGGCCGGTGACAACACTGCGGAGCTCGTCCCAGTCCGGCTCGGTGTACTCCCAGACACCGTCGTCCGTCTTGCGCAGCTTCGGATCGGGCACGGTGAGCCCCAGCTCCCAGATCTGCGGCACGTAGCCGTCGAGGAACTGCTGCCGCGCCTCCTCGTTTCCCTGCGACTTGATCCGCCAGATGTACATCGGGTCTTCGTCGCGCGGGATCGGATTGCCGTGGAACTGCATCAGCGGTCCCCACCAGCGGTTCACCGCTTCCTGCACGAGCTCACGCTGATCGTCTGTGCCGTTCATCAGCGTGAGGATCACGTCGCGCCCGTGGAGGATGTGGAACGACTCCTCCCAGCAGATCTTCTTCATGATGCGCGCGTACGGCGCGTACGAGCACTTGAGGAGCGCCTTCTGGGAAATGATCGCAGCCGCGTCGACGAGCCAGGCGATCACGCCGACGTCGCCCCACGTCTTCGTCGGATAGTGGAAGACGTTGTGGAACTTCGCCTTGCCCGAGATGAGGTCGTCGAGGCACTGCTCACGCGGCTTCCCGAGGTCTTCGACGACGCGGTAGATCAGCTGCGAGTGTCCGACCTCGTCCTGCACCTTCGCGGTCAGCGCGAGCTTCCGTTGCAGGGTGGGCGCGCGGAGGATCCACTCGCGCTCGGGCAGAACACCCATGAGCTCCGAGTTACCGTGCATCTCGATGAACTTGATGAGCTTCGCCCGGTAGTCGTCGGGCATCCAGTCGGTGGTCTCGACCTGGCTCCCTGACTGGACGTACTCGAGGAACTGCTGCTCGCGCTCCGTCATGAGGCTCCTTTCGACCCTAACGATCGTTAGGGTACCCCGCGCTACGCGCCAATGTCACATGAAAGTGCCACCACAGAGAGATCCGGCTGACATGAGGCAATCGCGCCGAAACGAGCTCACGCGCCAAGCCGCTCGCCTCTTCGCGGAGAAGGGCTATCACGGGACGTCGATCGGCGATCTCGCGGAGGCGATGGGCGTCCAGAAGGGCTCGCTCTACGCCCACATCGACTCGAAGGCGGACTTGCTCTGGGAGGTCGCCCGCGACGGTGCCGTTGCCTTCCACGAGGCGCTGGACGCGGTCCCGGACGAGCTGAAGGCAACGGAGAAGATCCGCGCCGCCCTTCGTGCCCACCTGCGCGTCGTCGCCGAGCAACTCGACGTCGCGACGGTCTTCATCCGCGAGTGGCGCTACCTCGACGGCGAGCGCCGCGACGCGTTTCTCGCGGACCGCCGCCGCTACGAGGAACGGTTCCGCGCGCTCTTCCGCGAGGGACGCGAGCTGGGTGAGCTCCGCACGGACCTCGACGACGCGACCGCGACGCTGCTTGCACTCTCAGCGGCGAACTGGGCGTACACCTGGCTGCGTCCCGACGCCGACACGGACGAGCTCGCCGACCGGTTCTTCGCCGTGCTGCTCGACGGCATGCGCGGCTATGCCACGCTGGCATAGATATTTCGGGACGGCCGACGTAAGCTCGTCCCGTATGTCCCGCCGGCCGCTCGCGCTGAGCGCCGCCATCGTGATCGTGGTGATCGCGACACCGTCGGCTGCGGCCTCGGGTGGAGAGCTCGACAAGGCCTTTGGCCGCGACGGTCATGTCGTGACCGACCTCGGCGCCAATGCGGAGGCAGAGGCGATTGCGCTCGAGCCTGACGGCAAGATCATCGTGGGGGCTTCCTCCCTGCGCGGTGACCTGATCCTCGCGCGCTATGGAGACGGCGGAACGCTCGACACGACCTTCGGCCGGGAGGGGAGCGTGGTCACCGATCTCGGAGGCACCGACGGTCTCGCCGATCTCGCCGTGCAGCGCGGCGGCAAGATCGTCGTCGCCGGCGTCGACTTCGACGGTGGCACCAGCTTCCTCCTCCGCTACCGACCCGACGGAAGTCTCGATCCCATGTTCGGCGGCGAGGGCAAGGTCGCGTTCGCCGCCGCCGCCGTGTCTTCGGTGCTTGCCCGGGCAAACGGCAAGGTCGTAGTGGTGGGGACATCCGGCCGGGAGAGCTTCGTCCTCGCTCGCTACGAGGCCGGCGGATCGTTGGACCGGTCGTTCGGTCGCGGTGGGAAGGTCGTGACGCGGGTTGGCGGACCGCGGCGCTTTCCAGCGAGGGCGAGTGGCGCGGCATTCGCGTCCGACGGCAAGATCGTGGTCGCGGGCTCCCGGATGCACCCGGACAAGCGATCGTCGGCGGACGGTCTGCCGTTCTCGATGATCGTCGCCCGTTACCGGGCGGACGGAAGACTCGATCGAAGCTTCGGGAGACGCGGCGTGGTCACGGTCGATCTCAGGCCGCATGACTCCAGCATCGGGGACGTTGTCGTTCTGCGCGACGGGCGAATCCTCGTTGCCGGCCACGGTCATCCCGGACGAGGCACAACGGGCGGTCCTGCCGTCTGGTGCTTCCGGAGGACGGGAGCGCTCGATCGCTCCTTCGGGACGCACGGGAAGGCGGTAATCGGCAATGACGGCGGCCTCGCAACGGCACTCGGAGGAGACCGAACGGGCCGCATCGTGGTGGTCGGGCGCGGCGGCTTGTCGCTCGGCGACTTCCTGGTCGCGCGTCTGAATGCAAGCGGCCGTCCCGACCGCAGCTTCGGCGGCGACGGTGTGGTGACGACGGACTTCGGCGGTGTCGACACGCCCTGGGCGATGACGCTCGAACCAAACGGAGACGTGCTCGCGGCCGGAGGAACGGGCGCCGAGCTGGGGCGGCAAGGCGTCCGCATGGTTGCGATCGCCCGGTACCTGGGACGCTGAACATCAGCCCGTTGGGCGGCGGGGGTCGTCGCCGCGCTTGTACGTGATCGCCTCGAGCTGCCGTCCGTCGGGATCCTCGAAGAACAGGCCCGTCGCGATCTCATGGTCGCGCTCGGTCGACGGAATTCCCTCGGTGTCGAGCCGCGCCTTGATCGCGGCGCGCTCCTCTTCCGTCACTCGTACGCCCGTGTGCCCTCCCGGGCCGCCGAGTTTGTGAAACGCGAAACCGGTGTTGCCGACGTACGCCATGACGGGATGGCCCTCGGCCTTCACGACCCTCGCGCCGAACACCCGCTCGTAGAACGCGGCCGCGGCGTCGGGGTCGTCGGTCTCGACGGCGACGTGGTCGATGCGTGGCATGCTCGCGGACGATGAAGCGCGTCGTGCTGATCGTCAACCCGTATGCGAGTCGGGTGGACGACGGAGCCGTCTCCGGCGTCGAGCGCGCCCTGATGCGGTCGGCCTTCGTCCGGACGATGCGGACCGAGCGTCCGCGCCACGCAGTCGAGCTCGCGCGCGAGGCAGGCGAGGCCGATGCGCTGATCGTCTTCTCGGGTGACGGCGGGTTCAACGAGGCGCTCAACGGCGTCGAGCGGAGCGATCTCCCGCTGGGATTCGTCCCCGGCGGCGGGACGAGCGTCCTGCCGCGTGCGCTCGGGCTCCCGCGCGATCCGGTCGAAGCGGCGGAGCGGTTGGCCGACGCCCTCGCGCGCGATCGCACCCGCCGCATCTCCACCGGCCGCGTCAACGGCCGCCGCTTTGCGTTCAACGCGGGCATCGGTGTCGACGCCGAGGCCGTCCGGCGAATCGATGAGCAGGGGCGGAGCGAAGAGGGCAAGCGCCCGGGCGATCTCGCCTTCGTCATGGCGTTCGGGCGGATGATCTTCGAGCAGCGGGGGCGCTTCGACCCTGTCCTGGAGGTCGAGGGGTACGGTCGTGCGGCGTTCGTGCTCGTCGCGAACGTGAATCCGTACAGCTTCCTCAAGGCGTTCGAGATCAAGGTCACCCCGGACGCGATGTTCGAGGCGGGGCTCGACTTCCTCGCGCCGGTCTCGCTCACGCCGCGCACGTTGCCGCCGCTCCTGTTCGCCCTCGCGACGGGACGTCCGGCTCGCAACGCCTTGCGTGGTCATGACCTCGACCGCATCGTCGTGCGCTGCGACCACGCCCTGCCACTGCAGGCGGACGGAGAGGACATGGGCGACGTCGACGAGGCCGTCTTCGAGGCCGAGCGGGCGGCGGTCACCGTCCTCGCCTAACTTCCGCCCGCCGCGGGCGTCGGATAGTCCGGTGCGGACTATTCCACGTCAGACCACCGAGCTGACGACGACCGAGGGCGTTCTCCTCGGGCTGCTCGCAGAGGGTGAGCGCTCCGGATACGACCTCCTCAAGCGGGCCGAGGCGAGCGTTGCGCACATGTGGGTTCCGGCCAAGAGCCAGCTCTACGCCGTCCTTCCGCGGCTCGTCGACGCCGGGCTTGCCCGCCGCAGGGCAGTTCGCCAGTCGGGGCGGCCGGACAAGCAGGTGTACCGGCTGACCGCCGCAGGTAGGCGGAGCGTGCAAGCATGGCTCGAGCACGCGCAGCCGCGGACCTGGGATGAGGTGTTGCTCAAGGCCTTCTTCGCCGACCTCGTGCCGCGGGAGGCGTTGTTGCGACAGCTCAAGGAGCAGCGCAAGGTCCAGCTGGCGCAGCTCGAGGAATACCGCGCGATCGAGCGCAAGATCGCAACGGATCCGAGCAGGAAACACGGGTACCTGACGCTGCGTTTCGGTCTCGCGCTGATGCCGGCTCGGCTCCACTGGCTCGACACGGCGATCAAGGAGCTCTCGCCGTGAGGGCGGTGCTTGCGGCGGCGCTCGTCCTCGGGCTCGGAGCCCCGGTCCCGGCCGCGCCGCGCCATCCGCAGTTCGGCTACGACAAGAGCCGCCCGCTCAACCTTCGCCTCGGCGTCGAGCGGGACGCGGGGCCCGGGGCCGTCCGGCAGGCGCTGACGTTCGACGACGGGAAGGGACGCAAAGCGGCGTTCTGGACGCATCCCGCTGGACAGGGGCCCTGGCCCGTCGTCCTGTTCTCACGAGGCTCGGACGGCACGGCGACGTCGCAGTTTCCCGACACGGAGAGGCTCGCGCGGAGCGGAATCGCTTCGTTGACCGTCGCGCCGCCGGCGCCGCTGATCAGCTGCCGGGCTGCGGCCGACGTGCGCGCCTTCACGAACTACGTGGTCGGGCGGCGCCGCGCCCTCGATCTGCTCCCGCAACTGTCCGGCGCCGACACGTCGCGCGTCGCGGCGGTCGGGTTCAGCTTCGGAGCGGCGGTGACTGCCGCGCTTGCCGGCGTCGACCATCGCTTGCGCGGTGCAGCGATCCAATCCGGTCGCGCCCATCTGAGTGCGCCGATCGCAGCGTTCTGCAGCCGGCGGCTCGGACCTAAGGCGTTGCGAGCCTATCGCCGGGCGTACTCGGCAATCGACCCCGTCCACTACATCGGGCGCGCTCGTCCGTCGTCGCTCCTATTCCAGAACGGCAGGCAAGATCCGATCTCCCCGCCGGAGGACGTGGCCGCGCTCGTGCGGGCGGCGAGCCCGCCGAAGGAAGCGCGGCGGTACGACGCCGGCCACGAGCTCAACGACGAGGCGCGCGCCGACCTCGACGCCTGGCTCGACGAACGGCTGCTCGGAAAGCGGCGGTTCGCGTCGGACGTCGGCACCTGGAGCAAGATCTCTCCCGGTGGCAAGACGCGATGCGCGCGGGGCGGCCCGTACGCATTCTGGCTTCGGCGCGGCGATCCGAAGAAGCTGATGATCTTCTTCCAAGGCGGAGGCGGTTGCTTCGACCAGCGCACGTGCGCAATCGGCAGCACGTGGTTCGACGACCGCGTCGATGCCGAGGACGATCCGCGTTTCAACGGCGGGATCCTCGACCTCGACAACGCGCAGAACCCGTTCCGCGACTGGTCGATCGCCTATCTGCCGTCGTGCACCGGCGACGTCCACACGGGTACGCGAGTCGTGCGCTACGGCCGCATTCGCGTGCATCAAGTGGGATACGTGAACGCGCGTGCCGCGCTCGCGCGCACGTACCACGAGTTTCCGGACGCGAGCGTCGTCTTCATCACCGGCTGTAGCGCCGGCAGCGTCGGCTCGGCGTTTCACGCGGACGCCATCATCAGGCACTACCGCCGCGCGCGGATCACGCAACTCGGCGACTCGCTCGCGTTCGTCTTCCGCCGGCCGATCAGCCTCGCCGCGTGGGGAACGAACAGCGTCTTCCCATCCTTCTTCCGGATCGGCAACCGCCGCTGGACGATGGCCGAGTTCCTGAGTCGGCTCGCGAGAGCGCATCCCGACGTGACGTTCGCGCGGTTCAACCATGCAAGCGACGCCGTGCAGGAGCGGTTCTATTGGGCGGTCGGTGGCAAGCCCGGTGGGTTCGAGCCTCGCCTGCGCGCGGCGGAGCGAGCGCTGAAGCGGCAGAAGAACTACCGCTCGTACCTTGCCTGCGGGTCGAACCATTGTGCGTTGCCGACGCCGGAGTTCTATTCGCTGCGCGTTGGAGCTGTAACTCTTCGGGATTGGGTCGCCGACCTTGCGCGTGGTCGCGACGTCTCGTGCCCGACCTGCGGGTAGGCTTCGCCCGCTATGACGCAGGTTCTTCCGGCCGAGCGCGACCTGCGGCGCGTGATCGGCGACGCGGAGGGCGTCGGCGATCGCGAGGTCGACGGGCTGGGCGAGCAGCAGCTCCTGGATCTCTATCGGTCGATGATCCTGCTCCGGACGTACGACGAGCGCTCCGTCGTCTACCACCGGCAAGGACGCATCGGCACGTACGCGATCTTCTGGAATCACGAGGCGATGCAGGCGGGCGCATTCCACGCGCTCGAGGACGACGACTGGGTCTTCCCGTCGTACCGCGAGTCTGCGATCGGGCTGCTGCGCGGGATGCCTGCCGCGACGGTGTTGTCGTGGTGGCGCGGCCATCCCGCCGGCTGGTGGAACCCGGAGGAGTTCCGGGTCGCCTCGATCTGCGTCCCGATCGGGACTCACGTTCCGCACGCCGCGGGCCTCGCGTGGGGGAAGAAGCTCAGCGGCGAGCGCGCGTGCGCGGTCGCATTCTTCGGCGACGGGGCCACCTCCGAGGGGTCGTTCCACGAGGGCGCGAACTTCGCGGGCGTGATGGGCGCCCCGCTGATCCTCTTCTGCAACAACAACGGGTGGGCGATCTCGACTCCCGTCGAGGCTCAGACCCAAGCGGAGACTCTCGCCGACAAGGCGGTCGGGTACGGGATGCCCGGACTCCGCGTTGACGGCACCGACGCCCTCGCCTGCTACGAGGCGACGCGCGAGGGCGTAGCTCGCGCGCGGGCGGGCGAGGGGCCGACCTTCATCGAGGCCGTGTCGTATCGCGTTGCGCCGCATGCGACGGCCGACGATCCGCGTGCCTACATCGACCTCGAGCGTGTCGAAGAGGAGAAGCGGCGCGAGTGTGTGGGCCGGTTCGAGGGTTACCTTCGGCGGGCCGGGATCCTCCACGACGACCTCGCCGCGTCGATCAAGGCGGAAGCGGCGGAAGTGATGCGCGCCGGCATCGCGGCTGCGGAAGCGGAGCCTCCGGCCGACATCGAGCTGCTCTTCGCGCACGCGTATGTCGATCCGCCGGCGTCGTTCGCGTCGGATCTCGAAGAGCTGCGGAGGCTTCATGGCTGAGCAGACCATCGTCGAGGCAATCAACGACTGCTTCCATCTCGAGCTCGAGCGCGACCCGTCCGTGCTGGTGATGGGGGAGGACGTCGGCCGCGCCGGCGGTGTCTTCCGCGCGACGGCGGGTCTGCGCGAGCGTTTCGGGCCGGACCGCTGCGTCGACACGCCGCTCGCCGAGGCCGGGATCCTCGGGACGGCTGTCGGCCTCTGCATGGCGGGGTGGCGCCCGATCTGCGAGATGCAGTACGACGCCTTCTCCTATCCGTGCCTCGACCAGCTGATCACGCATGTCGGCCGGTACCGCTGGCGCACTCGCGGGAAGATGACGTTCCCGCTCGTGGTGCGGATGCCGTACGGCGGCGGCGTGCGCGCGCCCGAGCTGCACGACGACTCGCCCGAGACCTATTACGTGCACACCCCGGGCGTGAAGGTTGCGATCCCCTCGACTCCTGCCGACGCGAAGGGGATCCTCGCGGCGGCGATTCGTGATCCGGATCCGGTCGTCGTCTTCGAGCCGAAGCTCCACTACCGGACGATCAAGGGTGAAGTCCCGGACGGTGAGCATGTCGTTCCGCTGGGGAAGGCACGGCTCGCGCGTGAAGGAGACGATGTCACGCTCGTTGCGTACGGGTCGATGGTGCCGCTCTGCGAGTCCGCGGCGGATGCGTTCGATGACGCGTCCGTGGAGGTCCTCGACATCCGCACGTTGAAGCCGCTCGACGAAGAGGCGCTGCTCGCATCGGCCGCAAAGACGGGCCGTGTGGTGATCGTCCAGGAGGCGCCTCGCGTCTGCGGCTTCGCTGCGGAGCTCGCGGCGATCCTCGCGGAAAAGGCGATCCTGGACCTGCGCGGCCCGGTGATCCGCGTCACCGGCTACGACGTCCCGTATCCGTACTGGCAGATCGAGGACGCGTACATGCCGTCGGTCGAGCGCGTGACGGCGGCCGTGCGGCGCTTGCTGGAGTTCTGAGGCAGGGCCCAGTCACCGGACATGCCCGCGGGGCTAGGGTGGTTCGGACATGAGCGCTTCGGCCCGGCTGCGGATTTGGCTCGAGCGCGCGGGGGATGGTTTTCGGCTGCGCAACGCCGCTACCGAGGAGTTGCTGCGCGAGGAGGATCCGCGCATTCGCGTCGTCAGAGTGGCCGGGGCGTCGTACCGGCTGGACGCGCTTCAAGACGACGCGTTTGCTCCGGGACGGAGGCTCGCGCTCGTGGGCGAGCCGGACAACGAGCACGATCCCCACGCGATCGGGATCTGGGACGAGAACCGTCTGGCCCAGGCCGGCTACGTGCCGGCGGACATTGCGCGCGACCTCGACCCCGCCGAGTGGCAAGCGGTCTCCGTGCGAGAGTTCTTCGAAGACGGCAAGCGCCTGGGCCTGCGCGTCCTGCTCGCGCCGCGCGACGCGTGGATCGGCGTGCCGCGCGCGTGAAGCACGAGATTCCTCTCGAACGCCGGACGCTGCACGGCCACTTCTCGCGCGACCTGCAGCCGATTCTCACCATCGACAGCGGCGACACGGTCGCTTTCTCCTGCCTCGACGCCGGCTGGAACGTCGAACCGGGGCGCAAGTTCGAACCCCGGAGCGACGAGCTCGACGACGGCCACGGGCTGATCGGGCCGATCGAGGTCCGCGGCGCGAAGGCCGGGCAGACGCTCGAGGTACGCATCGAGGAAGTAAGGGTCGGAGCGTGGGGTGCCACGTTCGCGGGCGGCTGGCAGACGCCGCTGAACGACGAGCTCGGCGTGAGCGTCGGCGAGGGGGTGACCCTGAACTGGACGCTCCACGTCGACGCGGGCCTTGCGGTCGACCAGTACGCCCGCGAGGTCGAGCTGCGACCCTTTCCCGGCGTGCTCGGCATGCCGCCGCCGGAGGCGGGCGTCCACTCGACGGGACCGCCGCGGCGCTTCGGCGGCAACATCGACTGCAAGGAGCTAATCGCCGGCACGAGGCTGTTGTTGCCGATTCCGGTAGACGGAGCGCTCTTCTCGGCCGGTGACGGCCACGCTCGACAGGGGGACGGCGAGGTGTCGCAGACGGCGATCGAATGCCCGCTCGACCGGCTGGAGCTAACGCTTACAGTCACGGACGAGCCGCAGCTCGAGACGCCGGCGGCGTGGACTCCGCAGGCGTGGCTCACGTTCGGCTTCGACGAAGACCTCGACCGCGCCGCGTCGATTGCGACCGATGCGATGCTGAGGCTCATGGAACGCGAGCTCGGACTCGAACGCCGCGACGCACTAGCGCTCGCCAGTGTCGTCGTCGACCTCCGCGTCACGCAGATCGTCAACGGCATGCGCGGCGTACACGCGCTCCTCGCTCACGACGCGATCAGAATGCGCTGACCATGGCGTACGAGTTCAAGCTCCCGGACCTCGGCGAAGGCCTGACCGAAGGCGAGATCTCCCGCTGGCTCGTCTCGGAGGGCGAAGACATCGCGGAGGACGACCCGCTCGTCGAGATCCAGACGGACAAGACCACCGTCGAGATCCCGTCACCGGCAGCCGGGAAGGTCACGCGCATCCTCGTCGGCGAGGGAGAGGTGATTCCCGTCGGCACCGTGCTCGTCGTCATCGGCGGGGAGCCCGACGGAGATCGTGCGCCCGCAGACCGCGACGCCGCGCCCGCGCAGCAGGCCGCGACCAGGCCGACCGCCGCTCCCGCACCCGGCAGAGGACGCGCCACGCCGCTCGTCCGCAGGATCGCGCACGAGCTCGGCGTCGACCTCGACACGCTCTCCGGGACCGGGCCGCAGGGTCGTATCACCGAAGACGACGTTCGCGCGGCCGCGGCCCCGAGTGAGGGACGGCGCGAGCCTCTTCGAGGCGTGCGGCGTCTGATCGCCGAGCACATGGCACGAGCGCACCGCGAGGTCCCCGCGGTGACCTGGGTCGAGGAGTGCGATTTCTCCAACGTCGACCTGAAGCTGCTCGTCGCCACGACGCTCGAGGCGTGCGTTGCATCGCTGCAGGAGTTCCCCGAGCTCAACGCCAGGCTCGAAGGTGACGAGATCGTCTATCTCGATCGCTACGACATCGGCGTTGCCGTCCAGACCGACCAAGGTCTCGTCGTCCCGGTCGTGCGCGACTGCGACAAGCGGACGCGCGCAGACCTCGGCGCGGAAGTGGAGCGCCTCGCGGAAAGCGCACGCGCGGGATCCCTGAAGCCGGACGAGTTGCGCGGTTCGACGTTCACCGTGACGAGCGCCGGCAAGCTGGGCGGCCTCCTGCAGACGCCGATCGTCAACCACCCGGAAGTGGCGATCCTGAGCATCGGACGCATCGCGGAGCGTCCGGTGGTGCGCGACGGCGCGGTCGTCGCGGCGCCGATCGGTTACGTCTCCGTCACTTTCGACCACCGTGTGATCGACGGCGCGCGGGCGGCCGAGTTCGGCCTCGCCGTCATCGGCCGGCTCGAGCAGAAGTAACGCGGCGCCCGGCGGGCTAAGACCGGGCGCCGCACATGGACATCAGTCGTGAGGGTTGCCCGTTTCGTTCAGTTGCGCGCGGATCTCTCCGCCGGGCCACGTGCTCGTGTGCAGGTTCGCGTACGTCTTCCCGGCATCCATTGCGCGGATGAGCTCATCGAACTCACCTGCGCCGATGCCTTGTCCTGCCGGCGCCGTTGGTGTGCAACCGCCGCAGAGCACGTCGCTTGCGTCGAACGTTCCGGAGATCGTCGCCGGTGCCGCCGGACACGGTTGCGTTCCGGGCGGACCGTTGCCGAGGTTGCTGCAGAGGAACACGATGATCGCGCCGTTGACGCCGCGCTGCGCGAAGTGGATGTGCGACTGCAGCACGCTCCCTTCGAGGTCGGCGTAGCTCAGCTGCCAAGCGACGGACTGCCCGTCATTGCTCACGTCCGCCGTGAAGTTCGCGTGGCCGGTCGTCGAGAGTGCAGGAACCTCCTGGTAGCCGGCCAGCGTCTCCGAGAGGTGGTTGAAGCCGGCGCCCGACCCTCCCGCGAGCGCGAATGCGGCCACTGCCAGCGCTGCGGCGCCGACGATGAGCGCCGCGACGAAGCCCTTTCGCCTCATGCCCTTGCCCTCCTAGCCTGCCCCGTGAGGACGGGCGCCCCGGCGCCGGGGCAGTGGCGCCGAGGCGTCAGTGGAACTACGGCGCTTTCCTGTGGACCGGATTTCGGCAGGGCGTCGGAGCCGTCGAATACCCCCGCAAACTAGACTCGATTCCGTGGGTGGTTGGTATTGGATCGGCGTTTGCACGGGCCTCGGCGTGGCGATCGGAGTGCTCCTCGCCGCGGTTCTCGTCGGCAGCCGCATGGCCTTCACCGCGGCGCTCGTTCTTGCGGTCGGCGCCGGCGTCGGCGTCGGCTTCCTGATCGGCGACTGGGCGGAGGCGGTCGGCGGCGGAGCGGGGGGAGCGCTCGGTGCGATCGGCTCCGCGCAAGTGACGTCGGGGGCGCTTCGTCGCGGCGGCGCCCGGTTCGGGACAGGTGTTTTCGTCGGGCTCGCCGCTCTCGTGCTCGCGGCGCTCGCATGGATTCCCGCCGTCGGCTTTCTCGAGGCCGTCGTCGTTCCCGCACTCGGCGGGCGTCTGCGCGATCGCGCACCCGAGCGTTACGCGGGCCTGCGCTCCCTGGCCAAGGACTGAGATCGCAGCTCGCAAGGTGATCCTGATCGTCATTGACGGGCTGACACCGTCGGTGTTCGAGGCGGCGGTCGAGGATGGTCGCGCGCCGGCGCTGTCGTTTCTCGCCGAGCACGGTCGATACTCACGCGCGATCGCGGCGTTCCCGTCGCTGACGCCGGTCTGCCTCTCGTCGATCGCCACCGGCGCCCATCCCGATGTCCACCGGATCCCGCACCTCGTGTGGTACGACCGCGCGCGGGCACGAGTCGTGGAGTACGGCTCGTCGTTTGCGGCGCTGCGCGCCGCTGGAATGGCGCGCTCGATCGTCGACACGATCATCAACATGAACCGCAGCCACCTCGGCGCCGACGCCGTGACGGTGTACGAGGCGCTCGAGGACGCCGGTTTCACGGCGGCGGCCATCAACATCACCTGCTACCGCGGCCGCACTCGGCACCCGCCGACGCTGCCGGGTTTGGCTATTCCGGCGTACGGCCCGAAGCGGTTCTTCTTCTACAACCTCTTCGAGTCGGATCCGACCGGTGCACCGCTCGCCGTCTTCGGCCGCGCGCGGGGGTCGATCGACGGTTACGCGGCCGCTGTGGGTCGCTGGCTCGTGACGCGCGACGGCTTCGACTTCCTCGCCTACTACCTTCCGGACTACGACTTCGCGTCCCATGTCCTCGGCCCCGACGGCGCGTTCGAGGCCCTCGGTCGCAGCGACGCGGCGGTCGGCGCCCTCGTCGACGCCGCGGGGGGCCCCGACGAGTTTCTCGAGCGGTACGCGGTCGTTCTCTGCTCCGACCACGGCCAGACACGCGTCGACCGGCACGTGCGCCTGGAGACGCAGTTCACAGACCTGAGCGGGGTGCTGGTGACAGCCTCGAACCGCGCCGGAATGGTGTACCGGCTCCCGGAGTGCAAGCTCGACTCACGTCAGCTGGCGGAGAAGCTCGACCGTGACGAGTCCGCCGGGACGGTTCTCTTCGGCGAAGACGGCGAGGGAGTCGCGAGGTGCGAGGGCGCGGAGCTTCGGTTCGCGCTCGAGGACGGCGGGTGGCGGACGAGCGGCGACGAGGGTGTGCTCGACTATCCCGACGGGCTCGCCCGTGCATGGGGTGCGCTGCGGAACCCGAACGCCGGCGACGTGATCGTCAGCGCGGCACCCGGCGTGGAGTTCGCGGACCTCGCGGGTCGCCATCACGTGGGCGGCGGCAGCCATGGATCGCTCGACCGAGGCGATTCGGAGGTGCCGGTGCTGACGATCGGCGTCGACGCGCAGATCCAGTCGATCGTGGACATCGCCCCTGCCGTCCTGCAGCACTTCGGCGCGGAACCGCCTGCCTATGCACGGCCGCTCACGCGTGCCGCCTGACACAAGCGAGCGGCGACGGAGGATGGTCGCGCAGCAGCTGGGCGGCCGCGATGTCGTTGACGAGCGAGTCCTGGCCGCGATGGAGCGCGTTCCGCGGGAGCTCTTCGTTCCGGAGGACCTGCGCGAGCGGGCGTACGACGACGCGGCGCTGCCGATCGGAGCCGGTCAGACGATCTCGCAGCCGTACATGGTCGCGCGCATTTGCGAGGCGCTCGCTCTGCGGGGAGACGAGCGTGTGCTCGACGTCGGGACCGGCTCCGGCTACCAGGCCGCGGTGCTCGCCGAGCTCGCAGCTGAAGTGGACACGATCGAACGCATTCCGGAGCTCGCAGAACAGGCGCGCGCCAACCTCGTGACCGCGGGGTACGAGCGTGTGCGTGTCCATGTCGGCGACGGCACGCGCGGGCTGCCTGAACGCGCGCCGTTCGGAGCGATTGCGGTCGCCGCCGCGGCACCCGAGCTGCCGCGCACGCTCTACGAGCAGCTCGAGCCTCGGGGCCGTCTCGTCGTTCCGGTCGGCAAGCGCGGGGTGCAGTACCTCGAGATCGTCGTGCGAAGCCCGGAAGGGCCGGCGGTCGTGCGGTCGGTTCCGTGCCGATTCGTCCCGCTGGTCGGCGAGGAGGGCTTCTGACTCCGGTTTCCAGCCGACCGGTTCGGGCAGGATTGCGTCGGTGACTCGCCGCTCAGGTCGGGAACTGCTCGCAACGCGCCTGCGGTTGCACGGAATTCAGCTGGGACAGCCGGCCGACCTCCTTCTCGACCGTGAGACCCTCCGCGTCGTTGGGCTCGACATCGCGTGTGGCGACGGAGCGCACCGCTATCTGCCCTTTCCCGTTGCGGTCGTCAAGGACAAGGAGCTCGCCATCAGCTCGCCCCTCGTGTTGCTCGAGGAGGACGAGCTCGGCTTCTATCGCACGCGGACGTTCGCCTACAGCTCACTGCGGGGGCGGCCGGTCGAGGTTGCCGGCGTCGTGGCGGGAAAGCTCGTCGACATCGTGATCGACTCTGCCGGCGAGCTCGTCGCCGTCATCGTCGACGACAACGGCCGCACGAGACGAATTCCCTTCGAGGACTCGGTCCGTCTTGCTCCCGCGAGCCGGTCGGCCGCCTAGTCCGGCCGCAACGAAGGGTTAACAGCTAGGCTCGCCGCCGCATGGAGCAGCGGGACGTCGCAGTCGCCGTGGGTCTGCGCGACCGCGCCAACCAAGCCCTTCGACGGCGCCACAACTGGGAGGAGCTCGTTCGCTTCTGCCTCGTCGGCGCGTCGGGTTACATCGTCAACCTGCTTGTGTACTACGCCCTGCTCGACGGGGCGAACGTTCACTACCGGCTTGCCGCAACCGGGTCGTTCCTGGTTGCCGTGACGAACAACTACCTCTGGAACCGCCTCTGGACCTTCCGCCACCGTCGCGGCCACTTCGCGTACCAGGGGCTCCGCTTTTTCGTCGTGTCGGTGATCGTGTATCTCGGCAACTTGTTGATCCTCACGGCGCTCGTGGAGCTCGGCGTCGGCAAGATCGTCGCGCAGGCGATCGCGATCGTCCTCGTCACGCCGTTCAACTTCATCGGCAACAAGCTCTGGTCGTTCCGGAGAGAGCGCTGACGCGTATCACCTGCGGGCTCGTGGCCGCGCTCGTGGCCGGTTCGCTCGCCAACGCCGCGTTCGCCGCAGCTCCCTTCGGCACGAAAGACGCGAAGGCTCGACTCGACGAGCAGCAGGCGACCGCGATCTTCCTCCGCGACGACAAGGTCGCGGACTGGCTAGACCACTACCCGGTCAAAGGCCGCATCACGGACGCTACGTACGAGCCGGACCCGGCGAAGTGCGCGACCGGCGGGGCCGGCGGCTGCTGGACGGTCAATGTCTGGTGGAAGAAGAACGACAAGATCGACGCGGGCGAGATTGCGACGGGGAAGGTCGACGATCGTACGCGCACGGTCACCGAGGCCTGGACCGGGCCCCAGGTTGCGTGGAAGATGGCGCGAGGCACCGGAGGCGCGTTCGGCGGCAAGAAGATCAACAGCCCCAAGTACTGGCTCGCGTTCTGCGCCGTCTTTCTCATCGGCCTGGTGGACTTCCGGCGTCCGTTGTCCTGGCGGAACCTCGACCTCCTCGCGCTGCTGTCATTCTCCGTTCCGCTCTGGTACTTCAACCGAGGCGACGTGTTCACGAGCGCCTCGCTTGTGTACGTCCCGCTCGTCTACCTCCTTGCGCGCTGCGCGTGGATCGGAGCGCGCGGCCGGCCCTCACGCAGCTCGCCGGCGCTCTGGCCCGCATGGGCGCTCCTCGGGGCGGCCGTCTTTCTCGCCGGCTTCAAGATCGGCCTCAACTACCGCGGCGGCTCGAACGTCATCGACGTGGGCTACGCCGGCGTGATCGGCGCGCAGCGGATCGCGAGCGGCGTGGTGCCCTACGGCAACTTCCCGGAGGAAGACGGCCTCAAGCCGTGCGGTCCTGCGGATGCGGCGGGAGAGATCCGCGACCGCATCCAGAAGAACGGTCGCTGCGAATCCGCGAACCCGCTCGGCGACACGTACGGGCCCGTCGCATACGAAACGTACTTGCCGGCGTACTGGCTGGTCGGGTGGTCCGGGAAGTGGGACCGCCTGCCCGCGGTGCACCTGACGTCGGTGATCTTCGACGTCCTCTGCATGATCGGGATGGGCCTGATCGGCTTACGGTTCGGCGGGCCGTGGCTCGGCGGGGCACTCGCGTTTGCGTGGTCCGCATTCCCCTTCACTGCTTACGTGTCGATGTCGAACACGAACGATGCGATCGTTCCCGTGTTTCTCATCTTCGGGTTCTGGTTCGCGGCCTCACCGTGGCTGCGAGGGTTGTTCGCCGCGTTGTCCGGTTGGACGAAGTTCGCCACGCTGGTCGTCGCGCCGCTCTGGCTCACATATCCGGGGCCAATCCGGCGGCCCCGTCCGGCGCTCGGGTTCGCAGCCGGGTTTCTCGTGGCGACGGTGGCCGTCTTTTCGGTGTTCCTGCTGGACGCGCATCCCGTTCAGGCAGCCGAGGCCTTCTACCACCGCACGCTCAAGACGCAGATCACGCGCGAGTCGCCGTTCTCTTTGTGGGACTGGGGTCAGTACCACGCCCGCGGTATTCCGGACCTCCATCTCGTGCAGCGCGTGCTGGAAGTCCTCCTCGTCGTCGCTGCGCTCGTGGTTGCCTTCATCCCACGCACGAAGACGCCGCTGCAGCTGGCCGCTCTGACCGGTGCGCTCCTGCTCGGCTTCGAGCTCGTGCTGACGCACTGGTTCTACCTCTACGTCGTGTGGTTCTTCCCGTTCGTCGCGTTCACAGTCCTGGCAGCGAATGGTCGCCTCGACCGAGAACCTGCCGTCTGAGCGCTCGACGTGGGTGGCCGCGTTCGTCGCGGTAGTCGTCTTTGCCGGGACGTGGGCCCTGCTCCACACCGACTTCTACCGGCAGCAGATCCTCGACACGCCCGTCTATCAGCGCTACGGCAACGCGATCGCGGACGGGAAGGTGCCGTACCGCGACTTCGACCTCGAGTATCCGCCTGGGGCGCTGCCGGTCTTCGCGCTGCCGGGGCTCGCCGAGCCGGGTCACGACCAGGATGTGACGCCCGGGTTCCGTCGCACGTTCGAGACGCTCATGTGGGTCTGCGGGGCCCTTGCGCTCTGCGCGGCCGCGATCGTGCTGAGGGCGCTGCGGCGTCCGCCGCCGGCCGTGTGGGCGGTGCTGTTGTTCGTCGCGCTGGCGCCGCTCCTCCTCGGTTCGCTCGTGCTCAGTCGCTACGACCTGTGGCCCGTCGCACTCGTGGTCGGTTCCCTCGCCGCGCTCGTCTCGGGACGGCTGCGTCTCGGACACGGGCTGCTCGGGCTCGGTATCACCGCCAAGCTCTACCCGGCGGTGTTACTCCCGCTGGCGGTCGCGTTTGCATGGAAGCGCTCCGGTCGGCGTGAGGCGGTGGTCTGTGCGACGGTCGCGGTCGGGGTCGTCGCCGCAGTCTTCCTGCCATTCGTCGTCCTCGCGCCCGGCGGCGTCTGGCACAGCCTGAGCGTCCAACTCGACCGCCCGCTGCAGGTCGAGAGCCTGGGCTCGGCCGTATTGGTCGCTGCGCACCACGTTTTCGGCGTCGCTGTTACCGGAGAGACGAGTCACGGCTCGCAGAATCTGGCCGGCGGCGCGGCCGATGCGATCGCCGTAGGCACGACGATCCTGCAGGCCGCCGTGCTCGTTGCGATCTGGGTTGCGTTCGCCCGCGGGCCTGCGAGCAGTGAGGCGCTCGTGCGAGCCGCGGCCGCCGTCCTGTGCGCCTTCGTGGCGTTCGGCAAGGTGCTGTCGCCGCAGTTCCTCCTCTGGCTGATACCGGTCGTACCGCTCGTCCGAGGTCGGCGAGGACTCTGGGCCGGTGCGCTCCTGGCCGTTGCGCTCGTGCTGACGCAGGTGTGGTTTCCGTCGCGCTACTTCCGCTTCGCGCTCGACTTCGAGGCCGGGCTTACATGGGTCGTGTTGGCGCGCGACCTCGTGTTGGTTGGTTTGGTCGCCGTCCTTGCGTTGCCGCGTGCGGCCGCTCGCTCGAGCTAGGCGAACTCTTTCCGCCGACCTGCGTAGCCCGCGTAGAACCAGAACAGGACCAACGACACGATTCCGGCAAGAGCCACGAACACCAGGACCGAGCCAACCGTCTCGGTCTCGACGCCTGAGTCGTTGCTGCCCGTTGGTTCGATCCTCACTTCGGGCGCGAGAATCGTCCGCACGTCCCCTTCTGCGGCCACCCAGACTGGTCGCGTGCCAGTCTCGGCGGGCGTGGCGAGAGAGGGCACGGCAAAGGTCTCCCGTGTCGGGTCGGAAGACGAATCGAGGACGATCAGGACGGCGCCTGTGACGGCGATCATCGCGCAGGCCGCGATTGCCAGGGGCACCCAGGCAAGTCGCCGCCCTATCGATCGTGGTCGCCCGATCAGCCCCCGTTCAGCCGCCCACGCCGCGGCGAATGAGCGTGGATCACTCCCGAGCAGCGCCTCTGCCGAGACGCCGTCCGATGCCGCCTCCTCGAGGTCGGCCTCGAGCTCGGCTGCCATCTCGCCGGCGACCGCGTCCGGCACGCGAAGGCGTCTCCATTCGCGTCGGCATTCGTCGACGAAGTCGGTCACCGGGTCACCTCCGCTTCAACCGGAGCGAGAACCGCATCGAGAGCATCCCGCGCAGACCTCCACTCCGCAACGCCGGACGTGAGCGCGCGGCGGCCCTTGCGCGACGGGCGGTAGTACTTTCGCGGCGGTCCGCCGTCACTCGCGGCCCGATACGTCTCGACCAGGCCCTCGCGCTCCAAACGGCCTAGCAGCGGATAGATCGAGCCTTCGCCGACAATCGAGAGACCGCGCGCCTGCAAGCGCTTCGTCATCTCGTAGCCATATGCAGGGCCCTCCTCCATCACGGCGAGCAGGCACAGGTCGAGCACCCCACGAAGCAGCTGGGTACGCCGGCCCTCGTCATATGCCATGCGTCGCAAGGTAGCACCGTCTACCTTGCGGTGCAAGGTAGACGCCAGCCCGGAGACTTTCAGGTCACAGGAACGCGGATCGCCTCGCAGCTCGTCGCGCGCCCGTCGAGACCGCACTCGACCAGCACGCCCTCGATACGCACGTCCCCGGCAGCCGTCTCGAACCGGACCGGCATGGACGTGCGCATCTGCCGAATCGCCAGCTCCGCCTGGACACCGATCACCGAGTCGTGCGGCCCCGTCATGCCCGCGTCGGTGATCGCCGCCGTCCCGCCTCGTTGAACGCGCGCATCGTTCGTCTGCACGTGCGTGTGCGTGCCGATCACCGCCGTCACCTTGCCGTCCAGCCAGTGCGCCATCGCCACCTTCTCGCTCGTCGCCTCCGCGTGCATGTCGACGAGGATCACCGGCGTTCGCGCGCGCGCCTGGTCGACGAGCTCGTCGACGACTTCGAACGGGCTGCACGGCGGCCCGATGAACAGGGACCCGAGCAGGTTGATGACCGCAACCTCCGTGCCGCTGCTCGCCGCGACGAACACCAGCCCGCGCCCCGGCGCGCGCTGGGAGAGGTTCGCCGGGCGCGCAACTCGCGTGCTCTCCCGCAGGTACGGGACGATCTCACCGCGCCGCCACACGTGGTTTCCGAGCGTGATCGCATCTGCGCCCGCTGCGAGCATCCGGTCCGCGAGCTTCGGCGTGATGCCGACCCCGTCCGCGAGGTTCTCGCCGTTGAGAATGCACACATCGGCCCGCAGCTCGTCGCGCAGCGAGGACAGCCGCTCGTCGATTGCGCGCCGGCCCGGCACGCCGACGACGTCCGCGACGAACAGGATCCTCATGTCGCGCGCCGCCGCTAAGGCAGGGTCAGCGTCGCCGCGGGACGCAGTTCGATCGCCACGTGGTTCCCGGCGTCCTGCGTGTACTTCGCAAGGGCCTGCCGTTCGACCCCTGCGAGGTTGACGACACGGCCGATCTTCGTGTTCGAGGCTGCGATCACCGAGCCGACCGAAAGCGCGGGATCCGGTTTCAAGTGTGTGAGCGAGACGACGAGTGACGGTGCGGCCGAAGGTTGCACGTCGATGCGCGACCCGTACGAGCGGCCGTTGATGACGTAGTCGGAGATCCCCACGATCGTGCCGTCCACGGGCGCATACACGTCCGTTCCCGGTGCAGCGCCGACGTCGAGTACCTCGGTCTCGCCGCCGCTCAGCTGGTAGTAGACGAAGCCGCCGCCACCGCCGCCGAAGATCTTGTGGGCGAGACGAGCGAGCGCGCCGGCGTTTCCTTGCCGCCCGAGCGGCTGGAGGGCGAGGTCGCCGTCGCCCGACGTGTGGTAGCCGATGGCGGTAACGCGTCCCGCGGCGATGGGCAACTGGATCCGCAGACCGTTGTGCAGCGCGACCGTCAACGGCGGCGGCGGGCCGACGGGAAGAAGCCGGCCGGCGGGTCCCGGGAGCGCCTGCGACGGTTCGCGCGTTGCGCCCTGGCCGAATGCCGTCAGCAACAGGGTCCCGAGCAGCACGCCGACGACGACCGCGAGGACGATCAATCGGCGCGCGCGATTCGGCGCAGGACGGCGACGAAGACGGCGCCGCGTCGCAGGCGCTCGGCGGGAGGGGGCCGGCATCCGCGGGACACTAACAACCCGTTCGCGAACCGGCGGTGGCGGCTCGATCCAGAGCTCCGCGGGGTCGAGGGCGGCGCTCCCATCCACGGCCTGAGACCAGTCCCAGTCCCAATTCGGGGGCCGAAGAGGTACGACCACCGCTGTACGATCAGTCACATGCCCGCCCGGGCGGCGAAGATGGAGATCCCCCGCTGGATCCAGCTGGTCGGGCTCCCACTCCTGCTGCTGCTCCTGTGGGTCGTGGCGGGGGCGGTCCGTCACGTCGTCTTCCTCTTCCTCGTCGCGCTCCTGATCGCGTTGCTGCTGAACCCAGTCGTGCGCATCGTCCAGAGGGTCCGCTTCCCCCGCGGCTTCGCAGTCGCGCTCGTGTACCTCGCGTTCGCGGTGACGTTGATCGCCGTCATCGGAGCTATCGGGACCGTGGTTGTCAGCGAGACGAAGACGGCCGCGAAGAGGGTCGATTCCTACTTTACGGACGTAAACGGACGGACACGCCAGGTCGCCGCCGACCGCGACGTCGACCGATTGCAGGAGTGGTTGGACTCGCACAGGCTCGGTGCGATCGACATCGAGGAACGCGGCCACCGGCTCGTCCGCGACATCCGCCGGCACGACGTCGGGAAGTACACGAACAAGGTCGTCGACTTCCTCGAAGGCGCCGCGATCTCGATCGGCAAGCTCCTCTTCGCCCTCGTCGTGCTGATCGTGGTGTCGATCTACATGCTGCTCGACTTCCCGCGGCTCGACCGAACGATCAATAGACGCTTTCCGCCCGAGGACGGATCCGAGCCGTTGTTACGGCAGATGGAGCACTCGCTGACGAGCTACGTCAAGGGACAGACGCTCGTCTCGCTGATCATCGGCACGAGTGCAGGCATCGGCCTATGGCTGTTCGGCGTTCTGGGTTGGCTTCCGAACGGGGACAAGTACGCACTGCTCTTCGGAGCCTGGGTTGCGATCACGGAGCTGATCCCGTACCTCGGGCCGTGGCTCGGAGCGATCCCGCCGTTGATCTACGCGCTCGTCGTGCACCCGGTCTCGGCGATCTGGGTTGCACTCCTCTTCCTCGGCATCCACCAGATCGAGGGACACGTCGTCGTTCCGAACGTGATGGGAAGCGCGCTGCGGCTGCACCCGCTGCTGGTGATCTTCGGCCTGCTCGCGGGCGGGGAGATCTACGGACTGCCGGGCGCGCTCGTCGCGCTGCCGATGCTCGCCGCCGGGCGCGCGGTGTGGGAGTTCTTCTCGGAACGTGTCGAGCTGGAGCCCTGGGAGGGCGGTGAGGTCCCCGTCGAGGTGGAGATCGAGCAACGGCCCCCGCCGCCGGCACCGCAGCCGGTCCGGCCGAGCGGGCCGGCGGAGCCGGTGTGGGGAAGCCGCGACGTCCCGCCGGAAGACGCACCGACCGCCGGCGATCAGGACGACTCGGCCGCAGCTTCCGGCCGCTGAACGAGCCGCACGTCTACGCTGTACCCGATGAGCGCGTTCCCGGTCACGCGGCTGCGGCGGTTCCGGCGGACGAGTGGGCTACGCAGCCTCGTTCGCGAGACCCGGCTCGACCTCGACGACTTCGTCATGCCGCTCTTCGTGGGCCCGTCAGCCGTTCCGAATCCCGACCTACCGGGGATGGCGCGACACTCGCTCGAGTCCGTGGTGCGCGAGGCGGAGGAGCTGACGCGGCTCGGCGTCCAGGCGGTGATCCTCTTCGGCATCCCCGAGGAGAAGGACGACGAAGGCTCCGGAGCGTACGACGACGACGGGATCATCCAGCAGGCGCTGCGGGTGCTGTCGGGCACGGGGCTCGTCCTCCTCACCGACGTTTGTCTCTGCGAGTACACGTCGCACGGGCACTGCGGCGTCATCCGTGACGGCGAGGTCTCGAACGACGAGACGCTCGAGCTGATCGCGCGCACGGCCGTCAGCCACGTCGAAGCGGGCGCGGACGCCGTCTGCCCGAGCGACATGATGGACGGCCGCGTCGGAGCGATCCGCGAGGAACTTCCGGAAACGCCGATCCTCGCGTACTCCGCGAAGTACGCCTCCGCGTTCTACGGTCCCTTCCGCGAGGCGGCCGAGTCGGCGCCTGCGTTCGGCGACCGGCGTGGCTATCAGATGGACCCCGCGAACGTACGCGAGGCGCTCCGCGAGTGCGAGCAGGACGTCGCCGAGGGCGCCGACGTGCTGATGGTGAAGCCGGCCCTGCCGTACCTCGACGTCATCCGCGCAGTGCGCGAGCGATTCGACCATCCGCTCGCGGCGTACAACGTCTCCGGCGAGTACGCGATGCTTAAGGCTGCCGCCGCGAAGGAATTCATGGACGAGCGGCAAGCGGCTCTCGAGTCGCTGACCGCGATCAAGCGTGCGGGCGCGGACCTGATCGTCTCCTACTGGACGAAGGAGCTCGCCAGCTGGCTCTGATATCCGCGCAAAATGCTGCGCATTTTCCGCGGGGGGAGTTGGTCCGTCGCTTCGCTCGGAGGAATGATGAACAGCATTGACACGCGCGTCCTTCGGACGCGAAGCAGTTTGTATCGCCACGCGCTCGAGCTCATCCCCGGCGGTGTCAACTCGCCGGTTCGGGCGATGCGCGCGGTCGGCCTCGACGAGCCGTTCTTCGTCCGGCGCGGCGAGGGTGCCCATCTCGAGGACGTCGACGGCAACCGCTATGTCGACTGGGTGATGTCGTGGGGGCCGCTCCTCTTCGGCCACGCGGATCCGGAGACCATTGCGGCCGTACGCGACGCCGCCGGGCGTGGCACGACCTTCGGCGCGCCGACCGAGGCCGAGGTCGAGCTCGCCGCCGAACTGGTGGACGCGGTTCCGTCGCTCGAGAAGGTGCGGCTCGTGTCGTCCGGGACCGAGGCGGCGCTGAGCACCGTTCGTCTGGCGCGGGCCTTTACCTCACGGGACCGGATCATCAAGTTCGCCGGCTGCTACCACGGTCACGTCGATGCGCTGCTCGCGAGCGCCGGTTCGGGCGTCGCGACGTTCGGCCTGCCCTCGAGTCCGGGCGTTCCGACTGCCGTCACTGCCGACACGATCGTGTGCCCGTACAACGACGTCGATGCAGTCGCTGCGGCCGTCGCGCAGTACGGAGAAGGCCTCGCGGCAATCCTCGTGGAGCCGGTGGCAGGGAATATGGGCGTCGTTCCGCCTGAGCGAGGCTACCTGGAGGCGCTGCGCAAGCTTTGCGACGCGTCCGGCGCGCTCCTCGTCTTCGACGAGGTGATCACCGGGTTCCGCGTTGCGCGCGGGGGCGCGCAGGAGCGCTTCGGCGTGACCCCGGATCTCACGATCCTCGGGAAGATCGCCGGCGGAGGGCTGCCGCTCGCGGCGTTCGGCGGTCGGGCGGACGTGATGGACCGGCTGGCGCCCGGGGGGGACGTGTACCAGGCCGGAACCCTCTCGGGGAATCCACTCGCGACGACCGCCGGTCTCTCGGTCCTGCGGCGGCTACGCGACGAGACGGTCTACGAGGAGCTCGAACGTCTCGGAGCGAGGCTCGAGGCAGGCCTCGCGCCGTTCGGGCGCGTGCAACGAGTCGGCGCGATGGCGACGCTCTTCATGACCAACAGCCCTGTCCGCGACTTCCACGACGCCGAGCGGTGCGACGTCGAACGTTACGGAGCGCTCTTCCGGCACCTGCTCGCCGCCGGGATCTATGTCGCGCCGAGCCAGTTCGAGGCGATGTTCGTGTCGCTCGCACACGGAGACGACGAGGTCGACCGTACGGTTCAGGCCGTTGCCGAGTTCGAACGCTGATCTCTGGGACACGATTGCTGCCGAGGCCGGTCGCGAGAGCTCCCTCTGGACCGAAGCGCTGCGCGATCCCGAGTTGCAAGAGCGGGAGGCGATCTTCTCCACGCTGGGTGAGGAGCGCTACGCGCTCGGGATCGAGACGATCTACGAGGGCTACCTCCTCCACTACGGCCGGCCTCGGCTGTTCGAGCCGGAGGACGGTGACGCGGCGCTCCT
>JBKPDB010000049.1:0-17857 GCA_046727655.1 Actinomycetota bacterium
CGCCGCCGAGGGCGTTGAAGTCGACGCGTTCGACGTCGTTGGTGTCCATGAGGACGTTGCCGGGCTGGCGGAAGAACCTGAGCCGTTGGCCGTTGGCGGACACGTCGACCTGCTCGGCGACGTTGGCGCCGTTGAAGCGCATCGTGTCGGTGCCGTCCTGGCCCTCGATCGTGTCGTTGCCGTCACCCGGATCCCAGATGAAGGTGTCATCGCCGGCGCCCATGAACGCAACGTCGTTGCCACGGTTGCCGTCGATCGAGTCATTCTCGTCGCCGCCGAGGAACGTCTCGACGCCCGAGCCGCCGATCAGGTTGTCGACTCCGTCACCACCGTCGAGCTTCGTCTGGATTGTGTCGGTGAAGGCTCCGTTGCTCTCGTCGATCCGAACGAGGTCATCGCCGCGACGGGCGCTGACGTCGATTCGCTCGACGGACGCACGCCGGAAGATGAAATCAGCAGAACCGTCGTCACCGACGTCCACCTCGAGGATTCCGGGGTCGCCGGCCTTCAGCCGCAAGGTGATCTTGTCGTCTTCTTTGGTGCCTTTGATCTTCAACAGACCGTGCTTCAGCTTCGGCTCCTTGAACTTGGCGTCCTTGGAGTGCGATGACGACTCGTGCACCCGCGTCGGCGGGGCGGCAATCGCCTGACCCGCCACAATCGTCGCCACGACGGCGGCCGCGGCGAGTGCTGTGAGTCGAACGAGCTTCTTCATGGTTGCTCCCCCTTCGGAGTCGTTGAGGTCTCGTGTGGCTAGAGACACCGGGGAGAGCGGGTCTATTCCCACGATGATCAACCCAACCGCTTCGGGAATGGCCGGGGGCCGAACGGGGTCCTCCAGTCTGTGAAGGCTCTTCGGAAGAGCGACTCTCCTGTGCCGGGCCGTCGGACTCCGGTCGGCGTTACCTTTCGTGCTGCAGTGGTGATGAGACGCAGTCGAAAAGACGAGGCCGGCAGTCAGGAGGTCGTCGAGCTGGCCGCGCTGGCGGACGGGTCGCTCGCGCCGGACCGCCGTGCCGCGCTCGAGGCACGGGTGGCGGCATCGCCGGAGCTCGCCGAGCGGCTAGCGCAGCAACAGCGCGCCGTCGCGCTTGCACAAGGCGCCGCCGCTGAGGTCGAGGCGCCGGCGGCGCTGCGAGCGCGGATCGACGCGCAACGACAGGCGCGCCCCGCACGGGTGTCCCGTCGCCTCGTACTGCTTCCCGTGGCGGCAACTGCAGCGCTGGCTGTCGTCATCGCGGTCGCATCGGGCGTCTTCGGTTCTGGCGCAGCCGGCAATCAGTTTCACGCGGCTCTCGCATCCACGCAGTTGGCGCCCGGTGCCGGTGGCGACGCGACGTTGACGAAGACGACCTCAGGCTGGCAGATCGAGCTCGACGCGACGGGCCTGCCCCGCCTCGCCGACGGGCGGTTCTACGAGGCGTGGCTGAAGAACGCTTCCGGCGTCCTCGTGCCGCTCGGGACGTTCAACGAAGGCAGAAAGCTCACGCTCTGGGCTGGTGTGTCGCCCGTGGACTTCCCGACGCTGACAGTCACGCGCGAGCGCGCCGACGGGAATCAGGCATCCTCCGGTCAGAAGGTGCTGGTCGGAACGATCGACACCGGCTAGCTTGCTCCCGCCGACTCGCCTTCGATTCGGCGCACGACCTGCTGGCGGGCGCGATAGAGGCGGCTCATCACCGTCCCCTCGCGGATCTTGAGTGCGCGTGCGGCCTCTTTGTACGAGAGGCCGGTGACGTCTACCGCGACGAGCACGTCGCGGAACTCGTCCGGGAGCGCTGCGACCGCCGAGTAGAGCTCGCTCGCCTCGAGTGCGTTCTCCGGTCGGCGCGCATGCGGGTCGGCGACGAGGTCGAGCGCATCGGGCAGCGGATCGGGCCGCAGCCGGCGGCCCTCGGTCCGCTTCATCGTCAGGAAGGTGTTGCGCAGCGCGCGGAGGAGATAGCCGAGGTCGTCTTCGTTGCGCAGAAAGCGCGGGCGGCCGAGTACGCGCGTGTACGTCTCCTGGACGAGGTCTTCGGCGTCCTCACGGGAGCCCGTGAAAGCCCACGCGGCCCGGTAGAGCCGGTCCAGGTGATCTCCGAGCCGGGCGGGGTCAAGCGTGTGCTCCATCCGTGACGGTCTGCGATGCGGCCTGCGTCCGCGCGAGCATAGAGCGGGAAAGAGTCCGACGCGACCTTCGCTGCGCGCCGAGGCTGCCTGCGGTCCAGGCTACGCGGGTGCGCTCCGCGAGCTGATCATCAGCCTGGAGGCGAGGTCCGCGACACGCTCGCGGAGCTCGTCCGGGCGGATGATCCGGAAGTCCGCGCCGAGGCCGGCGAGAACGCCCGCGACCCAGTCCAGCGAGTCGGCCCGCATCTGGAGCCGCGTGCCAGACCCTGCCGGTGTGAGCTCCGCGACCGTGGCCGGCACTCTGCCCGCGATCTCGCTCACGGGCGCGTCGAGCTCCACCACGATCTCCCAGGCGCGCGGCAGGCGGGCGAGCATCCGGACGACGTGGGCAGCTGGGTCGAAGTCCGGCTCGGGCGGCGCTGCCGGCTCGCCGATGGTGGCGCGGGCGATGCGGTCCGCTCGGAACGTGCGCACCTCGTTGCTGCTGCGGTCGCGCGCGGGCACGTACCAGCGGCCCCGGCGCGCGACGAGGCCGAGCGGGTCGATCTCGCGCGTGCTCGACTTGCCGTCGCGGCGCGCGTAGCCGATCTGCAGCGAGCGCCGGCGACGTACGGCCTCCGCGATCACGAGCAGCATCTCGCTGGAGACGGGCGCCGGATCGGGCTCTCCGGAGAGACTGACCCTGTCCCGAAGGCGCTCGACGCGTCGCGTCAGGCGGTCCGGGAGCACGCGGGCGACCTTCGTCAGCGCGCCGTCCGCGCCGCTGAGCCCGCGCTGCTCCGCGACGATGAGACCGTAGACGACTGCGGCCGCTTCCTCATCGGAGAGCATGAGCGGCGGCAGCCGCGTTCCCGCACGAAGCCGGTAACCGCCGCCGATGCCGGGCTGACCGTCGACGGGAATGCCGATGTCGTGCAGCGCGACTGCGTAGCGACGAATGGTGCGCTCGCTGACACCCAGCTCCTGCACCGCTGCGCGTCCGTCGACGACGAGCCGGCTCTGCAGCAGCTCGAGGAACGCGAGGAGCCGGGACGCTGGACGAGAGATGCCCGGATTCAACCACACTTGCGGACAAAAACTGACCGCAATCGGCTCTACCGTCTGTGGCTCCTTCGACCGAGAGGGGCCGACATGCTGGAAGCCGAACGCGTCAGCACCGCTGAAGACGGGCGTCACGACTTCGACTTCGTCTTCGGGAAGTGGCACATCGCAAACCGCAAGAAGGTCAACATGACCGTCGAGGGCGACACCGAGTGGGTCGAGTTCGAGGCGGAGGGCGAGGCGCGCCCGATCCTCGGCGGCCTCGGGAACGTCGACACGTACAAGGCGCCGAACTTCCCCGGAAGGCCCGGCTTCGAAGGCTTCACGCTCCGACTGTTCGAGCCGGAAACGGGGGTCTGGCGGATCTGGTGGGCTTCGACGATCGGCGGCGGCCGGCTCGATGAGCCCGTCGTCGGGCGGTTCGAAGGTGGTGGCACCGGTCAGTTCGAGTGCGACGACGTCGTTCAGGAAGTGCCCGTGAGAGTCCGCTACGACTGGACGATCAGGGGCAACGACTCACTGCTCTGGGAGCAGTCGTTCTCCTTCGACAGGGGCGCTACCTGGGACAAGAACTGGATCATGGAGTCGACTCGGATCGAGTAGGCCAGGTTCGCCGACAGAACAGAATCCGGAGGAGCAGATCACGCGTACAACTGCCGTCCCTCGTCTGAGGAGGAGCACCGCCCGCAAGTCTCCTACGGATTGAGAACGGGACGCACCTCGCTGTCCCGTCCCGGCGGAATCGCTTCGCCTTCGCCGAGGATCGAGCCGAAGGCGCGGACACGGTCTGGATGCGTCAGCGAGAGCCAGATCACGATCGCGACGCCGATGACGAACCAGATGAGGGCGACCCAAGGGCCGTACTTCATCGGTGAGGGAGGCAGCGGATGCACCGACTTGTAGATCGTGTAGCCACAGATCGCGATCGCGCCGAGCGGCAAGGCGATGTCCAGGATGACGTTATAGGCCACGTTTTCGCCACGGGCCCGCCAGAAGAAGACCATGCCGGAGAGCGCGACGAGGATGTACGCGCTGAGGACTCCCAGCGTGGCGGTCAGCGCCATGAACTGGATGTAGGTAAAGGGGGCGGGCGCCGGGCTCGTCCAATGCCGAGCGAGAGTCAGGCCGAGCACGAAGGTGATCAGAAGCGAGAAGCCGATGCCGACCCACGGTGTTCGCCAGCGAGGGTGGGTCCACGCGAAGACTCGCGGCAGGCCGCCCTCGCGGCCCATCGCAAAGAACGTTCGAGCGGTCAGATGCAGCCCGGCGAGCGATGCGATGAACGCGCTCGTGATGACCGCGATGTCGACGAGCACTGAGAGCCAGGTTCCTGAGTAGCGGTTGGCGAGCGTGTCGAGCGGGGCGACATCCTGTGCCCACTTACCGGCGTTCGCAACGCCGAAACCGACCGACATCGTCCAGGTGATGAAGACATACCAAACGACGGCGACGACGGCGGCGGTGAGAATCGCCCGTGGGATGGCCCGGCGCGGGTCGGCGGCCTCCTCACCCAATACGGCAGCGGCTTCGAACCCGATGAACCCGGTGAAGGCGAAGACGACGGCGAGGAACAATCCGTGGGTCGATGGAAGGTTCTCCGGATTGAGCGGCTGGAGCGTGACACCGGAGTCGCCGCCTTTTGCGAGGATGACGACTGCCAGCAGAAGGATTGCCGCCACTCCGGCAGCGCCCAGGACGAGTTGCGTGCGTGTCGAGAGGCGAATGTCGAAGAAGGCAAAGAGGAGCAGACCGCCGAGCAGGATAAGGAAGCACTGAAACCAGCTCGGGCTCCAGCTCGTGTGCTGGTCGAAGAGCGTCGCCATCGTTACGGCGCCGATGCACATGACGAAGGAGATCCCCACGGCGAAGGCGGTCCCATACAGCCACCCGCCGATGAACCCGCCATTCGGGTGTAAGCCGCGCGCGATGTATGTGTAGATGCCGCCGGCGCTTGCCATCCGCGCCGTGAAGCGCACAATGACGGAGGCGAGGCACAGGCAGCCGACTCCCGCGACGATGTACGCCCATGGCGTGGCCGCGCCTGCCGAGATGGCGGCGGCGGAGGTGGCGGTCGCAACACCGAGCGCCAGTGAGAGTAGGGCGAGCGACTGGGCGAAGGCGTCCGCGAGGTTGAGGACGCCGTGCCGCAGAGCACCGACCGACCACGTCGTGCGTGGCGGCTCATTGACCGGCGCGGTCATGGCTTACCTCCCTCTCTATCGGGTAGCAGGGCGAAGATGCGCACCGGCGCGCCGTTCGCCTCGCGAACTTTGAGTGGGGCGACGACGACCTGAGTCCGCTCGGGCAGCTGGTCGAGGTTCGTCACGTTCTCGATGATCAGCCGCCCTGCGCCGAGCCAGATCCGGTGGAGCTCGAAGGTCGTCGAGTCGACGGGATCTGCGGAAGGACCGTCGAAGCCGATCGCAGAGATGTCCTTCTCGATCAGTACGCGCGACGCATCCCGGTCCGGATAACTCCAGCCCGTCCAATAGGCGTCCGTGCCCCAGTTCCGGCCGTTGTTCGAGAACAGGAAGACGATGTCGCCTGTCCGGAGCTTGTCGAGGTGGGGTTCGAGCTCACCCGCCGTGAGGGGGCCTGGGTCGAGGTCCGACACATCGATCGTCACGGCGTCAGTCACGAGTCGTTCGAGCCCGATCTCATCGAGTGTGTCGCCGCCCAAGATCTGATGCGCGGGCGCGTCGACATGCGTACCAATGTGGTTGAGCAAGTGGTAGTCGGTCATTGCGTATCCGTCCTCCTCCACCCTCGCGATCGGCGTGAAGGACGGTTGCGGCAACCCCGGGAAGATCGGCATCCCGGCGTGGTAGGCGTGAGAGAGATCCACGACCTGCACCGAAGGGAGCAGTTCGATGCGCTGGGCCCGAATCCTCCGTGAACGCTACGGCACGAGTCGGTAGAAGCGGTAGAAGTCGTTCTCGATCGGCAGGACTTCGAACGTGCGAAACCCCGCCTCCTCGGCGTAGTGACGGACGGTGTCCGCCCTCATCACAGTGCCCGTCCCCGCTGCGCCTTCGCCGACCATCCTGACGGGCAGACAGTGCAGGAGGCTGAAGCCGTAGTAGAAGCGTTCGATGTCGTCTCCCGGGACTTTGAACTTGTCGGCGACGCGCTCGTCGGCGACGACGACCGAGCCGCCTTCGCCGAGAAGCTCCCGGCACGCACCGAGGACCTGCACCGGGTAGGACATGTCGTGGAGCGCCTCGTGGATGTAGACGAGGTCGTACCGGCCGGCCAGTTCCGGATCGGCCGCGTCACGCAGGTGGAATGTGACCCTGTCCTCGACATCGCTTCCTTCGAGATGCTCGCGCGCGGCCCTGATCGAAGCGTCGTCGAGATCGAGGCCGTCGACGATGGTCTTCGGGTAGGCGCGCGCGATCGCAAGGCTCGAGTAGCCCTCGCCGCAGGCGACGTCCGCGACACGGGCGGGTGGGTCGCTCCTGAGACGAGCATCCATCTCGGAGATGGCCGGGAGCCATTCGGTGCCGAGCAGCGCTTCGAACATCGGGCGCGTGAATTCCGCCTGGCCTTCGTGAAGGTCTGCGCCGTAGTCGGCGTAGGGAACGCCGTCGCCGGTGCGGAACGCAGCGAGCAGCGCATCGAGCGGCTGCGTGCACGCGACGACGAGCTTCCCGATCGGGGCGATGTAGTTGAGGCTCGCCTCGTCGAGGAGCGCCTCGACGTGTCCGGGCGGAAGCTCGAAGCGCCGATCGGCCGCCTCGGCGTGCGCATCGTCGACGTCGAGAATTCCGCCCGCTGCTTGCTGCTCGAGCCATTCCCTGACGTAACGCTCATGTGTCCCGGTTGCGGCGGCCAGCTCGGTGGACGTGAGCGGCCCGTTCACGAGCGCCCGATAGAAGCCGAGCCTGTCCCCGAGGTACAGGGCGAGGAGATCCCACGTCCCGAGGGTTGCCTGAAACAGGCGGTTGATGAGGGCGTCGCGTTGCTCGGTCGTGTTGCTCATCCCTTAGGCACGGGAGTGTTCTCCAAGACGGGCGCGTTGTCGAGAGTGCCCGTCTGCCGCCGATCCATTGCTCGGAACGCGGGATTGAAGAAGCCGTAGCAGGTGACGACGAGATAGCAGAGCCCGATGCCGAGGAACGTTCCCGCCACGCCGATCGCTCCCACGATGACGCCGCCGAGCAGGACTCCGAGCGGAATCGAGGCCCACGCGCCGGCCTTGAATGCTCCGAACACCCGTCCCCGCAGATCCGGAGGGACGAGCTCGAACAGCACAGTGTTGATCAGCGGGTTGATCGGCCCTGCCGCGAGGCCGCTGAGGGCGAGGACAGCGAGCGTGACCGGGAGAGACGGCAGCGTCGCCATGACGAGGTAGAGAAGCGGCACGACCGTGAAGCAGGAGACGAACGTCAGCCTCCTCGGCAACCGATGCCCGACCGCGCTGTACGCGAGAGCTCCCACGAGCGCGGCTCCGCCGAACGCGCCGTACATCAAGCCGAGATCGGCGGCGCTCCCGAATGCCTCGCGGGCGAACACCGGCATCACGACTGGAAACGGCGCGTCGAGGAGGTTCGTGATCAGAACGGTGACGACGAAAGCCCGGACGAGCCGACGGCTCCAGATGAAGCGCAACCCTTCCGCGAGCTCCGTCAGATAGCCACGCGGGGTCTCGCTGTCCGTGACACGCCTCGCAGCCGGCACGAAGGCGCCGACGAGCGCCGCGGAGACGAGGAAGCTTGCTGCGTCGAGCCAGAGGGCCGTTGTCGCGCCGAGCTCTGCGACGAGAATTCCGCCGACGGGAGCTCCGACGAGCCAGGAGCCCTGCTGGATCGCGCCGCGGATCCCATTTGCCCGTTCCATCCGAACGCCAGCGCGCTCGACGAGATCGGGAAAGAGGGAAACCCGTGCGGTCGCTCCGGGAGCGTCGAGGAGAGCACCGAGGAAGACAAGGATCATGAGCTCCCAGAGCTCTAGGCCGACGGTAGCGTGCAGCAGCGGGATCGCCGCAACCGCCGCGGCGCTCGCGAGGTCGGCGACGATGCTCATCGCGCGGTACCCGAGCCGGTCGACGATGACGCCGCCGAAGAACCCGGCGAGGACGACGGGAAGGAAGTTGACGAAGACCGCGAGGCCGGTCAGCGCCGGACTGCCGGTCGTCACGAGGACGAACCATGGGATCGCAAGCTGCGCTACGACGTTGCCGACGAGCGAGATCGAGTCGGCGACGAACAGCGCGTAGAGCGGGACACGTCTCACGTCGCCGGACCCTATGCGCGACGCTCGGCCGCTACGCGGCGTCTCTAGACAGCTGCAATGCGGCGAGCTCGCTCGAGCGCATCGCGCTCGAGCTCGACCTGGGCATTGAGACTGCCGTTCGCCCTCACGCGATGCCAGCACCCACTCGATTCGAGCTCCCAGGCTAGAGCGTCGTCCGCTTCGAGCGTCTCGAAGATCTTGTCGAGGCGAGCACGCAGAGAGGGCGCGTTCACGGGAGCAAGCACCTCCACGCGGCGGTCGAGATTTCGCTCCATGAGATCGGCGGATCCGATCAGGTACGTGGCGTCGTTGTCGAGGCCGAATCTGAAGATGCGTGAGTGCTCGAGGTGGCGGCCGACGATCGAGCGGACTCGAATCGTCTCAGAGAGCCCCTTCACGCCGGGTCGCAAACAGCAGATTCCGCGGACGATCAGGTCGACCTGAGCTCCGTCCTGCGAGGCGGTGTACAACGCCTCGATGAGCTCGGGATCGACAAGGCTGTTGAGCTTCATCGCGATCCGCCCGCCGGGGCGTGCCTGCCCTCGGATGAGGTCGAGGAGACCGCCTCGCATGACCGCGGGTGCCACCAACAAGGCTCCGAACTCCTGCTGGCGGCTGTAGCCGGTGAGGAGATGGAAGACGTCCGAGACGTCTTCGGTCAAGTCGGGGACGGCCGTGAACAGCCCGATGTCCTCGTAGCTGCGCGCTGTCTCCGGGTTGTAGTTGCCGGTGCCGATGTGCGCGTATCGCCGTAAGCCGTCTCGCTCGTCGCGAACTACGAGGGAGAGCTTTGCGTGCGTCTTGAGCCCGACGACACCGTAGGTGACATGCACACCAGCATCCTCGAGCCTCTGCGCCCAAATGATGTTCGTTTCTTCGTCGAACCTGGCCTTCAGCTCGAGGACGCAAACGACTTGCTTGCCCTCGCCGGCGGCGCGGATGAGCGACTCCATGATGCTGCTCTCGTCCGCCGAGGTCCTGTACAGCGTCTGCTTGATCGCAAGGACCGAGGGATCGTGTGCGGCCTGTTCGATGAATGCCTCGACCGACGTTTCGAATGAGTCGTAGGGATGTTGAACCAACACGTCTCCCTCACGGATGGCGTCGAACAAGTCCGGGGCTCGAGAATCTTTTGCCGGGATGAGTCGCGCCTGGGTGACGGGCCTCCAAGCCTCGAGCTTCAAATCCGGACGGTCGAGCCCGAAGATGGACCAAAGGCCGCTGAGCCCGAGCGGACCGTTGATGCGATAGACGTCGTCTGGATCGAGCCGAAGCTCGCGCGTGAGCAGGCTCAAGGTCTCTTCCGACATCGAGGGCTCGACCTCGAGACGGACGACAATGGGAGACCGGCGGCGGCGCAGGAGCACCGACTCAACTGCAGCGACCATGTCCGCGGTGCCGTCGAGCTCGATGTCGTAGTCGGTGTTGCGCGTCACGCGGAAAGGCGAGCACTCGACGATCTCCATCCCCGGGAAGAGCGTCGACAGCCGCCTTGCGATCATCTGCTCGAGGGGGACGAACCGCGTGCCGTCCTGAGTCGCAAGGAAACGCGGTAGCAACGGCGGCACCTTGACGCGCGCGACCCGCCGTGTCAGCTCGCCGGGGGCTCGTACGACAACGGCCAAGTTGAGCGACAGATTCGAGATGTACGGGAAAGGGTGCGTGGGACCGACCGCAAGAGGCGTCAAGACGGGCCGTATGCGCTCCTCGAACGCCCGCTCGAGGTAAGCGCGGCTCTCGTCGTCGAGGTCGTCCCACTGGGAGAGGTGAATTCCTGCCTCGGCGAGATCGTGCACGTGCGCTCGAAAGACTTCAGCGCGTCGCGCGATCAGCGACCGAACGCGCTCGCTGATCGCCCGGAGCCGCTCGCGTGGCCCCTCCTCGGCCGCACTCCGGGGCGCTACTCCGACCTCCAGCTGCATCTTCAGGCCGCCCACTCGCACTTGAAAGAACTCGTCCAGATTGCTGCTGCAGATCGCCAGAAACTTGGTGCGCTCGAGCAGCGGAAGCGAACGTCGTTCGGCGAGTGCCAGCACACGCTCGTTGAAGTCGAGCCACGAAAGCTCGCGGTTGAGGAAATGATCGTTCGGCGCGACCTGCGGCGTCGAGGGGTCGATCCTGACGAAGGCGGCTTCCGACGAGCCAGACGTCATCGGGATCGGGTGCTCGGATTCCACTGAGTCGGTATACCCGGCCGCCGTAGTTTGGGGTAGCAGCGGACCGTATTGCGATCGTAGTGCAGCGCCTCCAACGCGGGTCGCGCCTTGACTCGTCTCGAGGCGGGCCGAAATAGTGGTCGCGGAGATGCCGAGGGCGATGATCACTTCGCTCAGGGTCGAGCCTGGTATGCCGGCCCGAATCCGCGACCGTGACCCACGTGACAAGCTCGCGCTCGGGAAGGCAGACGCGAAGAAGCTGCTCGCCGAGCTCCACGAGCGGCTCGCGGTCTTTCACCAGCGCCTCTACGCGGAGGGCACGCGCAGTCTCCTGCTCGTTCTGCAGGGCCTCGACGCGTCCGGCAAGGACGGCGTCATTCGCTCCGTGTTCACCGGGTTGAACCCTCAGGGCTGCCGCGTCGTCTCATTCAAGGCGCCCACGTCGAAGGAGCTTGCCCATGACTACCTGTGGCGTGTGCATGAGGAACTGCCGGCGCGCGGCGAGTTAGGGATCTTCAACCGCTCGCACTACGAGGACATCGTCGCAGTCAGGATGCTCGGCCTCGCCCCCGAAGACGTGTGGCGGCGTCGGCCGAGTCACATCTGCGAGTGGGAACGCATGCTGACCGACGAGGGAACGACGATCGTGAAGGTGTTCCTGAACGTCTCGAAGGAAGAACAACGCAAGCGTCTTCAGGAGCGGATCGACGACCCGGAGAAACGTTGGAAGTTCCGGCTCGACGACCTCCAGGTTCGCAAGCGCTTCGACGACTACATGGCGGCGTACGAGGAGGCACTGACCGAGACCTCCACCGAGTGGGCGCCGTGGTACGTCGTCCCGGCGGATCGCAACTGGGTGAAGGCGGTGGCGGTAGCGGAGCTCCTCACCGACGCGCTGGATCGGATGGACCCCAAGCTCCCGACTGCGGAGCCCGGCGCCGAAGGCCTCCAGACCGAGTAGGTCAGCGCCGGCGAGTCGTGCCGGTCGCCGGCGCCGGCTCCTCGAGCATTTCCGCCACCGCTGAAGGCGAAGCAGGACCGGCTTCAGTCGGCGCTCGAGACGGCGTCGATTCGACTCGAGGCGACGGATGTGCGCGTCACCCAGCTGGCGCTAGTCTGGATGCCGACCTAGTAGCGGTCGATCTCCACCAGCCGCTCGTCGCTGATGCCGAAGTGGTGCGCGATCTCGTGCAGGACGACGCGCCTGACTTGGCGGCGCAGCTGCTCCGGGTCGCGTCCGTAGAGACGCACGAGCGGGCCCCGGTAGATCGTGATCTTGTCCGGCAGCACGGCGCCGTAGTTGGTGTTGCGCCTCGTGAGCGGCACGCCTTCGTAGAGACCGAGCAGCCGCCGACCCGGCGGCGGCTCGTCCTCGATCACGATCTCGACGTTCGACAGCTCCGCGCTCAATTCGGGCGGCAGCGAGCCAAGCGCCTCCTCGACGTATTCCTCGAAGGGCTCGGTGCGGTCGACGCCACGATCTTCCATCTGCCCGAGGGTAGACGAGGGCCGTCGGCGTGTCGTACCCACCACCGCGCCGACGGTCTATGCTCGCGGCGTGCAGGAGGCGCGCGCCGGCGGCGGCACCCAGACGAAGTTCCTCCTCGAGGAATCGCAGCTACCGCGCCGCTGGTACAACATCCGCTCCGACATGCCTACGGCTCCGCAGCCGGTGCTGCATCCGGGCACCGGAAAGCCGGTCGGGCCGGACGATCTCGCTCCGCTCTTCCCGATGGCGCTCATCGGCCAGGAGGTGAGCGAGGAGCCCGAGATCGACATCCCGGAGGAGGTGCTGGAGATCTACGGCCTCTGGCGACCGACGCCGCTCTACCGCGCCCGTCGCCTCGAGGCGGCGATCGGCACTCGCTCGCACATCTACTACAAGTACGAAGGCGTCAGCCCACCGGGGAGCCACAAGCCGAACACCGCGGTGGCGCAGGCGTTCTACAACAAGCAGGAAGGGCGGACCCGGCTCTCGACGGAGACAGGCGCCGGCCAGTGGGGGAGCGCCCTCGCATTCGCCTGCAAGCTGATCGGCCTCGAGTGCAAGGTGTACATGGTCAGGATCTCGTACGAGCAGAAGCCGAACCGGCGCTCGCTGATCCAGGCATGGGGAGCCGAGATCGTGCCGAGCCCTTCGAACGAGACGCAGAGCGGTCGCGCGATCCTCGAGGAGCATCCGGACTCGCCGGGCAGTCTCGGCATCGCGATCTCGGAGGCGGTCGAGGATGCGGCCGGTCGCGCGGACACCGCATACTCGCTCGGGAGCGTGCTCAACCACGTGCTTCTGCACCAGACGGTGATCGGGCAAGAGGCGCTTCAGCAGATGGAGCTCGCGGGCGAGTTCCCGGACCTCGTCATCGGCTGCGTCGGCGGCGGCTCGAACTTCGCCGGTCTCGCGTTTCCGTTCCTCCGCGAGAAGATCGCCGGTCGGGAGATCGAGGTGCTCGCGTGTGAGCCCGCGGCGTGCCCGACGCTGACGCGCGGCCTCTTCGCATACGACTTCGGCGACACGAGCAAGCTCACGCCGCTGGTGCCGATGCACACGCTCGGACATGACTTCGTGCCGGCACCGATCCACGCGGGCGGGCTCCGCTATCACGGTGTCGCCCCGCTCATCTCGCAGCTCGCGCGCGACGGGCTGATTCGCGCCGAGGCGTATCTCCAGAGTGACGTCTTCGGGTCCGCCGTCCTGTTCGCGGGGAGGGAGGGGATCCTGCCCGCGCCCGAGGCGGCGCACGCGATCCACGGGACGATCGAGGCTGCCAAGGCGGCCGACGAGGCAGGCGAGGAGCGCACGATCCTGTTCAACCTCTCCGGCCACGGCCACTTCGACATGGCCGCGTACGACAACTACTTTGCCGGCAACCTCGAGGACGTCGCGCTGGACGAGGCCGAGATCGACCGCGCGCTGCAGGCGATCGAAGGCCTGCCGACTCCGGCTTAAGTCACAAGCTTCTTCAAGAGCGCGCGCAGTTTGGGCGTTTGCCTCAGCGCGGCGCGCAGCCCTTCGAGCGAGTCCTCGCTATCGATCATCATCGGGCTCCGCTGGAAGCGCCCGTCGTGGTTGTAGTAACAGAAGCGGATCCCGTACGAGCCGCCGTCCTCGTACTCGAGGAGCTGGATCGCGGGCTCGGTGTACTTCCCGATGTACGACGCCTCCTCGATGATCTGGCCGCCGCCCCAGTGGAACTCGAACGGGCGGGGGACCTCGCGCCCGCGCTTGCTCTTCGCCACAATTCCTCCTTCCGGGTCAGCAGGACGCCGCTGCGCATGGCCGCCACCCGGTGGCCGACGGCCGCGCAGGCGAAGCTCTCAGCTGCTCATCGCGGCCATCGCGGCCTTCGCACGCTCCGCCATTTCCTCCGGCGGGACGTCCTCGATGTGTGTCGCGATCGACCACATGTGTCCAAAGGGGTCGGTGATCGTGCCGAAACGGTCGCCCCAGAACTGGTCTGCGACCTCCATCGTCACCGTCGCGCCTGCATCGACCGCCTGCTTGACGACGGCGTCGACGTCCTCGACGTACATGAAGACGCTGCCGGTCGTGGCACCGAGCTCGGTGGGCGCCTTGGTCGATGACTGCGGGAACGGGTCGGAGAGCATCACGAGCGAGTCGCCGATCTGAATCTCCGCGTGACCGATCTTGCCGTCGGGCGCGTCCATCCGGAACTTCTCCTCCGCGCCGAACGCCTTCTTGTAGTACTCGATCGCCTCCGCCGCGTTCTCGATCGCGAGGTACGGCGTGAGGGTGTGGAACCCCTCTGGAACTGGCTTCACCGCCATCTTTGGCCCCCTTGCGGGTCGTGAACGAACCAGGTCCGATCCTACGCCCTCGCGTGCCCGCTGCGGGTCGCTCGTCAATCCGGCAGGAGCGGCACAACGAGTCCGTGGTTGTGGCCGAGGAGCACGGCGCGCGTGATCGCGTCCGATCCGAATCGCGCGCGCACCTCGTCGACGGCGGCGTCGAGAGCGTCGCTCTCTCCGCGATCGAACGGCAAGATGAGCTGAACGACATCGTCATTGTCCAGATTGGCGACGGTGACGCCGACGAGGGTAAGGCCTTGCCGCTCGATCATCGGCACGGCGGTCGCGAGCAGGCCTCTCGCCGTCGCAAGGATCGTGTTCGTGTGCGCGGTCGCGTGAGGCAGCGTGTGCGACCTCGTCGCTCGGGAGAAGTCGTCGAAGCGGAGCCTCAGCACGACGGTGCGGCCGACGCGGCCGGCGATGCGGCACCGGCGGGTGACGCGGTCGACGAGCCCGACGAGGACGGTGTCGATCTCTTCCACTGATCTGGGCCTACGACCCAGCGCGCGCTGCGAGCCGATCGAGCCCCGCCGGCGACGCGCTTGCACCGGACGCGGATCCCGATTGTGGGCGAGCGCGTGCAAGTGCCGTCCCGATGCTCGACCGAGAAGAGACACGAGCGTCGTCTCGCCGAACGCCGCGACCTCGCCGACGGTCGTGATCCCATGGGCTCGAAGCTTGGCGGCCGTCACCTGCCCGACGCCCCAGAGCCGCTCGACCGGAAGCCGGTGGAGAAACGCGAGCTCTCGCTCCGGCGGCACCAGGAGCAGCCCGTCTGGCTTGGCGACGCCGCTTGCCACCTTCGCGAGGAACTTCGTCCGCGCGACGCCGACAGTGATCGGCAGGCCGACCCGCTCGCGAACATTGCGCCGCAAGCGCACCGCGATGTCGACCGGACTGCCTGCGAGCCGCCGCAGCCCTCGCACGTCGAGGAACGCCTCGTCGATCGAGAGGCCTTCGACGAGCGGCGTCGTGTTCTCGAACACCCGGTACAGCGCCTTGCTGGCCTCGGAGTACGCCGACATGCGCGGCCGGACGACGATTGCGTCGGGGCAAAGCCGCCGCGCCTGTCGTCCTCCCATGGCGGTGCAGACCCCGTACGCCTTCGCCTCGTAACTCGCCGCCAGGACGACGCCGCCGCCGACGATCACCGGCCGTCCGCGGAGCGAAGGGTCGTCTCGCTGCTCGACCGACGCGAAGAACGCGTCGACGTCGGCGTGCAGGATCGTCGCGTCCGGCAGCACGAACGTATGTTCGCATACGTGGAAAAGGTGTCGGCCGCTGGTCTTGACCAGGAAAATCGTCGCGCTACGCTCAACACGTGTTCCGGCTCCGCTCTCACCGGCGGCTCGCCGGTGTCGCATTTGCGTTTGCAGTCGCAGTGCTCGCACTGGCGGCGACAGCGTGGGCGCTGCAAGGCAGCAGTGAGTCGAAGGGCGCCCGAGTCATCAAGGGCACGAACGGCAAGGATGTGCTGACCGGCACGCGCCGGAACGACACCCTCGAGGGTCTCGGCGGCGCCGATCGCCTGCGCGGGCTGAGAGGGCAGGACCGTCTGTACGCGGGCGCCGGCAACGATCGGCTCTGGGGCGGACCGGGCGCAGACAAGCTGTCGGGAGGGCCGGGGAGGGACGTGATTCGCTGTGGGCCCGGGAAAGACGTCGTGTACGCGGACGGTGCGGACCGCGTCGCCAAAGACTGCGAGGTCGTCCACGGGCGCCCCCTGCAGACGCCGCCGAACGGGCTCGCTGCGCCGGGTCTCTATAGAGGCGGCAACGTCACTTTTCGGGTGCAGCCCGATGGCCGGACGATCGCGAACCTCAAGGTCGAGTACTCCGGAACCTGTCCATCGAGCGGCGCCAGCTCACAGATCTCCGTCGCTGACTCTGGGCCCTGGGGCATCCAGCCCGACCACACCTTCGCGATCGACGAAAGCGGCGGCTCGTCGCACCTCAAGCTGAACGGCGGCTTCAGCGGCGAGGCCGCGTCGGGCAGCTTCCAGCTGCAGACCATGGATGGTGCCGGCGCGACGAAGTGCGACACCGGCTCGCTCGGCTGGAGCGCGAAGCTCCAGAAATAGCGGGCTGGAGGCAGGAGCTCGGCCGTCCTGGTCATATAGTCCCTTCGATGGCAGTCGCGCGCGAGACCTCACCCTGGGAGGCCCTCTTCGCGGCGCGCACCCGCGGCGATATCGGCGAAGGGATCGCAGAGATCCTCGGACTGCTCGGCATTCCCGACCTGATCTCGTTCGCGGGGGGCTTCCCGGATCCAGTGACGTTCCCTCGCGAGCGCGCTGCCGCGCTGCTCGGAGAGTTCGCCGCGACGGGCGAGTCGGCCGCGTTTCAGTACGCGCCGACCCGTGGGCTGGCGGGCCCGCTCGACGCGCTCGCAAACCGGCTCGAGACAGTGGACGGTCGCCGCCCCGGTGACGACGAGCTGCTGATCACGAGCGGCGCGATCGAGGCGCTCGAGCTGGTCGGCAAGTCGTTCCTCGACCGCGGCGATCTCGTCGTCGTCGAAGGGCCGACGTACCTCGGCGCGATCATGGCGTTCCGGGGCTTCGAGGCAGAGATCGTCGCGGTGCCGATGGACGACGAGGGGCTCGAGGTCGACGAGCTCGAACGGCGCCTCGCCGATGGGCTCAGGCCGAAGCTCCTCTACACGATCCCGGACCACCAGAACCCGGCCGGTGTCAGCCTCTCCCGCGAACGCCGCGAGCTCCTCGTCGAGCTAGCGCGCCGGTACGGCTTCCTCGTCGTCGAGGACGTCGCGTACCGCGAGCTTGGTTTCGCCGAAGACGCGGCCCCTACGCTCTGGAACCTTGCTCCGGACGTGGTCGTGCAGGCGGGCACGACGTCCAAAACCTTCTTCCCCGGGGTGCGGCTCGGCTGGGCGGTCGGGCCGGCCGACGTGTCCGCTCAGCTCGTCTCGGCGAAACAGAACACGGACCAATGCGCCGGCGCACTCGGGCAGCGGCTCTTCGAGGAGTACGTCCGTCGCGGCTGGATCGACGAGCAGCTCGCCGAATCGCGTTCGCTGTACCGGCGCAAGGCCGAGCGCATGCTTGGTGCGTTGGAGCGCTTCATGCCCGCCGAGGTGCGATGGACGGTGCCGCGCGGCGGCTTCTTCTCGTGGCTGATCCTGCCGTCTGGCGTCGACGCGACCGACGTGGCGGCCCGCGCCGTCGAGAGCGGTGTCGCCGTCGTTCCCGGCACGCTGTTCTTCTCGGACGGGCGCGGCAGCGAGAACGTGCGTTTGTCGTTCAGCATGGTCGACGAGGCCGTGATCGACGACGGCATCGCGCGGCTCGCATCGCTTATGAGCGTGTAAGCCTCGTCCGGCTTCGCAGCCGCGTCGGGCCCAGCCTAAGAAGTCATTTCTGAATGAAGGGACCCGTTCCCTGACGACGAAGGCCGTCGGCGTCCGTCGTCAAGCTGGAAGGGGTGCCAATGGCTGTCGCGCCGTGGACTGTGTCGGACGAACTCTGGGAGCTGTTCGAGCCGCTG
>JBKPDB010000050.1:0-7181 GCA_046727655.1 Actinomycetota bacterium
ACATCGGCATGATCGTCCACGGCAGGATGCGAAGCCCGGAGCCGAGCGGCGAGTAGCCCTGCACGGTCTGGAAGAACTGCGACAGCAGGAAGATCGAGCCGAACATTCCGAAGAACATCAGGAGCGAGGCGACGTTCGCCAGCGTGAAGACGCGGTTGCGGAAGAACCGCATCGGCAGCATCGGCGTCTCCGTCCGGAGCTCCCAGAGCGCGAACAGGGCGACGACGATCGCTCCGCCCGTCAGCGCGAACACGATCTCCGGTGAGGTCCAGCCCTGGCCGTTGCCACGGACGAGGCCCCAGACGATTCCCGTCAAGCCGGCGCTCGCGAGCGCTACGCCCGGCAGGTCGAGCTTGTTCGCCGGCCCATGCGTCTCGTCCAGGCGCGAGAGCGCAAGTGGGATCAGCACGATGCCGATCGGCACGTTGAGCCAGAAGATCCAGTGCCACGAAATACCGCTGACGACCGCGCCACCGACGAGCGGTCCGAACGCGACCGCGAGACCGGCGATGCCGCTCCAGGCGCCGATGAAGGCGCCGCGCCGGTTCGCAGGCACGCCCGCGCTCAGGATCGTCAGCGTCAGCGGCATGATGATCGCGCCGCCGACGCCCTGAGCAGCGCGCGCAGCGATGAGGGCGCCGGCGGACGGGGCGAGGGCCGCCGCGGCGGAGGAGGCGGTGAAGATGAAGAGCCCGACGGCGAGCATCCGGCGGCGGCCGAACCGGTCACCGAGCGCCGCGCCCGTGAGGAGCAAGACGGCGAAGGTCAGCGTGTACGCGTTGACGGTCCATTCGAGGCTCTCGACCGTCGCGTGCAAGTCCTCGCGGATCACCGGCAGCGCAGTGGTCACGACGAGGTTGTCGAGGGTCGCCATGAAGACGGCCACCGACGTAATGGCAAAAGTCCAGATGGTTTTGGTTTTCGCTGTCATGGGTTTCTCCTCCGGTTCGTCTCTCTGCTTTCGATGCTGGCCTCCGCGGCACCGCCGGCGAATCCGGCCTCCTGGCGTCCTGGGGTGCGGCTAACCGGCCCTATGCTTGTGAGTAGTCACTTACTTCGCCTCCAAAAAAAAGGCTGTCAGACGTCCTTCCGACAACCCTCGAGCAGACGCTGCGCCCAGCCCTCCTCGGCGTTGAGGAGGTCCATCGAGGCGACGACGTTCAAGAGCATCCCTTTGGCAAAGAAGTCCGCCACCCGGTCCGACGGGAGGCCGGAGGCGCGCTCGACGTACTCGAAGAGGTCGCCGTAGCCGCGCCGGACGACTTCGCGGATCTCGGGGTCCCCGCAGGCCGCGTACGACTGCATCTGGGCGTGCAGGTACGTCGGGTTCGCGAGGCGCTCTCGGTAGGCGGCCGCGATCGCCTGCAGGACGTCCTCGCCCTGAAGGCCGGCCGCCGCCGTCCGCATCAGCTCGAGCGTCCCGCGCAGACAGCGCTCGACCGTGGCCATGAAGAGCTCCTTCTTCGTCCCGAAGAGGCGGAAGACATACGGCTGGGAGATGCCCACGGCTTTCGCGATCGCCTCGGTCGAGGCGCCGTCGAGGCCGCGCGCCGCAAACTCGGCGAGGGCGGCCTCCAGGATCTCTTCCCGGCGCTCCGCGGCGCTCTTTCGTTCGGTGGCGACAGCCATGCGGTGGAGTATTAGCGAGTGCTTACTAACTTGTCAAGCCGACCGGTGCGTGCGTATTGACACGTTCCCGACCGCGTGAAAAAGTTCAGCCGGCGTAACTGCGGCGTCATCCCTGAAATCTCATAAGAAGTAAGACGGAGAGTTGAATGGCGGCTGATCCCGAGCGTTCGGGTTGGTGGGAGCTCGAGCACTCCTGGTGGCTCGCGCTGATCGGTGTGGGATTCGGCTTCTTGACCTGGGCCGGGTTCGGCTATATCGCCATGCGGACGAGGCGGCGACGCTGGTTTGTGTGGGCGGCCGTCTACCTCGTTCTGATTTGTGTCTCGACCTTCTTCCTGGACGCGTACCAGGAGGACCAGTGGCAGCTCTCGATCGGTGTGTTCGGGCTGTTGGGCTGTTGGATCGGCGGCTTCGTGCAGGCACTCGCGATCCGCGGGGAGGCGGTCGACCTGCTCAGCCTGGAGGAGAATCCGCGTCTGAGGGACGCGCGCCGTCGGCTCAGATACCGCGAGGAAGCGGGCAGGATCGCTGAACTGAACCCGGTCTTGGCGCGGGAGGCCGGAATCGGTAGTACCGCCGACAGCTTTGGCGGGCTGGTCGACGTGAACAGCGCAAGCGTCGATGAGTTTTCACAGCTGCCCGGAATGAGCCCGGAGCTGGCCCGTCGGGTCGTCGAGGTTCGGGAGAGAATCGACGGCTTCGATTCGGTACTCGACTTCGCGGCCGTCCTCGACCTGCCACCCCGCTTCGTCGACGGCCTACGTGACCGCCTGCTCTGCCTGCCCCGCTGATCGAGTCAGCACTCTAGAAGTGCCATCCCGTGGGCGAGGCGCAGCGGCTTCCGGCCGACCTCCGCGGCGAAACGAGGAAACGCAGGTGTCGAGTTGACGTCGTCCGAGAGCAGGACTCCGCCCGGACGCAGCCGCGGCCACGCCGCGTTGAACTCGAACCACATGCAGTCGAACGAGTGCTCGCTGTCGTGCATGAAGGAGTCGATGGTTCCGAGCCGCTCGAGGAGCGGCGGGAGCGCCTCCTGGCTGCGCCCGAGAACGAGCGTCCAGCGCTCCTTCAGCTCGGGCGGGATCAGCCAGCCGGGCTCCGAGCCGGCCGGGATCCCGGCACGGCCCTCGCCTTCGTAGAACGTCCCGGCCTCGTAGTCGCGGCCGACCTCCCGCGGCAGGTCGATCGAGTGGAGCTCACCCTCCCCGTTCTCGCGCAGCGCGAGGAGCGTGAAGGCGGTCGAAAAGCCGTTCGCCACCCCGGTCTCGACCGCCGCGCGCGGACGCACCTTCCGCATGACGCCGTAGAGATAGACGCCCTCCGTGTAGCCGATCGCCCCGAGCGAGTGCCCGCTGCCGCCGACGGACGCCAGGTGCTCACGCCCTTTTTCGAGTAGATGGTCGAGCAGGCCGCTCGCGCGCACCTCGCCTTCGTAGCGCGCGAGCTCTTCCCGGCCGCCGAGGAATTCCGCGACGCCTGCCCGGATCCGCCGCCGCTCGGCAAGCCGCCGCGGATGGCGCGCGCTCCGCGCAGCTCGATGGAGACGACGTTTCAGGCCGGCGGGCACGGCCGCCGATCGTATCGTTGGGCCGTGCCTTCGACCTTGCAGGACGCTCGCATCCTCCATCTGCCGGTCAACCTCGCCGGCACGGGCTGGGCGCACGTGAACGCGCTGCGACGCAAGGGCGTCGACGCGCGCCTGCTCGTCTTCTGGCCGCAGAAGTGGCGACCGGAGGAGTACGACATCAACCTCGACCTGCCCCGGCAGGGCCTGCTGCGACAGCAGTTCGTGCAGTGGCGGGCGCTCGCGAAGTACCTGCCGCAGACCGACCTGTTCCACTTCTACTTCGGCAAGACGCTCGTCCCGAAGAAGCTCAACATGCCGATCGTCCGGATCTCGCGGAAGAAGTCCGTCATGCACTTCCTCGGCGACGACATCCGCGGCAAGCGGATCGAAGAGCTCGAGTACCGCAAGAAGTTCGACGCGACGATCGTCGGCTCGTATGCGGCGACGCGCTGGGTCCCCGACGCGACGGCGGTGATTCCTCCGGGCCTCGACCTGCGTGACTACGAGCCGGTTCCAGCCGTCGAACGGGAGCGACCGCTCGTGGTGCACGCGCCGTCCGATCTCGAGAAGAAGGGCACGAAGTACGTGATCGCGGCGTGCGAGCAGCTCCCGGTCGACCTCGACGTCGTGCACGGCGTCCCGCACGACGAAGCCGTCGAGCGCTTCAAGCAGGCCGACATCGTCGTCGACCAGATGCACTACCTCTGGCACGGCGTCTTCACCATCGAGTCGATGGCCTACGGGAAACCCGTCGTGACGCACCTCGACGACACGGCCGTCCGGCAGACCGAGGAAGGGTTCGGCGTGAAGGTTCCGATCGTGTCCGCGACGAAGGACGATCTCGTGGAGAAGCTCCGGCCGCTCGTCGAGTCGTTCGAGCTGCGCAAGCGTCTGGGAAAGGAAAGCCGCGCGTACGTCGAGCGCGTCCACGACCTCGAGCGCGTCGCCGACCGCTTGATCGAGCTCTACAACACCATGCTGGATTGATGTTCGAGCGGCTGAAGGAGCTGATGCGCCACTCGGCCGTCTACGGCCTCGGCAGCATCGTGGCGCGCGTGCTCGGCGTGCTTCTCCTGCCGCTGTACACGCGCTACCTCTCCCCGCGCGACTACGGCCTCATCGAGACACTCGTCGCGCTGTCGGCAGTGCTCACCGCACTCGTCGCGCAGGCGATGAAGAGCGCGTTCTTCCGCTTCTACTTCGACTCGAAGGAAGAGCGCCGGCGCCTGCTCGTCGTGCGCACGGCCTTCTGGTACGTCGCCGCGGCATCGACCGCAACGCTCATCGCAGGCGTGGTGTTGTCGGCGCCGATCTCATGGGTCCTGTTCGGGACGACGAGCCACGACGGGCTCGTCATCGCAGCGTTCATCGGCCTCTGGGCAGGCCTGAATTACGAGCAGCTGACCTCGCTCTTCCGCGTCGAGCAGCGCTCGGGCGCGTACGTCGCGGCGACGATGGCGAACGTCGGGATCACCATCGCAGCGACCGTGCTGCTCGTCGTCGTCTACGAGAAGGGGCCGGTCGGCGTCCTCGTCGGCAACTTCACGGGGACGCTGATCGTCTATGCCGCCCTGCTCGTGTACAACCGGCGCGCGCTCGGCCTGCAGTTCGACCGGTCGCTCTACCGCGCGATGAACCGCTTCGGGCTGCCGCTCGTGCCGTCGGCCGTCGCGCTGTGGCTGACGAACTTCAGCGACCGCTTCTTCCTGGTCAAGCTCTCCGACCTGCACGAGGTGGGCCTGTACTCGATCGGCGTGCGGCTCGCGTCGGCGATCGTGCTGCTGCTGACGGCGTTCCGGCTCGCGTGGCCGGCCTTCGCGTATTCGATCGACGACGACCGCGAGGCCGGCCGGACGTACAGCTTCGTCCTCACCTACGTCGTCTACGTCTGCTGCTGGCTCGCCCTCGGGCTCGGCCTGCTCGCGCCGTGGCTGCTGAAGCTGATCACGACCGAGCCCTTCTATCCCGCGCAGAACGTCGTCGCGCCGCTCGCGTTCGGCGTCGCCGCCTTCGGCGCCTACGTGGTCGTCCAGATCGGGACGGGGCGCGCGAGACAGACGCGTTCGAACTGGCTCGTGACCGGAGCCGCAGCAGCCGTCGACATCGCGCTCAACCTCGTCCTGATTCCGCCGTACGGGCGGATGGGCGCCGCCGTGGCCACGGTGTCCGCGTACACCCTGCTCTTCGTGATGATGGCCTGGCGCGCACAACGCGTGTTCCCGGTGCCGTACCAGTGGCGCCGCGTCGCGACGCTCGCCGTCGCGGCCGTAGGCCTGACGGTGCTGGGCAAGCTCATCGGCGGCCAGCTGGCGCTCGCGCTCGGGCTCACGGCCGCGTACCCGGTCGTCCTGGCGCTGCTCGGCTTCTACCTCCCTTCCGAGCGGAGGCGCCTGCGGCGCTACCTGCCTATCCTCGGGCGATGAGCGTCGTGGCGGCCATCCTCTGGCCGCGACGTCGCGGCAGGCCGGCCGTCGTCACCGGCCGCCTGCGCGGTTTCTCAGTCAGCGCCCGCTTCGGCCGGAAGGACGGCTGCCAGATCGCGCGCTGGAACCGTGTCGCCTTCCTCTTCCCTGCACCTGGTGCCGAAGGTCTCCGAAGAGCATCTCGAGGCGCGCCGGGAGCAGATTTTGGACGGGGCGCGCCGGACGTTCGCCCGCCACGGCTACCACGGCGCCACGGTCTCTCGGCTGGAGAAGGAGATCGGCCTGTCGCGCGGCGCGATCTTCAACTACTACCCCGACAAGGGGTCGCTCTTCCTGGCGCTCGTAGCGCGAGACCGCTACCGCTTCCTCGACGTCCTCTCCCAGCAGGGCCTCGACGGCCTGCTGCGACAGATGACGGAGGAGAGCCCGGAGTGGCTCGGCGTGTACTTCGAGCTGGCGCACCGTCTCAGGACGAGCCCCGAGCTGCTGAAGGACTTCGAGGAGCTGGCGCCGGAAGAGGCGCAGCAGGCGAAGGCGCTCTTCGCGTCCTGGCAGCGCGAAGGGGCGTACCGCGCGGACGTCGAGCTGGAGACGGTGATTCAGTTCGTCAACCTCGTCGCCAACGGCATCGCGCTTGCAACGTCCATCGGCCTGAAGTTCGACGTCGACGCCCTGCTGAGGCTCGTGCACACGGGCATCGACCCTCCTGAGTAGCATCGCGCGGCTGATGCGCGACATCACCGTCCTCGTCACCGCGTCGGGCGCCCCGGGAACCGCTGCGCTCCTTCGCGCACTGCGGATGAACGGAGAGCGCGGCGTCCGCCTGGTCGGGACGGACATGTCTCCGCAGGCGGTTGGCCGGCACTTCTGCGACCGGTTCTACGTCGTCCCGCCGGGAAGCGACGACGCCTTCGCAGACGCCGTCCTCGACATCGTCCGGCGGGAAAACGTCGACGCGGTCCTTCCGCAGTCGTCCTTCGACCTGCTCGGGCTGGCGGAAGCGAAGGAACGGTTCGACGACACCGTGGTGCTGGTGTCGCCCGCGGAAACGATCCGGCGTGCGAACGACAAGGCGGCGGCGTATGCCGCGTTGGAGTCGATGGGCGTTCGCGCTCCTGCGTGGCGCAAGGTGAACGGCGGGCGGGCTCTGGCTGCTGCGGCACGCCAGCTCGGCTATCCCGAGCGTCCCGTGTGCTTCAAGCCGGTGTTCAGCTCGGGCTCGCGGGGGTTCCGCGTCCTCGACCCGGTGGTCGACCGCGCGGAGCAGCTGCTCATGGAGCGGCCGGGGAACCTCGCCATGCAGTTGACGGACGTGGTGCAGCTTCTGCCGGAGGAAGGTGGCCCCGATCTGCTCGTGATGGAGCTCGCACAGGGGCCTGAGCGCACCATCGACGGGATCGCGCACTCCGGGGAGATCCTCCTCGCGCATCCGAAGACGCGCGAGTCGTTGCGCGCTGGGCTCGCGATGTACTTCGAGACGCTGAACGACGACGAGCTGCTCGATGTCGCCGGGCGGATCGTGCGGGAGCTCGGTATCGAGCACTTTTTCAACATCCAGCTCG
>JBKPDB010000051.1:0-27279 GCA_046727655.1 Actinomycetota bacterium
TCGAGGGCGCTCTCCCGGCGGTGGTCAGCCACGAACCGACGCTACGAACCGCGCCGGTCGACGCCCGCGATGACCCGGTGCGGACGGCCTCTCAGATTTCAAAGAACAGACAAAACCAACTGCAAGGTTGGGCTATGAGCGTCCCTCGTCTCGTCCTCAGCGAAGTCAGCGAGCCGAGCTATGACATCACGCAGCGTCACGAGCCGATCGGGCTAGACGGTTACACCCTCCGTCTCGCCGCTCAGTCAATCGGCGGACTCTGGGAGCAGCTCCCTGGCCGCCTCGAGATCCGATTCGTGCACGATGATCTCGCGCGGCCCGGCCGCGGTGAAGTCTTCGAACGGCGAGTCGATGGCCTGCGTATCGCGATAGCCGCACTCGATGCCGGCCGAGCGGAGCAGTCCGCACAGCACGTCGGCTTCCTGCTCGTCGGACACCACCGTCAACACGACGCCCTCGTCGGGTTCCATGCGCGGAGGCTACTCCACATGCCGGGGCCGCACGGGACCACCCAAAAGTCCGCCAGCGCACTCGGGCCGTATCCTGCGCCGCGATGAAGGTTGGGATCGTCGTCCCGTACTCCTGGTCCTTCTGGGGCGCGGTCAACGAGCACGCCGAGCTGCAGGCGGAGGCGCTGCAGCGGCTCGGCGTCGAGACGCGGACGATCATGGGGAACGACCCGCCGGGCAGCATCACGCGCGTTCTGCACCCGCGGCTCGGGCGGCACGGACATCCGCCGGCCGACGTCATTCCGGTCGGACGGTCGGTGATCGTGCCGGCGAACGGATCGCTGCCGAACATCGTGCTCTCGCCGCGAAGCGTCGGCGCCATCCGGCGCGCCTTCGAGCGCGAGCGGTTCGACGTCGTGCACGTGCACGAGCCGATGACGCCCGCGATCGCCGTTGCCGCGCTCGCGCTCGCGCGCGTCCCGTGTGTCGCGACGTTTCACGCACACGGGCCGCTCGGGTGGATGAAGGTCGGCAAGCAGTTGTGGGGCTTCCTCGCCGACCGCCTCGACTACCGCATTGCCGTCTCCCCGTACGCGCGCGACTCAGCGGCTGCGTGGCTTCCGGGGGAGTACGAGGTCGTGCCGAACGGTGTGTTGATCCCGCCGAACGCCGACCCGAGCGGGAGAGAGCATCAGGTCCTCTTCGCCGGACGCCACGAGCCGCGCAAGGGGCTTCGCGTGCTCGTTCGCGCCTGGCCAGAAGTGCGTCGGCGGACGGGAGCGCGGCTCCGCATTGCCGGTGCCGACCCGCTCGCGGTACGGCTCTTGCTCAGCCGCGAACGTATCCCCGACGATGGCATCGACGTGCTCGGTCTCCTCTCGCAGCGCGATCTCACCGCCGAGCTTCTACAGGCGAAGGCGCTCGTCGCGCCGTCGCTCGGAGGCGAGAGCTTCGGCATGGTCCTGACACGCGCGTTCGCGTCGGCCACGCCGGTGCTGGCGTCTCACATCGACGGGTACCGTGAGGTCATGACCGATGAGGTCGGGGTCACCTTCCCTGCGGGTGACGAGCGTGCGCTCGCCGACGCCCTCGTGCGTCTGCTGGAGGACGAACCCCGTCGCGTAGCGCTCGGCAGCGCCGCCCGCGAGCTGGCTATCCGCCGCTACTCGTGGGACGACATCGCGCGACGCTTGCTCGGGATCTACGAGCTCGTCACCGGTCGTTCACGCGAAGCGGCGGCCGCGTCGTGAGCCTTCTTCGCAGCACGCCGGTGCGCGTTGCGCTGACGTTGCTCGGGGCCGGGGCCGTGGCTGCTCTGCTGTGGTGGCGCGGGCCCGCGTGGAGCGCCGTCGGCGACGCCTTCAAGGCCGTCCAGTGGCAGTGGGTCGTGGTCGCGATCGGGTTCAACCTTCTATCCGTGCTCGCGCGGGCGCTCGCATGGCGCACCGTCATCAACCAGGCGTTCGAGAAGCCGCATCCCTCGTTCATGCTGGTGTTCTCGGCCTTCTCGGTCGGCCTCTTTGCGAACGCGGTCCTGCCGGGGAGGATCGGGGAGATCGCGCGCGTCGCCGTGCTCGACCGGCACATGCCTCAGCCCAGGGCGTGGGCGAGGCTGCTCGGCACGGTGTTCGCGCACCGTGTCTTCGATCTGGTCGCGGTGATCTGCCTGATCACGTACGTGATGCTGACCGCGCCGATTCCCGACTGGGCCGTTACGAGCCTGATCGTCGTCGTCGCGCTCGGCGTCATCCTCCTGACGGTGGCCGTGATGGGCGCGCGCAACGATCGCTTCGCCGGGTACGAGGAAGGGCTCGGGGCGATCCGGAAGGTAATCAGGCTCATCCGCTACGGCCTCGGCGTGATGCGGGAGCCGGCGGCGGCCGCGCTCGCCCTGTTCTTCCAGATCCTCGGCTGGACGTTTCAGCTCTTCGCAGTCTGGACGGCGATGCGCGCGTTCGGGATCCACGAGGCGCTGCCCGCTGCGGGACTCGTGCTCGTGCTGATGAACGTGGCGACGATCTTCCCGCTCTGGCCGGGCAACGTCGGTCTCGTCCAGGCGGCGGTCGCGCTGCCGCTGTTCACGTACTACGGTGTTGCGAAGGCGAGAGGAATTGCGTTCGGCTTCGGGCTACAGGCAATCGAGGCGTCGGTCGGCGTCGGCGTCGGACTGATCTTCCTGGCGCGTGAAGGGCTGTCGGTCGCGATGCTCAAGGTGATGCCGGACGCTTCACAGGCCGACGCACCGGAGGAGGAGCCGCCGCCCGCAGAGCCCGAGCCGGAGGTCGATGTCGAGCGCCCGCGCGCTCGCGTGTCCGGCTAGCCTCAAAGGCGTCCTGACGGCGCGCGAGGCTGCGGCGGCTCTCGCGGAAGGTCTCCGAACCTGGGCGGACGACGTCCGTGAGGTACCCGTCGCCGACGGCGGCGAGGGCACGCTCGACGTGCTGCACGCGACGCTCGGCGGCGATCTCCACCCCGCCGTTGTGCACGACGCCTTCGGCCGGCCGCGCGAGGCGCGCTGGCTCGAGCTTCCGGGAGGAGTCGCGGCCGTCGAGTCGGCGGGGGCGATCCCGCTCGATGAGGAGCGGCTCGATCCCTTTGCGGCATCGAGTCGCGGGCTCGGCGAGCTGATCCAGGCAGTGGGGAGGCCGCGTGAGCTGCTCGTCTGTCTCGGCGGAACGGCAAACGTCGACGGCGGAGCGGGGCTGCTGGAGGTTGTGCACGAGCTGCCGGCGTTCACGCGCGTTGCGTGCGACGTCGACGTGCCGCTCGTGGACGCGGCGCGCGTCTTCTCCCTGCAGAAGGGCGCGACCGCCGAGGATGCCGTCGCGCTCGAGCAGCGGCTCGTGTCGATGCCGGCGCTCGCGCCGTATGCAGATCTTCCAGGCGCCGGTGCCGCCGGTGGCCTCGGGGCTGCGCTCGCGTCGCTCGGGGCCGAGCTCGTGCCCGGCGCGCAGCTCGTGCTCGACGCCATCGGGTTCGATCCTTCGGGCTACGACCTCGTCGTCACGGGCGAGGGAACGGTGGACGTCACGACGATGCGCGGGAAGGCGCCGGGCGACGTCGCGCGGCGCTGCGCGCGCCGGGGCGTTCGCTGCATCGTCTTCGGCGGCCGCGTCGTCGAGCCGCTTCGCCGTGCCGAGACGATGGCTCTCTCGGGAGATCCCGCGCGTGCGCGCCACGATCTCGTGGCGCTCGGTAAGCGACTCGCACCGACCTGACTGTCGACGAGCAGAGGTGCCCGCGCTACTCGATCAGCCCGAGTTCAAGATGGGGCACGCAGCGACCTTACGCTCGTCCGGTCCTCTGCTTGCAGGGCTTCGCCCTCGCCCGTGGCGGCCACAGTTCTGTCGCTGACGCAACCGGCGGTCTCGCAACAGATTCGTGCGCTCGAATCGCAACTCGGCGAGCGGCTCATCGAGCGCCGGCGCGGCGGCCTCTTCAGACTCACAGAAGCAGGTTGGCTGCTGCTCGCGCACGCCGAGTTTCTGGCTGAACGCTTGCAGCTGGCGGAGACGCAGCTTGCCGAGACCCTTGCACGTATGAGCACGAGTCTTCGGCTCGGCGCATTCCCGAGCGCGCTCGCGAGGCTGGTCCCCAGAGCGGTGCAACGAGCCCGGTCCTCAGGGGGCGAGTTCGAGTTGAGCGTGACTGAAGGCGACACTGACGAGCTCGTCGCGCATGTGCGTACGGGGGAGCTGCACGTTGCGCTCTGCTTTCAGGGCGCCGAAGATGAGCCGCGCGAGGACATCGGGACGCGCCGACACGACCTGTTCGAGGAGCCGATGGTCGCGGTGCTGCCCCCGTCGCACCGGCTGTCGTCGCGCTCTCGGATCCGCCTGAGCGAGTTGAGCGGCGAGACGTGGCTTGCCGCCACGCGCGACGGTCTGATCTATCGAGCCTGCATCGCGGCCGGCTTCGAGCCGCGGATCGCTTACCTCACAGCCGATCCCCTGGGGAGCCGCGGCCTTGTCGCCGCCGGGCTCGCGGTCACGCTGACGTCGAAGCTTCTCGCCCCGGACCTGAATGGCGTCGCAACTCCCAGCCTCGATCGGCCGCCGCACCGCACGGTCTACGCCGTAGTCCCGAGTGTGGGCACGCACTCGAGTGTGGATTCGTTCCTCGCGGCGATCCGCACTGAGGCACGCGAGCTCGGTCTGAGACTCGGCTAAGACGGCCGTGCCGACTCGGCGCGTCGGGCTAGCTCCTCGATCTTTCCGTGCGCGGCGTCGAGCTTGCTGACGCACACCTTGTAGAGCTCTTCGCCTCGCTCCCAGAGCTGGATTGCCTCGTCGAGGTTCGCCTCGCCGCGCTCGAGGCGCTCGACGATTTGCTCCAGCTCGCGCTGCGCCTCTTCGAAGGTCGGAGTGGTGCTCACTCGACGCGCGCTCCGAAGCGGCCCTCGGCGACCTCGACGTCCAGTGAGTCTCCGGCCGTGACGTCGCCGGGCGAGCGGACGATCGTGTGGTCGGTGCGCACGATCGCGTACCCGCGCTCGAGCGTCGCGCGCGGCGAGAGCGCGCGAAGGCGGCCGGCGGCGTGCTCGAGTCGTGCGCGTTTTCGCTCGACGGCGAGCGACGGGGCGTGACGCAGGCGCTGGTGCGCGTGAGTCAAACGCTGGCGCCGCTGCTCGAGGATGCCGTACGCGCCGCGTGCCAGCGCCGCGCGCGAGCGGGCGAGGTGCTCGGTGAGACGGGCAGCATCCGGAACGACCAGTCGGGCCGCGGCGGTCGGTGTCGATGCGCGCGCGTCGGCGGCGAGGTCGCACAACGGCGTGTCCTGCTCGTGGCCGACGGCCGAGACCACCGGTACGGGGCACGCAGCGACCGCGCGGACGAGCCGCTCGTCGCTGAAGGGCAGCAGGTCCTCGAAGCTGCCGCCGCCGCGCGCAAGGACGATGACGTCCACCTCGTCCGCGGCACAGACCTCGCGGAGCGCGTCGACCATCGCCCGCGCTGCAAGCGGTCCCTGCACGTACGTCTCCGCGACGAGGATCCGCGCAGCGGGAAAGCGGGACGTCATCGTCGTGATCACGTCGCGCTTCGCGGCGGCATCGTTCCCGGTCACGAGCCCGATCCGGCGCGGCAGGAACGGCAGCGGCCGCTTTCGTTCGAAGACGCCTTCGGCGGCGAGCTTCTTCTTCAGCCGCTCGAGCGCGGCGAGATGGTCGCCGAGGCCGAAGCGCTCGATCGAGAGCGCGCGCATGCGGAAGTCCCCGCGGGCCTCGAAGAGCTCCGGCCGTCCGAAGACGTGCACGCGCTCGCCGTTTGCAAGATCGAGGCGGAGCGCGTCGAAGCGGCTGCGCCCGATCGTGACGCCGAGGCACGCGCCGTCGCTCGGATCCTTGAGCGTGAAGAAGACGGACTGCCAGCGTTCGTTGCGACGCAGCTCCGTGACCTCTCCCTCGACCCAGATCGTCGGCAGCCGCTGGAGCCAGTCGGCGACGCCGCGGTTAAACGCGGCCACCGTGTAGACCTTGCGGTCTCCATACTGGATCGCCTCGACCTTCGCCACACGGCTCAGGATGCCACGCGCCGCGCGCCGAGTGTGCGCCGGTCCTAAATCAGAATCTCGGCTGCAGTCTCAGGCGCGCAGCCCAGGTTGACGAGCTCGACGGCACGATGGAGATCGGCGTCGCTACCCGCTACTCGCTCTGCAAGCGGAAGGGGGTACCCGGCCTCCATCAACACGTGCAGTCGCCAGCTCTCGACCTTTGAGCGCTCGCCACCGTTCGGCTCGATGATCTCGGTCGTCTCTCCCACGGTGTGCCTCGTTCGCCGTTCCATAGACGAACCCTGCCGCCGTTTGTTGGCGGTAATACCTCTTTCTTAAGATTCAGGTCCGGGCGAAGGTCTCGTCGATTCGGCGCGAGAGCTCTCGCAGGCGCGCCTCGAGCGCGGCGCGCTCCGACTCGATATCGGCCGCGAAGCTTTCAAGACGCCGGCGCAGTTCGTGTTCGGAATGTGTTAAGCGCGACTCGAATTCCGCGACCGCCTCCGCGTGCATGCGCTCGAGGCCGTTCGTCGCGTCGGCCATCCGCTTCTCGAGCCGTTGCGCCCCCGTGTCGCCGACCTGCGCAAGCCGCTCGCCGAGCACCTTCTGCGCCTCGCGTGCGAACGCCTGGACCGCGCGGTCGAGCTCACGTGCGAGGCGGGTGCCTGCGTTGTCGCGCGCGGTCTTCAGAGCGTCCGCGAACTGCTGGTTCGCGGCGTCGGAGTAGCTCGCGGTCGCGCGTTGCAGGACGCGCTCGAGGTGCTCGACCTGTCGGCGCTCGACGTCGGCGAAGCTCGACTGGATGCGGCGCATGGCTTCGGTCTCCTCGCGCTCGATCTGCTGGCCGAGCTGGCGCTCACGCTGCCGCATCCGATCGTTGAGCTCGTGCAACGCGCGCCTGCGTTCTGACGCGTATCCCTCGAGCTCCGACGTCCCGGCCTGCACCGCCTCCTGCGTGGCGCGGCTCAGGTCGTCGCGGAGGCGCGCGAGCGCGCGGCGCTGTTGCTCGCTCTCGCCCTCGAGACGGTCCGCATCAGCCCCCATGCGCGCCTCGGCTTCGGAGATGAGCTGCTTCTGCCGCTGTGTTAGCTGAGCGATCTGCTCGGTGACCCCGCGCTGCACCCGCTCGAGATCGCCTTGCCACGCTTGGAGCCGCGCTTCCACCTGTCGCTGCGCGACGATGAGAGCGTGGCCGAGCTCGTCGGCCGCTTCGCGCGATCGCTCGGCGGCCGCGGCTCGGCGAGTCTCGGCGATTCGCCGTTCCTGCTCCTCCAGCAGGGACGTCGAGTCTGCCCGGGCGCGGATGAGGATTCGCTCGAGCTCCGCGCTCAGCTCGTCCGTTTCGTGGGCAACGTGCGAGCTGAGCCGTGCCTGCGCGCGGGACAGCTGCTCGTCGACGCGCCGCTGCGCGCGGACGAGGTCACGGAGGCGGAGCGCTCCGAGCTCCGCGAGGAACGCGAGCGTGATTCCGCCTGCGACGACCGCGAGCTCGGCCTGGGGCCTCAGGCCGAACGCGATCCACGCCGCGACGGCGGTGGCGCCGAGGACGGCGGCGAGCGCGCGGAGGAGGCTTCGCGACACGCGGTCGAGCGCCGCTCCGAGCAGGGAGAGGGCCGCCAGCACGACGGCGACGGCGAAGACGATCTGTGCGACTCCGACGAGCGACACTGCGTCAGGTTACGCGGAGGACGACGAGCGCGACCGCAAGTGTGACGACGGACGCCGCGAGCACCCGGAGAGCCCGCTCGGCGTCGACGGTCAGCGTCGCGCGTGTGATCGGGATGCTCGTCCCGTCGACGAGGTCGATCTGCCCGGCGACGGCCCTCGCTTGCCGCCGCAGCCGTCGTACCGGAGTGGAGAGCAGCCGTTGGGCATGGCTGAAGAGCGCGGCGAACGCGGCGGCGAGGACGGCTTCGACGCGAATCGTCTCCGCAGCCGCGAAGTAGGTTGCCAGGACGGGAAACGCGCCCCAGGCGAGCGCGAACCAGAGGTCTCCGTGGAAGCGGCCGCGGAAGAGCTCGAGGTTGTACGCGACCGCGATGAATGTCCCCGCCGCGACGAACGCGAGCAGCCACAGGCTGGTGTAGAGAGCCGTGACGACGCCGATCGCTGCGGCCCCCGCGAGCGAGACGGCGGCCAGCACGATGAGCCGCCGACGGGAGATCCGCGTCTCCAACGGCCGGCCGTGCAGCTCGTCGAGCGCGTGCGCGGCGACGCCCATCCCGAGGAAGAAGGCGGCGAGCGCGAGCCCGAGCACCCAGCCCCGGAAGTGCGGCGCGAGCGCGGCGCCGATCGCGACGTACGACAGGTGCCAGGCCGTGTACGGCGGATGGAGCAGCGTCACGTAGTCGCGCCACCCGCCCGGAGAGAGGGCGTAGAAGGCGGGCCGCGCGGTCTCGCTCACGACCGGTGTCCCCACGTGACGATGCCACCGCCGAGGCTCAGGCGCTGCGAGCGGACGTCCGGGATGCCTGCCGCGCGCCAGAGCGCCAGCAGCTTGGGCTCCGGCCAGCGTGCGTAGAAGTCGCGGATGCTCGGCCCGAGGAAGCTTCCGACCGCGTGCCAGCCGGGCGAGATCACCCGTCCGGCGAGCGGGAGCACGGCGCGGACGTACAGCTCCCACCACGGACGCCACAAGCCGCGCGGGATCCCGAATTCGAGCCCGGCGAGGGTGCCTCCGCTGCGGAGAACTCGTGTGAGCTCGCACAGAGCAGCGCCCGGGTGGGCGACGTAGCGCAAGGGGTACGCGAACGTGACGGCGTCGAAGGCGCCATCGGAGAACGGCAGCGACTCCGCGTCTCCCTCCACGAGGCGAACGTCCGGAGGCAGCCGGCGACGCGCTTCGGCCAGCATCTCCGGGCTCGGGTCGAGGCCGACAACGGCGCATCCCTTCTGGCGGATCAGCTCACGCGCGACGGCACCGGTTCCCGTCGCGACGTCGAGGACGGTGTCCGCGGGACCGACGTCGACGTGCGAGACGAGCGTCCGTCGCCAGCGCGGATCCTGGCCGAGGGAGAGGAGCGCGGCGTACCGCTCGTACGTCGGCCCGAGGGGTGCGAAGAGCGTCCGCGCGACGGCGGTCTCTGCCACGCCGCCGAGTCTATTCTTGACCCCGTGGCGCTTGCGGACGACGTCGACCGGATCGCGTTGGCCGCGGCGAAGCAATCCGCGCCCGGCGAGCGTGTGGTCGCAGTGCTCGCGACGGAACCGGTGTCGGGCGAGCGCGTGTATCTCGCCGCCTTCGAAGCTGAGGACGAGACGCAGAGCTGGCTCGCTCTGGACGACGACGGTGATCCCGTCACCGACCGAAAGCTCGTGCGCGACGCGGCTGCAATCGCGGCCCTCTGCGAGATCGCCGAGGAGAGCGGGGACGTCCCGGCTGCCGACACCCCGCGTATCGCCTCGCCGTCCTATCTCGACGGGCTCGGCGCGAAGAATGAGAACGGGGACGTCGTGGGCGCGCTCCAGGGTGCGCTTCCCGCGGTCGAGGAGCTCACGCGCGACGTCGAGGGCAACTACAAGGTCGAGCTGACCTGATGGACGAGACGCCGGCGATCCGAGCCTCCGATCCCGAGCGCGAGCAGACGGTCACACGCCTGCGAGAGGCGGCGGCCGAGGGGCGGTTGACGCTCGAAGAGTTCGCCCAGCGCGCGGAGCGCGCGTACTCGGCGAAGACGAACGACGACCTCGCGGCGCTGACGAGCGACCTTCCCGAGGCGGCGGGAGCCGAAGTCCCGGCGCGGCGTCGTCCGAAGCGCTTCACGGTCTCGATCTTCGGCGGCATGGATCGGAAGGGGCGCTGGCGTTCGGCCGCGAACCACTGGGTGATCTCGATCTTTGGTGGGTCGGATCTCGACTTCCGTGAGGCGTCGATCGAAAGCGCGCAGTCGACAGTCCTCGTGTTCGACCTGTTCGGGGGCACGGACCTGTATGTCCCGGAAGGCGTCGACGTCGACTTCAGCGGGCTCGGCATCTTCGGCGGCTCGACGGAGCATGGCCGCGACGTCGCGCCTCGGGCCGGCGCGCCGACTCTCCGCGTCCGCGCCTTCTCCCTCTTCGGAGGGACCGACCTCTGGCGAGTTCCCGCCGACGCGAAGGGACGGCGGAAGGAGCTCCGCCGCGCCGCGCGCGAGGCCGAGCGGGAGCGCTAGCGGTCCAGGCGACCTGCACCCGGGCCGCTTCCCTATGCTGAGTGCATGGAAGGCGGAGGATTCGGCTTCCCCCTCGGCGGAGATCCGGAGGATCTACTTCGTGGCCTGCGCGAGTTCGCGGAGCAGCAGGCCGAGTCGGTGCAGGAGGCACAGCGCGAGCAGTTCGCGACGCTGACACTGAACACGGCGGTCGAGCTGACCGGCGCCGCGCTGTCCCAGCTGCAGCCGACCGGCAGCCCCGACGAGCAGGCGCTGGCGCTGCGCGACGCGATGCGGGTGCTCTTCCCTGAGGCGGTGGCGCTCGTGAGCGCCGCGCGTCAGGGCTTCATGCGCGAGGGGTAGTTCGGCGGACAGATGCGGTGGCGCCGGAGGGATCGGGAGCGAGACCGGCTGACTCACGATCACGCGCGACGCGTGCTCGCCGATTACGCCGCAAGAACCGAGCCTTCTGCTGTGCCGCATCCTGCGGGCTACCCGATCGAGGGCTTGTTCGCGGCAACGCAAGCCGAGGTCGACGCTGACGTTGTCGAGTTCGGCCCAGGCCCAGCATTCGCCGGCGTGGAGGCGAAGTGGCTGTCACCGATCGAGCTGTCGACGCTCGGCGAGCTTCTCGGTGTCGGCAACGCCGAAGCGCTCGCCGACGAGATGTTCGAGCACGGCCGCGAGGCGTCGCACGGGGAGTGCGGCGTATGGCCCGTTCTCGATGCGATTCGCGACAGGCTCGCCGACGCCGACGCACTGTCGGATGTGGCGGCGCGCTGGGCCGAGACCGACGAGTTGAAGTCGTGGGAGCCATACGACGTGCAGGAGCTGCTGGAGGGAGCTGCCGTGCTTGCCGGATCGGCGCGGGCCGAGGGACGTCAGCTCTGGATCGCATGGACGTTGTAGGCGGTCTGAGGTCGCGCGCGGCGGAGAGCTGCTCGCGGCGTACAATCGCGGCCCCTTGGCGATCTTCGACCGTGCGATCGTCCGCTTCCTGCCTGCCGTGCCGCGGCCCGTGGTGCACAAGCTCTCCGAGCGGTACATCGCAGGGCCCGAGTTGAAGGACGCCCGTGAGGCGGTGCGGCGCGTCAACGCCGAGGGGAAGATGGCGACGATCGACGTCCTCGGCGAGGAGATCACGGACGAGGAGGACGCGGCGGCGATCGTCGACGCGTACCAGGACGTCTTCGCGGACATCGCGCGCGCCGGCCTCGACTCGAACGTCAGCGTCAAGCTGACCGCGCTCGGGCTCAAGCTTGGCCACGACCTCTGCGCCGCGAACTTGCGGACCGTGGTCGAGGACGCAGCGTCCCGCGGCAACTTCGTCCGCATCGACATGGAGGACTCGTCCACGACGGACGACACGCTGCGGCTCTACCGCGAGCTGCGCGAGGACGGGCACGACAACGTCGGGATCGTCCTGCAGGCGACCCTGCGTCGAACTTTGGGCGATGTCGGCGCGCTCGCAGACCTGAAGCCGAGCGTCCGCCTCGTCAAGGGCATCTACCTCGAGCCGCCCGACATCGCGTACCAGGACTTCGAGGCGGTGCGCGCGTCGTACGTCACGGCGTTGCAGGCGCTGCTCGAGGCCGGCTGTTACGTAGGCATCGCGACGCATGACGATTGGCTGCTGCGAGAAGGAAGGCGGTTCGTCGCCGAGCACGCTCTCGCGCGCGGCGAGTACGAGTTCCAGATGCTGCTCGGGGTTACGCCTGCGCTGGGCAACGAGCTCGTGCGCGAAGGCCATCGCCTGCGGATCTACGTCCCGTTCGGCCGGCACTGGTACGAGTACTCCCTGCGCCGGCTGCAGGAGAACCCGAAGATCGCCGGCTACATCGCGGGGGACACGCTCGGCCGGCTCGTCGGCCGTCGCAACGGTGCTGTGGGCTGAAGCCTCGGGCTGTCGCGTCCGGGACGCGGAGGGGCGCGAGTACATCGATCTGACCGGTGGCTTCGGCGTCGCCGTACTCGGCCACCGGAATCCAGCGATCGCGGCGGCGATCGCCGACGCTCCCGTCGTGCACGCGCTCGGCGACCTCGCCGAGGCGGAGGTGACGCAGCGGCTGCGCGATGCGCTGCCGTGGCCTGCAAGGTTCGGCGTGACCGGCGAGGACGCCGTGGAGATCGCGCTGCGGACGGCCCTGCTGGCGACGGGTCGGAGCGGGATCGTCGCTTTCGAGGGCGCGTACCACGGGACTGGGTTGCTCGCCCTGGCGGCGACCGGGCTCGAGCGGTTCCGCGAGCCGTTCGCTCCGTGGTTGCCTGGACCGGTGCATCGGTTCGCTTACGGCGACGATCCCGGAGCGCTGCCGGAGGACGCCGGCGTCGTCATCGTCGAGCCCGTGCAGGGACGTGTCGGGGCGCGAGTTCCTCCCGAGGATTTCCTGCCGGCCCTGCGGCGTCGTTGTGACGAGGCGGGCGCGCTGCTCGTCGTCGACGCGGTCTTCACAGGCATCGGCCGCATCGGCGAGCTGTGGCCCGGCTCGGAGGTCGCGGACGTCCTCTGCGTGGGGAAGGCGCTCGGCGGCGGGCTGCCTTTGTCGGCGGCGCTTTTCGTACGTTCGGACCTGGAAGGCGTGTGGGACTTGGGGTTGGAGGACGTCTACACGCACACGCACTCCGGTCATCCGCTCGCCTGTGCAGCGGCGCTCGTCGTGCTCGACGAGGTGCCGCGGCTGTTGCCTCACGTCGCGGAGCTGTCGGAGCGCTTCGAAGCGGCCGGGTGGCGGGGGCGCGGGCTACTGCGTGTGCGATCCGGCGACCCGGCACAGGCCGAGCAGAACGGCGTGCTCGTGATTCCGATTCCGGCAGCCGAGGGCCGCTCGGCGCTGATCCAGGCCGCGCCGCCGTTCACGATCTCCGACGCGGAGCTCGAGGAGGCATTCGCGCGGCTCGGCTAGGGCGGAGGTCCGGCGGGCGGTGCGTCCTCTTCCTCGATCACCTCGCGGCGGCGCGGCGCGTAGGAGCTGCGTCTGCGCGACGGCGGCGCGTCGGCCGGGTACGAAGCAGTCCGGTGTCGGCCCCAGTAGCCGGGGCCCAGTCGCTCCCACAGAAGCAGCGAGAGGAGTAGGCCGACGAGGCCGACGATCATCAGGATCCAGCCGACGACGTCGATGTCGACGCTCCCGCTCGAGTCCTGGTTGACGGCGAACGCGAGGATCGCTCCGGCGGCGATCAGGACGAGACTGACGGGAACGCCCATGCTCACAGCGTCCCCGTCGAGGGCCGCTCCCAAACGGCTCAGGTCTTGCGTGCGTAGAGCAGGAACGTTCCGGGGATCCGGGCGTCGTGGCGCCGGAAGCCTTCGTGGCGCGCGGGATACTCCTCGAGCGCGCGCAGCTCGAGGCCTGCACGCGTCGCGGCGTTGACGATCTGGCCGAGGCGCTTCAAGCCCTCGGCGAAATAGCTCTCGCGCCAGTGCATCAGGCCGTCCACGCAGAGCGCCACGGGATGCTCTTCGAAGAGGAGCAGCTCTCCCGAGGGTCGCAACGCCGCGACGAGCTCGCGCAGCCACGTATCGAGGTCGTTGATCTGCAGGATCGAGCCGGCACCCGCATAGACGAGGTCGAAGCGGCTGCGCCGTAGCTCTGCGGGCAGCTGTTCCGGGTCGGCCTGGACCCAGAGGATCGACGGCCAGCGCTCCCGTGCGGCTTCGAGGAGCCCTCCCGACGAGTCGACGCCGGTGACGACGGCGCCGAGCTCCGCGAGCTCGGCAGCTGCTTCTCCGGTGCCGCAGTGAACGTTGAGGACACGCTTCTTGCCGAGGTCGGCAAGGGCGTGTCGCACGGGCGACGGGAGGCCGCGGTGTCCCGAGAGTGCCTCCGCCCGCTGCCGGTGGATCTCGTCCCAGGCGCGGCGGTTGTGCTCGGTGGGCTCCATCTACGCGAGCAGCGAATAGCCGCCGTCGACGACGAGCGTGTGTCCGCAGACCATGTCGGCGTCCGACGAGCAGAGGTACGCGACAGCGCCGGCGACGTCGTTGGGCTCGACCATGCGGCCGGCGGGCGTGCGTGTGTTGGCGGCGCGAAGCATGTCTTCGCGGTTCGGGAAATGGTCGAGCGCCTCCGTCTCGACCACGCCGGCAGAGACGGCGTTGACGCGGACGCCGCGCGGCGCGAGCTCGACGGCGAGGTAGCGCACGACGGACTCGAGCGCCGCCTTCGACGTTCCGACGAGGACGTAGTTCTCGAGCACTCGCGTGGAGCCGAGCGAGGAGACGGCGACGATGGACGAGCCGCGCTCCATCTCTCGCGCGCACGCGCGCGCGAGTGACAAGAGAGCGCGCGCGTTTGCGTTCAGGGTCCAGTCCCAGTGCTTGTCCTCGGTCTCGAGCGTCGGCTTGATGACCCCGGTCGCAGCGTTGTGGACGACCGCGGCGTACGGGCCGTGCGACGCCATCTCGGCGACTACGCGCTCGGCGGAGACGTTGCCACGGACGAGCGTCGGCTCGGCGCCGGCATCGCGCAGCGCGTCGGCTGCGGCCTCCGCGGCGGAGTCGTTGCGCAGGTAGCCGACCGTGACGCGCCTGGCGCCGTCGGCGGCGAAGCGGAGCGCGATCGCCTTGCCGATGCCGCGCGTCCCGCCCGTCACGAGGACCGAGCGGCCCTCGACGCTCATCGACCGCGGGGGAGCGGGTCGTATGCGGGAGCCGAGCTCGGGATCTCGTCCCAGCCGGGCCGCGACTTCGGCTCGCGTTCGCCCTCCTCCGCCTTCGAGGATGCGTACCCGAGCCGATCGAGCAGCTCCATCTTCTGCTTGGCGTACTCCTTGACAGGGTGGTCGTCGGGGAGGTTCATGACGAGCTCCTCGACGCGTGCGCGCAGCTGGTACGTGAAGTGCGGCGTCGCCGGGCCGACGAGCGCGTCGATGTCTTCCTTGGTCGGCTCCGGCATCGGCAGAAGCCTAACCGGCGAATCGTCAGCCGCGGCTGACGGTCAGGACGACGTTCCCCGTCTTCTGCCGTGTCTCGACGTACTTGCTTGCCTCGATCACCTCATCCATTGGGTAGATCCGGTCGATCACGGGTCGGTACTGTCCGGCTTCGATGAGCTCCTTAAGGAAGAGGAGATCCTGCTTCGTGTAGCGAGGCGGGATCGGGAAGACGACCTTCTTGTCGGCGAACCGGGAGGTCCAGGGCGCGAGGACGATGTTCCGAAGCCCGTCGCTTGCGACGTAGCGCCCGCCGGGCTTCAGTGAGTTCTTGCAGCGGTTGAACGCCTGCTTGCCGACTGCGTCGAAGATGACGTCGTAGGTCTCGCGGTTCTTCGTGAAGTCGTCTTGTGTGTAGTCGATGACCGGATCGGCGCCGAGGTTCTTCACGACCCCGATGTTCTTGGTGTTGCAGACACCAGTGACGTCGGCCCCGAGGGCCTTGGCCACCTGGACCGTGGCTGTGCCGATCGAGCCGGAGGCGCCGTAGACGAGGATCTCGTCGCCCTCCTGAAGAGCGGCGTGTCTCAGGAAGACGAGGGCGAGTACTCCTCCGTCGGAGACGGCCGCAGCCTCTTCGAAGCTCATTGCAGCCGGCTTCTGGGCGACGGGGCCGCTCTCCCGCATGCAGATGAACTCGGCATGTGCGCCGAACCTGCCGGCGTTGCGACCGAACATCCCGCTGAAGCCGAAGACATGGTCGCCGACCTGGAACTGGGTGACGGCTGATCCGATTGCAGCGACCTCTCCCGCGAACTCGATGCCGCCGATCTTCCTCTTCGGGCGGATGAGGCCGGTGAAGGACCGGCTGATGAACGGCTCGCCGGCGCGAGAGTGGGTGTCCGTGCGGGTAACGGTCGTCGCGTGGATCGCGACGAGGATCTCGTCGTCGTTCGGCGCGGGCGGCGCGATCTCTTCGAGCCGCTGAACCTCCGGAGGCCCGTAGCTGTCGTGGACGACCGCTCTCATGCTGGTCCGTAAGTAAACCGTGCCAAGAGTGCGCCTTACACCGTCGCAGCCATGTCCCGATGCAACAGCCGGGGGTCTGACCCGCCCCTGGCCGTTTCGGACGCGAAAAGTGTGACGGCTTCGTAACGGTTTGCCCACACGGCGCGGCGGCGCCGGTTTGCGACCCGTCCGCTGCCTCGCGTCGGCGCTCGCCGCAGCCCGGCCGCTTTACTTCCGCGTTCGTGCGCCGTCCGACTGCCGATCTGATGCTGCTCGCGACGGTCAGCCTCTGGGCCTTCAACTTCACCGTCTCGAAGTACATCCTGGACGAGGGCTTCCACCCGCTCGCGTACTCCTCGATTCGCTACGGCTGCGCGGCCGTGATCTTCGCGCTGATCACGCTCGCGTGGGAGGGATCGCTGGCGATCGGTCGCGGCGAGCTCTGGCTCGTCATCTTCTGCGCGATCGTGCTCTTCCTGAACCAGCTGAGCTTCGTGTACGCGTTGAAGTTCACGACGGCGACGACGGTGGCCCTGCTGTTCGGGACACTGCCGATCTTCACGGCGTTGTTCGCGCGCGGCAGTGGCGTAGAGCATCTCAGCCTTCGCTTCTGGTCGGCCGCGCTCGTCTCCTTTGCAGGCGTCGCGCTCGTGGCGCTCGGGTCGGGCGGCGATCTGTCCGCGGATCTGAAGGGAGACGGTCTCGCCGTGCTCGGCTCGGTGACCTGGGCCGCGTACTCGGTCGCGATCGCTCCCCTGATGCGGCGCTACTCGCCGTTTCGTCTCAGCGCGGTGCTCCTGCTCGCGGCGACGCTGCCGCTGATGGCCGTCGGCTCCCACCAGATCGGCAACCAGAGCTTCGACTTCGGCGCGCTGGTGTGGATCGGCTTCGCCTTCGCCGTGATCGGGCCGCTCGTCTTGACGAATCTCCTCTGGTTCACGGCGATCGACCGAGTCGGGCCTTCGCGGGCGTCGCTCTTCGCGAACCTGCAGCCGTTCTTCGCTGCCGTCGTCGCGCTCGTACTGCTCGACGAGAGCATCACCGCGGTTCAGATCGTCGGCGGCGTGGCGATCGCGGCCGGCATCGTCCTCGCCTCACGGCGCGCGCCCGCGCCCGAGCCGCCGGCGGACTAAGCTTCTCCCTCGATGGGGCAGAACGCCGACTTCATGCCGATCGACGGCTGGGACCACCTCGAGCTGTACGTCGGCAATGCGAAGCAGGCGGCGTTCCACTACGAGCGCGCGTTCGGCTTCGCCAAGACCGCCTACGCGGGCCCGGAGACCGGCGTGCGCGACCGCGCGTCATATGTCGTCGAGCAGGCCGACATCCGGCTCGTGCTGACGAGCGGCCTTCGTCCCGACAGCGAGATCACGCGGTTCGCGTGCGCGCACGGCGACGGCGTCAAGGACACGGCGCTCACCGTTCCGGACGCGACGGAGGCGTACCGTCAGGCGGTGCAGCGCGGCGCGCGCGGGGTCGTCGAGCCGCATTGGCTCGAGGACGACTTCGGCCGCGTCGAGCGCGCGACGATCGCGACGTACGGCGAGAACGTGCACACGTTCGTGAACCGGAGTGAATACAACGGCCCATTCCTGCCGGGCTACCAGGCCGTCGTCACGACAAACGGCCAGCCGGCGACGGGAGTCGGGCTCAAAGCGATCGACCACGTCGTCGGCAACGTCGAGCTCGGCCGCATGAACTACTGGGTCGAGTTCTACGAGCGCACGATGGGCTTCACGAACATCATCCACTTCGGCGACGAGCAGATCCACACGGAGTACTCGGCCCTGATGTCGAAGGTGATGGCGGACGGCCAGGGCAAGATCAAGTTCCCGATCAACGAGCCGGCCGAAGGGAAGCGGAAGAGTCAGATCGAGGAGTACCTCGAGTTCTTCGGCGGGCCCGGCGTGCAGCATGTTGCGCTGCAGTCGGAGGAGATCGTCCGGACGGTCGAGGCGCTGCAGGAGCGCGGCATCGCTTTCCTCTCGACGCCGGCCGCGTACTACGACGACGCGATCGAGCGGGTCGGCGAGATCGGGGAGGACTGGGACGATCTGCGCAGGCTCCGGATCCTCGTCGATCGTGACGAGGACGGTTACCTCCTGCAGATCTTCACGAAAACCGTTCAGGACCGGCCGACGCTCTTCTTCGAGGTGATCGAGCGCCACGGCGCACGCGGCTTCGGCGAAGGCAACTTCAAGGCGCTCTTCGAGGCGATCGAGCGCGAACAGGCCCTACGCGGGAACCTCTAGCCTCGGTAAGACTTCAGCCGTGGCCGGAGACAATCTCCTGGGATCGGCTCGGCGGCAGGCCGCGACGCTCGAGGAGATCGGGCATCGGCCGTGGCCCGTGCCGGAGCGGCCGTGGCTGATGGGGCAAACCTGGGACGACCTGCTGTTCGTGCACTACCGGGCACCGGTCGAGGAGCTACGGAAGCTCGTGCCGGACGGCCTCGAGGTGCAGGAGCACTCCGGTAGCGGCTGGCTCGGCGTGACGCCGTTCGCCGTGACCGGGCTCCGTGCGCGAGGGCTGCTTCCGCTGCCGTACGTCTCGCATTTCCTCGAGCTGAACGTCCGCACGTACGTGACGCGTGACGACAAGCCTGGGATCTGGTTCTTCTCGCTCGATGCGTCGAGCCGGCTTGCCGTCGAGGTGGCGCGGCGCTTCTACCACCTGCCGTACTTCCGGGCCAGCATCTCGCTTTCACGCAGCGAGGACCGGATCACGTACGACTGCAGCAGGCACGAAGGCAGGGCGTTCAGTGGAACCTACGGCCCGGGCGGGGCTGTCTCCGAGGCGAAGGCGGGCTCGCTCGAGCACTTCCTCGTGGAGCGCTACTGCCTCTACGCCGAGGACAAGGGCAAGTTCTATCGCACCGAGATCCATCACCGTCCGTGGCCGCTCGAGACGGCGGAGGCGGAGATCGATCTGGACACGATGCCGCCCGGCAACCTTCGGCGGGGAGACGACGAACCGGTGTTGCATTACTCGGCACGCCAGGACGTCGTCATCTGGCCTTTGGCTGACGCTTAGGCAGCGAAGCCATGAATCCCCGGCGCCGAACAGCGCTCGTTTCGGTCGTCGCGGCCGTCGTCCTGATCGCCCTCAAGCTCGGTGCCGGCCTCGCGGCGAACAGCCTCGGGCTCGTGTCGGAGGCGCTGCACTCGGGGACGGATCTCGTCGCCGCGCTGCTCACGTTCTTCGCCATCGGCGTCGCCGTGCGGCCGGCGGACGTCGGGCACCAGTACGGCCACGGCAAGGCGGAGCATCTCTCTGCCCTCGCCGAGGGGGCGATCCTCGTCATCGCAAGCTGCTTCATCGCCTGGCGGGCGATCACGCATCTCGTCGGCGCGCGGGAGACGTCCGTCGAGGCAACCTGGTACGCGTTCGTCGTGATCGGCATCGTCATCGCGATCGACCTGAGCCGAACGGTTGTCTCGTGGCGGGCTTCACACCGCTATCGGAGCGACGCGCTCGCAGCGAACGCGCTGCACTTCGGCAGCGATCTCGCCGGATCGGCCGCCGTCTTGCTCGGGCTGATCCTCGTCCACAGCGGTTATCGGCGGGCGGACTCTGCGGCAGCGCTGTTCGTCGCGGTGCTCGTACTTCTGGCCGCTGCGCGACTGATGAAGCGGAACGTGGATGTGTTGATGGATCGCGCTCCCGCTGACGCGGAAGAAGCGGCCCGCGCCGCGATCGCAGGAATCGAGCCGGCGGTCGCGCTCGAGCGTTTGCGTATGCGCCAGGCGGGTGGCCGCCAGTTCGCCGACGTCGTCATCGGCGTGTCGCCCGGAGCCGCCGTTGGACAGGGTCACGCTGCGGCCGACCGCGTCGAAGAGGCTCTCCACGACGCCTTGCCCGGTAGCGACGTCGTCGTCCACGTCGAGCCTCAGGAGGATCAGGCCGCGATTCGGGAGCGAGCGTTGAGCGCCGCGCTCGGCGTTCCGCGCGTGCGCGAAGTGCACAACGTCAGCGTCTTGGACGTAGGCGGCCGCACCGAGGTGTCGCTCCACCTGAAGCTGCCCGGTGAGCTGACGCTGGAGGACGCGCACGACGTGGCGAACCAGGTCGAGCAGGCGATCACCGCGGCCGTCCCTGAGGTGGACGCCGTGCAGACGCACCTCGAGCCGCTCGCGGAGGTGGGCGCGGGGCGGCGAATCGACGACGACGCTGCCGCGCGGGAGCTCGTGCGCAGGATCGTCCGCGAGGTGAGCGGGGAGGAGCCGCGTGAGCTCCGGTTTCTGAACACGGACGACGGGCTCCTCGCCTTTCTGACGCTCGGCCTCGACCCTGCGAGCCCGCTGGCGGACGCGCACGCCCGGGCCAGCGAGATCGAGGAGCGGATCCGGCGAGCGCGGCCCGACATCAGCGACGTCGTCGTCCACACGGAGCCGTAGGACACGTGCGGCTGTGCATGTTCACGCCGCGCGAGCTGCAGCTCGAGCGGGGTTGGCCGGGGGTCATCGAGGGAGACACCGTCGTGCAGCTCGCGGCCCAGACGTTGCAGGCGTATTTCACGGGCGGCGGGAAGGCGCGTCGCCACGCTGAGTACCGGCTTCACGAGGTCGACTTCCGTCCTCCCGTGCTGCATCCGCCGTCGGTGCGGGATTTCTACGCCTTCGAACAGCACGTGAAGACGGCGCGCGCTTCGCGTGAGCTAGAGGTGCCGGCGGAGTGGTACGAGATCCCCGTTTTCTACTTCTCGAACCCGGCCGCGATCTACGGGCCGGACGACGAGGTCCCGAAGCCGCCCGACACGAACGAGCTCGACTACGAGCTCGAGGTCGCGGCGGTGATCGGCGCCGATGCTGAGATCGGCGGCTTCACGGTGATGAACGACTGGTCGGCGCGGGATCTGCAGCGAAAGGAGATGCGGGTCGGCCTCGGCCCGGCGAAGGGGAAAGACTTCGCGACGAGCATCGGGCCGATCGTGGTCACGCCGGACGAGTTCGACGGCTCGAGCGGCGAGATGGTCGCACGCATCAACGGCGAGGAGCGTTCCCGCGGGAACCTCGCGGACATGCACCACTCGTGGGACGCGATCGTCGCCGCGGCGGCGCGGAACACGCGTCTGCGTCCCGGGGACATCCTGGGCTCGGGGACGGTCGGGACGGGCTGCATCCTGGAGCTCGGCGACGGACGGTGGTTGCAGAGCGGCGAAGTGGTGGAGCTCGAAGTGGAGGGGATCGGAGTGCTACGGAACCGCGTGGTCTGATGCGCGACGGCGGTGACTGGCACTCAGACATGCCCTCGCGAAAAGTGTCGCCTGTGCAGGGAGAACGGGCTTGTCGTCACCATCTTGTGACAGTTTCGATGCACTCTCGTGACGGTGCCTGGCACCGGGGGTGGCGGTTCCGGACAGGTACCTCGCGTTGACTCTTCCCCAAGGGCAGACGCCATCGTGAACGCCGACATGGAGAACCTGATGCCGATCGGCGAGTTCGCGTCCGCGTCACGGCTTTCGCAGAAGGCGCTTCGTCTCGATAGCGAGAACGGCCTCCTCCCGCCCGCGTGGGTCGATCCGGACTCCGGCTACCGCTACTACACGCCGGATCAGTTGCGGGAGGCCACGCTGATCGCGTTCCCGCGCCGCGCAGCAATGCCGCTCGGCGAGATCCGTAGCTTCCTCCGCGATCCGAGCCTCGACCGGCTCGAGGCGTACGAGCGGCGCGCGACGGACGAATTCGCCGAGCGGCGACGGGTGCTCCGGCAGGTCAAGCGACTGTTGAAGGAGGAGCCGATGTACGACGTCGTCACGAAGCAGGTCGAGGAGCAGCCGTACGTCAGCAAGTCTCGGCGCGTCACCGTAGGAGACCTGGAGAGATTCATCTGCGACACGTTCGAAGAGCTGGGCTACGAGAACGCTCCCGCTTCGCCGTTCGTCCTCTACCACGGGACGGTGAACCACGAGGAGGACGGCCCGGTTGAAGTGTGCGTTCCGCGGGCTGAAGGCGGCGACCATCTGCCGGCCGGCGAGGTGGCGCACACCCAGATCTCCGGTGCGCAGTGCGAGTTCCCGGAGATCCTCGGCGCCTACGAGGCCGTCTACCGCTGGGCGAAGGAGCACGGCCGCGAGCCGAACGGGCCGCCGCGCGAGATCTACTTCAACCGGATCGGCGAGCCGCTCCTGATGGAGATCGCACTGCCGCTGCGCTGAACGCGAAGATACGCCCCGTGAGCGCGGAGGTCGTGGTCGTCGGGGCAGGGATCATGGGATCCGCGACCGCCTACGCGCTCGCGGGTGACGGCTACGAGGTCCGCCTGCTGGAGCAGTTTCACGTCGGGCATGCGCACGGCTCGAGCCACGGCCGGTCGCGGATCGTGCGGCTGGCGTATCCAGAGGTGGAGCTCGTGGAGCTGGCGAAGGAGTCGTTCGTCGGCTGGCGTGCGCTCGAGGAAGAATCCGGGGAGGAGCTCCTCGAGCTGAACGGCCTGCTGGAGCTTGTCGAGGACCCCGGGCAGAGCTCACGCGATGCGCTCGAGGCTGCTGGGGCCGAGTACGAGCTGCTCGGCGCCGCGGATGCACGCGGACGCTGGCCGGTCGGAGTCCCCGACGGCTGGACCGCGCTCTCGCAGCCCGAGGCCGGCATCGTCCGCGCGGACCGCGCCCACCGCGCGTTCGTCGACTGCGCGGTCACGCGAGGTGCGCGCCTCGAAGAAAGCACGCGCGTGCAATCCCTCGACGACGTCGACGCCCAGGTTGTCGTTGTGACGGCAGGCCCATGGGCCGGACGGTTCTTTCCGGACCTGCCCCTGCGCACCACGCGTGAGACCGTGGCCTACTTTCGGCGCGAAGGCGATGCACTTCCGTCCGTCGTCCAGCTCGATCCGGTCACGCGCGGACATGCGATGTACTCGCTGCACGATCCGCTGCACGGGCTAAAGGCCGGCGCGCATCATGCAGGCGTAGAAGCCGATGCAGACGCCGCAGGTGAGCCCGACCCCGCGAACGTCGCTCGGATCGCCGAGTGGGTCCGGGAGCACTACCCGGACGCCGACCCGGAGCCCGTGGCCGCCGAGACGTGCATGTACACGACGACCCCGGACGAGCACTTCATCCTGGAGCGGCGCGGGCGGGTCGTGATCGGATCTGCCTGCAGCGGCCACGGATTCAAGTTCGCACCCGCGATCGGGTCCCGGCTCGCCGCAATGGCCGCCGATATCCTCTAGGAATGCCGTTCTACCAGCGCCTCGGGGACGTCCCGAGGAAGCGTCACATCCAGTTCCGCGACAACGGAGCCCTCCTCACCGAAGAGGTCATGGGCATGGAGGGCTTCGTCGGGATGGAGTCGATTCTGTACCACCTCCAGTCGCCCTGCCGCGTGATGGAAGTCGGCGACTTCGAGGAGATCGAGCGCGACGAGTGGGTGCCGGACGCGCACGCGCACCGGCACTTCAAGACGTACGGCATCGACGCGGAAGGCGACGAGATCACCGGCCGCCGCGTTCTCATGTGGAACAACGACGTCGAGATCTCGCTCTGTCGGCCGAAGGACGAGATGGACTACTTCTTCCGCAACGGCGAAGGAGACGAGGTCGTCTTCGTCCACGAGGGCAGCGGGACGCTCGAGACGATCTTCGGGAACGTGCCGTACAAGGACGGCGACTACATCGTCATCCCCCGCGGGACGACGTATCGCTTCCGGCCCGATGGCGAGCAGCGTTATCTCGTCTTCGAGACGCCTGGGCTGATCGAGATCCCGCGGCGTTACCGGAACCAGTACGGCCAGATGCTCGAGGGTGCGCCGTACTACCACCGGGACATCCATCCGCCGACGGAGCTCAACACCCACCGCGACAATGGCGAGTTCCCCGTCAAGGTGCGTGTGCGCGGCGGGTACCAGACGTACGTCCTCGACTACCACCCGTTCGACGTCGTCGGCTGGGACGGCTACCTCTACCCGTGGACGTTCTCGGTGCACGACTTCGAGCCGATCACCGGCCGCATCCACCAGCCGCCGCCGTCTCACCAGACGTTCCAGGGACGGAACTTCGTCATCTGCTCGTTCTGTCCGCGCAAGCTCGACTTCGACCCGCTGGCGGTGCCGATCCCGTATCACCATTCGAACCTGCAGTCGGAGGAGATGATCTATTACGTCTCCGGCAAGTTCGGCTCGCGGCGCGGCGTGGACGTCGGCTCGATCACGCTGCACCCGTCCGGTCTCCCGCACGGCCCCCAGCCGGGCCTCGCGGAGAAGTCGATCGGCATGCACGAGACGCACGAGCTCGCGGTGATGTGCGACACCTTCTATCCCCTCCGCTTGACGACGTTCGCGAAGGAGCTCGACGACGGCAAGTACGCGTACTCGTGGTACGAGAACGCGGAAGAGGGCGCGGCGGCGGAAGAAGCCTCGGTCGACGGCGATGCGAGCGGCGCCGGCCTCACCTCACACTTCTGAGCTCGCTCCCCGGCGCGAGTGATGCGCCACCGCAACCGGCGTGAGGCGCACTCGACAGCTCGGGTCGTCGGTGGTGCTGTCGCTCGCGGGAACTGACCTTCTCGTTCGGAAACCGTCCAGACCAACGACCCGATCCGACCACTGTGGAAAGAAAGTCACGCTCTCGTGACTGTGCCTGGCACCCAGACATGGCCAGCCGCAAAGGTGCGTCGGAGCAGGGGAAACCGCGCTGTGAGTGGAGTTCCGACCCACGTTCCTAACGCCGTCCCGACGGTGCCTGGCACCGGGGGTGGCACCGCGGAACATGGCGGGCCGAGGCCCGTCAACCGGCCCGGACGAGGACACTTTGAGGCCTGGCTTCGCCTCGGCTACCGGCTCGGGGCTCGAGCGGCAAGGGTCACCAGCGCTTCGACGCGCTCGCTCGGGACGTCGTTTGTTTCGCTCAGCTCCAGAGCGACCATGCCGGCGAACGCCGTGCACCAGTCCAGGAGGCGGCTGGGAGCCACGTCAATTGCCGGCGTCAACTCCGCGGCGCGTGCTTCGATCGTGTCTGCGTCAACTGCCTGCCAGAGGAGCAGGTCGACCGCATCGAATGAGACGTCATCTCCGAGACACGGCGCCGGGTCGATCGCGACCAACCCGCGCTGCGTTCCGCCGTCGAGGATGTTCCTCGGTGTCAGGTCGCCGTGCAGGAGCGCCGTCGGCAGCACGTGCTCGGCAAGCCGCGTGCCGAGCCGTCGTCCCCGTTCGTACAGGTCTGGCGACACGACATCACCGAGGTCCGGACGGCGGGTGTACGTGCGCGACGCCATGTCAAAGAGGTAGGCGACGCGGTGCGCGAGCCGCGGGAACGACGCGTCCGGGACGCCCGTCACGTGCAGCGAGGTGAGGAGCTCTGCGACACTCTGCAGCCGCGGGTAAGCCATGGACTCGATCAGGGGAGTTCCCGGCTCGATTGCCTCCAGGAGAAGAGCGCCGACTCTCTCGTCGACCGCGAGGACGGCCGGGACATGAGGAGTCGCCCACCTCTCGAGCGCAGCGGCCTCGGTCGCCAGCCGCGCCTTGTCGGGCGTGATCTTCAGCACGGCCGCGCGCCCATCGGCGATCCGGCAACGGACGACAACCGACATCCTCCCTTGCGGGATCGGCGCGCCGAGCTCGACCTGCCACCGCGTCGCAAGCGAGCTCAGAACCTGTGGCAGCTCGTCGAGCCACGCATCCACGCCGGCTCCGAACCGCGCGACGAGCCAGCGGCGTTGACCGTCATCGATGCTGGGGACGGCCCGGTGCATTGCTCCGACGGTACACCGCTTCGGAGCACCGCTTGACGGCACTAGCCTGAGCGGCCGTGGCCCTCCTGCCGGTTCCTCAGCCGTACGACTACGAGCGCTCGCTCGACCGCTTCACGTTCTGGGGCGTCGACCGTGCGAACGTCTGGCACGACGGGGCGCTGTACCGCGTCGTCGATGGGCGCGAGGTGCGGATCACGGCGGCGGACGGCGGCGTCGACGTCGAGCCGCTCGACGCCGTCACAGAGCCTGTCGTCAGGAAGCTGCTGGGCCTCGAGCTCGACCTCGAGTCGTTCGTGGTCTTCGCGCAGGACGAGCCGGTGCTCGCGCGCGCAGCGGCGCTGCTGCCAGGCTTCCGTCCACCCCTCGCGCCGGATGCGTTCGAGGCGCTCGTCACGTCGGTCACGGCGCAGCAGGTTTCGCTGTATTCGGCGTTTGCCGTCCGCAGCCGCCTCGTCGAGCGCTTCGGCGTCCCCGGCGAGCATGCGATCGCATTCCCGACCCGGGAGCGGATCGGCGCCGCGACAGAGGACGAGCTCACGGCCCTGGGGTTCTCCCGCCGCAAGGCCGAGTACGTGCTCGGCCTTGCCCGCGCCGATCTCGACTTCGACGAGCTCGCCTTGCTTCCGGACGACGAGGTGAAGGTGCGGCTGACGGCGTTGCGCGGGATCGGGGAATGGAGCGTCGACTGGTTCCTGGCCCGGCATCTCGCACGACCGGAGGCGTGGCCGGCCGGCGACCTCGGGCTGCGCAAGGCGGTGCTCGCGTTCTACCCTGAAGTCACGGACGTCCGCGCCGCGGGCGGCCGCTTCCGTCCCTTCCAGAACCTGAGCGCGCACTACCTTCTCGCCGCCCTGCGCTACCAGTGACGATCCGTCCCGCAAAGCAAGCCGACCGCGAGCTCGTGCGTGAGCTCTGGCAGCAGTTCGAGGAGGAGCTCGATGGCCCCGACTACCTGCGCGAGTCATGGGACGAAGCGTGGTCGGATCTGTCCGAGACCGTGCGCAGCGGCGTTGCGCTCATCGCAGAGGAGGACGAGCGTCCCGTGGGCTTCATCTTCTGCGTCCTCGGCGACGTCGGCCGCAAGACGGCGCACATCACGGACCTCTATGTCACGCCCGACGCCCGCAGCCGGGGGATCGGCCAGGAGCTCCTGGCTGCGATCGTCGAGCCTGCCCGCCAAGCCGGCCTCGACCACGTGAGCCTCGAGGTGCTGACACGGAACAGCGAGGCCCGACGGCTCTACGACCGGCTGGGCTTCGCGCCGGTGGACGTCTTCATGGTCGCGCCGCTCGGCGGCTTCGCGGAGCGTCTGGGAAACGACGAGAGTCCTCCGTCGTTCGCCTCGTTGCACGTGCAGACGGATGACGAGGCCGGGGTCGAACGGGCGGTGAGGCAATATCTCCCGCGCATCGGAGACTCGAAGTTCACCGAGGTCAGCCGGGAGGAAAACGGCTGGGTCTCTGTGGTGGACGAGCTCTGCGACCGTGACCGCAGCGCGCAGCGCCGCCTCGGGACCGAGCTGTCCGAGCGGATGGGCGTGCCGGTGATCGCCCTCGCGCTCGAGGAGGAGACGGTCGTCCGCTTCCTGCTCTTCGAGCGCGGCCGGATGGTCGACGAGTACCTCTCGGTTCCGACCTAC
>JBKPDB010000052.1:0-20576 GCA_046727655.1 Actinomycetota bacterium
ACCTGCTCGGCGCGGTCGACGAGCATCTGCGTCTCGCCGGGCCGCTCCCAGCCGAGCTGCGCGATTTGCTGGCCGGCCGCGATCAGGCCGCGGAGCGTCGCCATCTCGCGCACGATGCGCGCGTAGTGCGCGGCGTTCGCCGTCGCTGGAACGAGCGCAGCAAGCTCGTGGAGGCGGACGCGGCCGCCCACATCCTCGAGCTCGCCGCGCTCTTCCAGCTCGTCGACGAGAGTGATCGCGTCGACCGGTTCGCCTTTCGCATACAGCGCGAGCGCAGCGCGATACGCCTTCGCGTGGCTCTCGCGATAGAAGTCCGAGGCATCCAGGACTTCGCTGACCGCCCCGATCGCGCCGGGGGAGAGCAGCATCGCCCCGAGTACCGACTCTTCGGCCTCGAGGTTCTGGGGCGGCGCGACCGGGGCGGAATCGGCGAACTGGGCGACAGACGTCACTTGCGGTGAGCTAACCACCGCAGACGCAGCCTTGCTAGGTCTGGACGAGTTCGTTTTGAACATGAGGAAGGCATCGGTGAGCAGGGATAATAGAACATATGTTCGCATGATCGCCGGATGGACCTGTGGACAGATCGGCCGCTCTGTGCGCAAAGTTCGGCGCGCAATTCACAGGAGGTGGACAGCTGTGTGAATCGTTGTCCCCACGCCGTCCACAGCCGGCCGCCTGAAGCCGCTCACGGAGCCGAGGACGATTGTGGAATGACGGCTCTGATCGGCATCGTCGCCGCCGCCGGGCACGAGTTCCCGTTTCTGAGCGAAGACCGAGACGTCGTCTCGACCGGCCGCCGTGCGCTCGACCTCCGCACGCGCCGGTTCGCGGCCGTGCCGCGAGGCTGCATCGTCGCGAGCCGGCGCGCCGTCCACTGGGTTCTCCTCTGCGGACGGATCGAGCACGGCACCGTCCTGCCGACGACCGTCGAGGAGCTCGTGGACGGTCGCCGGAAACGGCTCGCGGGCCCGGCGGAGGTCGCGCCACGCGGGCCCGCCGGCTACTGGGTCTACGCCCGGGTCGCGCCCGATCGGCGCACGATGCTCGTGCAGTGGTCGGGCGAGTGCGAGTCCCCGGCCGCGTTCCTGATCACGCGCAATCGCAGGCTTCGGCCCGTGGGAGTAACCACGAGGCGGACTCCACCCGAGTCACGAACGATGGGCTGGTCTCCGACGGGGCGGCCGGTCGTGAGCTTCCTCGGCGGGAGCTGCGGCAGCGGCTACCACGGTGGTACAGGCGTCTACAGCCTCGATCCCGACGGAACGCCGAGGCTGATTGTCCGGACGAAGGCGCGCCGGCCGGTCGCGTTCTGGGGTTAGCTCTCGTCTGTGCCCGCGTCGACGGCGCGGTCGAACTCGTCGTCCCCCAGTTCGGCGCGAACGTCGTCGCTCGATGGCTCGACCTCGTCCGACGGACTAACGGCCGCGTCCTGTGCGGCTGCCGCCGCGTCGAGGTCGTCGAGATCGAGCTCGTGTTTCGGTTCGGCTTCGGCCGCCTGTGCCTCAGCCTGCTCGGCGGCCTCCATCGCTTCGAGCTCCTCCTCGGGCGGTAGCTCGCCGCCTTCGGGCACGACGAGCGTCCGCACTTCGGTCGTGACGTCCTGGAAGAGCTCGATCGGCACCTGGTAGCGGCCGATTCGCTTGATCGAGTCGGCGCCGATCTTGCGGCGGTCGACGCGGACCTTGTGCTTCGACCAGAGCTCGTCCGCGATGTCCGTCGGCGTGACCGAGCCGAACAGCGAGCCGGTCGGACCGGCTTTGACGTCGAACCGCAGCTCGAGGTCCGCGAGCCGGGTCGCGACCGCTTGGGCATCTTCGAACGTCTTTGCTTCGTGTCGGGCCCGCCGCTGCTCCACCTTCTGCAGCTCTGCGATACGTGCGGGCGTCGCCTCGTCGGCGAGTCCGCGCGGCAAGAGGAAGTTCCGCGCGTAGCCGCGCGCAACGTTCACGACCTCGCCGCGGAGCCCGACCTTGTCGACGTCCTGCCGGAGGATCACTTCCATGGCGTCAGCGGTCGCCGACGTACGGCAGCAACGCCATCTCGCGGGCGCGCTTCACGGCCACGGCGACCTGGCGCTGGTGACGACGGCATGCGCCGGTGATGCGGCGCGAGCGGATCTTGCCGCGCTCCGAGATGTAGCGGCGCAGCTGGTTGACGTTCTTGTAGTCGATCTCGTCGACCTTCTCCTTGCAGAAGTAACAGGACTTCCGCCGGATCGGGCCTGCGGGGCTGCCCGGACGCTTGCGCCCAGGCTGCCGGTCGCGATCTCTCTCTCCTCCGCGCGGCGGCATCAGAACGGAATGTCGTCGTCGGCGGAGCCGAAGTCCTCGTTTCCCGCGGTCGCCGTGGCGGGAACGAACTGCCGCTCGCCGCCTGCGGCGCCCTCACGGCCGCCGAGGAACTGGACCGAGTCCGCGATGATCTCGACGGCCTGGCGCTTGGTGCCGTCCTGCGCTTCCCACTCGCGCCAGTCGAGCCGGCCGTCGACGCCGACCGGGCGTCCCTTGGCGAGGTACTGCGCGCAGCTCTCGCCCTGGTTCCCCCAGACCGTGACGTCGAAGTAGTTGGGCTTGTCGCCCCAATTTCCCTGCGCGTCCTTCTGGCGCGTGTTCACCGCGAGCCGAAGCTTGCAAACCGCCGTGCCGTTCGGCGTATGGCGCAGCTCGGGATCCTTGGTGAGGTTGCCGACGAGGACGACGCGATTGATGTTTGCCATGTTTTTCTACTCCTCTTGCGAACGTGTGTTCGCATCAGCATAGGCGGGCTGTGGGACGGACTGCGGCGCTGGCTCGGGCTCCGGCGGCGGCGGTCCGGGCGGAGCACCCTCGATGCGACGCACCGCGAGGTGGCGCATGACGCCGTCCGTGATCCGCAGGATCCGCGAGAGCTCCTCGAGCGTCTCGGGATCCGCGTCGAAGTTCAGGAGGTGGTACGCCCCCTCGCTCTTGTGGTCGATCTCGTAGGCGAGGCGTCGCCGTCCCCAGATGTTGTGCCCCACCCACGTGCCTCCGGCGCGCTCGACGAGCTCGCGGGCGCGCTTGATGATCTCGTCCTGGCGCTCCTCGGGGAGCTCCGGATCGAGCATGAGCAAAATCTCGTATGCGACCAACTTTCCCGAGACCTCCCTTCCCTTGGTCTGAATCGGCCTCGCCGGCTGGCGCCGTTCGGGAACACCGGCGCGATGACGAGGCAGGAAGCGGCGGCCAGTGTAGCATCGGCCGATGCGCAGGCCGTTCGCGTGGATCGCCGGTGGTTTGGCCGCGCTCGGCTTGGCGCGCCGGCACGAGCAGTCTTCGACTGCGGAGCCCGATCCTCGTGCTGACGAGCTGCGCCGGAAGCTCGATGAGTCGCGCTCGATGGTCGAGGAGCGTGAAGAGTTCGAGGCTGCAGAGCTCACGGTCGACCGCGCCGAGCCGGCTCCCGAGGATCCGGAGTCACGACGCCGCGCCGTGCACGAGGCCGGCCGCGCGACGCTCGAGCAGATGCGCCACGACGCCTAGCGTCTAGCGACGCTCACCGCCTCGGCGACGAGCACCGACGCCGCGGCCAGCAGCACGGTCGTGCCGCCTGGAGGTAGGTCGGCGTAGTAGGCGATCGTGATCCCCGCGAGCACCGACGCGAGGCCGAGGCCCATCGAAAGGAGCATCGTCGAGCGGAGGCTCCACGCGACCCGTGATGCGGCGATGACCGGCAACACCATCAGCGCTGCGATGAGGAGGATCCCGACGACCCGCATCGACAGCGCGATCGTGACCGCGGCCAGCGCCGCGGTGAGCGTGTTGAGAGTGGCCACCGGAAGCCGAGCCACGCGGGCGCCTTCCTCGTCGACGACGACCGCGACGAGCGGGCGATAGAGGAGCGCGACGATCGCGAGCGCCGCCGCGCCGAGGCCGGCGATCAGGGCAAGGTCGGTGCGCGTGACGGTGAGGATCGACCCGAACAGGAACTGGAAGAGGTTGACGTTGAGCGCGCCTGCCGCCGAGACGAGGACGACGCCTCCGGCGATCCCGGTGTAGAAGACGAGCGCGAGCGCCTGGTCTCCCGCGGCCGTCCTCCGCGCGCGGATCCACTCGATCGCGAGCCCGCCTAGGACCGACACTACGAGCGCCGTCAGAACGAGCGGTAGGTCGAGGAGATAGCCAAGCGCGACACCCGCAAAGGCGACGTGGCCGATGCCGTCGCCGACCAGGCTGAGCCTTCGTTGCACGAGGAAGAAGCCGACGGCCGGCGCGAGCAGGCCGACCACGATGCCGGCGCCGAAGGCGAGGCGCATGAACTCGAGGTCAAGCATGCGCGTGCGAAGGGTCGTGCCACAGTTCCGGTAGCGCTGACGGCGGCCCGTCGTAGACGATCCGCCCGCGGACGAGCACGATGCGTTCGACGAAACCCTCGACGGCGCCGAACTCGTGCGACACGTAGAGGATCGTCATCTCGAGCTCGTCCCGCAGGTGTTGAAGGAGAGCCGCGATCGCTTCCTGCGCGTCGACGTCGACACCCGTCGTGGGTTCGTCGAGCGCGAGGATCTCAGGCTCGGCAGCAAGGGCCTTGGCGATGAACGCACGCTGCTGCTGACCGCCGGACAGCGTCGAGAGACGACGGTCCGCCTGTTGCTCGAGGCCGACGCGCGCGATCGCGACTCGAACCGCCTCCCGGTCTCCGCGCACGAGTGGCCCGAGCAAGCGAGTCCGCGGAGCCCGTCCGGCGGTGACCAGCTCCCGCACCGTCAGCGGCGCGTCGATGGCGGCCTGTGCGCGCTGCGCGAGATAGCCGCGGCGCGATGCGAACACGTCGACACGGCCGGAGCTCGGCCGTTCGAGTCCAAGCACGAGCCTGAGCAGCGTCGTCTTCCCGCCGCCGTTCGGGCCGGCGATGGCAACGAACTCGCTGCGGTCGACCGTCAGATCGATGTCCTGCAGGACCGGCGGGCCGTGTCCGTACGAGAACGAGACATCCTCGACCCGGAGAGCTAGCGGCATCCGAGCGCCTTGCGCAGCGTCGCGAGATTCCTGCGCATCAACGAGAGGTAGTTCAGGTGCTGCTTCTGCTCTGCGGCGGTCAGGCCTTCGATCGGATCGAGGACGGCGGTTCGGACGCCGACCTCCCGCGCGACCGTGTCGGCGAGGCGGGGCGAGAGGAGCGTCTCGAAGAAGACCGTCGTCGCGTGCGTGCGTCGGACCTGTTGCACCGCTCTTGCAAGCTCCTGCGGGGCGGGCTCCGATTCAGGGGTAAGCCCGGTGATCGGCACCTGCCGCAAGTGGTAGCGCGCAGCGAGGTAGCCGAACGCCGCGTGACTCGTGACGATCTCACGTCGCGTGCAGCTGCGTAGGCCTTTCCTGTACTCGCGGTCGAGCTCGGCCAGGTCGCGTTGCAACGGGGCCGCCGAACGGTGGAGGACGGCGCCGATCCGTCTCGCGATTCGCGCGAAGAGGACCGGATCGAGCCAGACGTGTGGGTCCGCCGCCAGGCCCCCCTCCGAGCCGGTGCTTGCACGGAGCGGCAGGTCTGCAAGGGCGTCGACGCGCTGCCCCTTCGCCTGCTCGACCGCCTTGCTCACCGCCGGCTGGAAGCCGTGGCTCAGGTAGAGGACGACGCGGGCGCTCTGGATTCGCGCCACCGCCCGCGGCGTCAGCTCGAGGTCGTGCGGTTCCGCGCCGGCGGGAGTCAGATCGTCGATGTGAATAGACGGTCCGCCGATGCGCTCGGCCGCATAGGCGAGCGGATAGAAGGCCGCGACCACGTCTTTCCCGGCAGAGGCCCCGCTGCAGCCCACCAGGATCAGCGCCGCGACGATAACGAGAACGATTCTCGAAATCATGTTCGGCACGATACACTAGCCCTCGTGCCGCCGAAGACCACGAAATGGACCTCGCACGCGCTCGCTGAGCTGTCCGGCGCCGGCTACCGCCGCGGCGGCGCTAGGCGCGCCGTCGTCGAGCTGCTCGGCCGGCAGGATTGTTGCCTGAGCGCACACGAGATCTTCGACGAGCTACGGCGCGCGCGACGTCCTGTCGGAATCGCGTCCGTCTATCGAGCCCTCGACGCCCTCGTCGACCTTCGCCTGGTGAAGCGCGTCGACGCGGGGGACGGGATCGCGCGCTACGAGGCCTCGCCCGCAGACGGCGACCACCACCATCACCTCGTCTGCCGCGACTGCGGCAAGGTCGAGGCGTTCAGCGACTCGCGGCTCGAGCGCGCGATCGATCGTGTCGCTGGCGGGCTCGGCTACTCCGTCGACGAGCACGAGGTCGTGCTCACCGGCGCGTGCGCCGACTGCAGCTAGCCGACTAACGCGCGCCGACGAACGCTTCCGCGCCGGCGGCGATCCCGCGCGCGACCTCCAGCTGGTAGCTCGGCGTTCGTAGAAGGCGTCCTTCGGACGGATTCGTCATGTAGCCGGTCTCGACGAGGATCGCCGGCACATTCGCCCAGTTGAAGCCCGTCAGATCAGACCGGGGGAAGAGGCCGAGGCTTGCGGCGCCGGTCGACCGGACGACCGCGGACTGCATCTTTCGAGCGGCCGCGACGCTGCGCGCGTAGATGTCGTCGGTCCAGCCGCGGTGCAACGCCGGCAGCAACGTCTTCACACCGTGCAGCCCCGGGTCGGTCGAGCCGTCGGCGTGGATGCGCACCATCAACGAGGCACGGCGCACGTTGCAGAAGCGTGCACGCGCGATGTTTCCACCGGCATATCCGGGCGCTGTTCGTGTCATCGCGACTCGGTAGCCGTCTCGCTGCAGAATCGCCCGCGTCCTCATCGCGATCGCAAGTGCGACGGGCGCCTCTCCGGGGGCGCCGCCGCCGTCCTTGATCTTGCGCTGCGTGGAGCCGGGGCCGATCGGCTCGGTCTGCCGTCCCACCGCAGGGATCGTGCCGTGACCCGGATCGAGGCAGACGAGGGGCGGCGGCGAGACGGCAAGCACGACGGCGAAGTTTGCCGAGTTCGGGATGAAGGGCAACAAGGCTTCGATGGCGACGTACCGAGAGCTGCCCGCCGACGTCGCTTCCGCATTCGACCGCGTCCCCGAAGCCCGCGACCGGTTCGAGATGCTGCCCCCCGACCGGCAGGCGGAATGGCTGGACTGGGTCGAGCGCGCCACCGACCGGCAGGACCGGGCCGCACGGCGCGACGAGCTCGTGCGTCGCATGCTGCCGGCCGAGGCGGCGGAGACGGAAGAGATTGCCGCCGCTCCCCCGCCGGCCGAGCGTCGCTGGTGGCTCTGGTTGCTCCTTCTGCTGCTGCTGGTCGTGGGCGGGTTGCTCGCGTGGTACTTCCTCACGCGCGGTAACGACAAGGCGACCGTGCCGAACGTGATCGGCCTGAAGGAGGACGTCGCCGCTAAGCGGATCGACGACAGCGGCCTCAAGTCCGTGCCTCGGACGGGCCAAAGCGAGCGGCCGCAAGGCGTCGTGTTCGCGCAGAAGCCGGGCGCGGGTACGCAGCTCGACGAGGGTCAGACCGTCACGATCTCCATCTCGGCCGGGAGACAGGCGGTGCCGAACGTGACCGGCCTACAGGAGCAGCAGGCGGTCCAGCAGTTGCAGAACGCCGGCCTGCAAACTGCAGTGAGACGGGTCCCTTCCTCCCGGCCGAAGGGCACGGTCCTCTCCCAGTCGCCCGACGCGGGCGTTGTCGCAGCGAGCGGAACGACCGTCACTCTCACGGTCTCGAACGGCGTCAAGCCGGTCGTCGTCCCGTCGGTGGTCGGGCAGACGCAGGGCGAGGCCGTCAACACGCTCACGGGCCTCGGCCTCAAAACCGATCTCAACAACGTGTCGTCCGCGCGGCCCGCCGGCACCGTCGTCGCGCAGAAGCCTGCTTCCGGCAAGGAAGTGCCCAAGGGATCGACGGTGACGCTCAACGTGTCGACGGGAACCGGCGGCGGCACGACGCCCCCAACCCAGACGACACCTACGACAACGCAGGGGACGACATCCGGGCCGGCCACGACCACCTTCCCGTAGGTCCGTCGTTAGCGGGACGCCCGTAGACGCGCGCGTCTTCGGTCAGCACTTGCCGGTTCGCCGACACCTGGTGGCGCGCAACGGGTGGCTCCCACGTCCGGCGGGCTGCGTCTTCGCTTCGGTCGCTGCCGAGCTCGACACGCGCCCCGGTCGCGTAAGGATTTGGCCATCGGCGTCGGTGTCCAGTGGGTCGAGATGCCGCCGAGGCGATCCGCGATGTCCAAGGCGAGGGTGTCATCGCCGCGGGCGAGGACCCTGAGCAGCTGGCGTTCGACCTCAACGCCTATCTCCTACTAGCGAATGCGCAGTACGTGGCGCTGCAGAGCCCAACGCCCATCGCGCGCGCGAAGCGGGCGATCCAAACCCGTCTCGAGGCGGCCGGGCGCCCGGGCGGACACCTCGAACGACTGCTTCTCGGGAGGTGGGGTACCATCTCGGCTCGTCGAAATCTAGGGGGGTAGATATATGAGTGTCTGCAGGAGAGCGGCGACCCTCGTCGCCGCAGTTGCCATGCTTCTGTTCGGCGCAACCGGCGCCATGGCGATTACGAACGGCCAGCCGGACGGGACCAACCATCCGTACGTCGGCCTGATGGTTGCGCTCGACAAGGACGGCGTCCCGCAATGGCGTTGCAGCGGTTCGCTGCTGACGCCGACCGTGTTCCTGACGGCGGGCCACTGCACCGAGCCGCCGGCCGCTCATGTGGAGGTCTGGTTCAGTCCGGGCCCGGTTCTGATCGATCCGGACTATGCGGCGGCCCTCGACGCGGATCCGGACGGAATCGTCTCGTGCAACGACTCGCCCACGTTCGACGGCTATCCCTGCAAGGGTGACGTCGGCGGCGTGCCGCATCCGAATCCGGACTTCTGCACGAGCTGCGGGAACGGGCTGCCGAACTTCGCGAATCGAGACGTCGGCGTCGTGAAGCTCACCACGCCGGTGCCGACGAGTCTCGTGAGCAAGTACGCGCGGCTACCAGCCACAGGGCTCGTCGACACGCTTGCGAACAAGACGCCGGCGGACTTCGTTGGCTACGGCGTGCAGTTTCAGGCCAACATTCCGGGAAACCTGCTGCCGCAGCCGCCGCCGTTCTACAGGTGGGCCGGCCCGAGGCAGAGGATGTTCGCACGCGGCGAGATCGTCTCGGGCAACTTCAAGCACAGCGCCGAGTTCATCCGCTTCTCGCTGAATGCAGGCGGAGGCAAGGGCGGGACGTGCTTCGGCGACTCGGGCGGCCCGGACCTGCTCGGCGGAAGTGACACCGTGCTGTCTGTGAACTCGTACGTCACGAACGTGAACTGCAGCGGTGTCGGCTACTCGCAGCGCGTCGACATCTCCGAAGTCCTCAGCTGGATCAAGAGCTTCTTCTAAGCATCGACGCCTGCTAGGCGGAGGGGGCACATACGCCCCCTCCGCTCTGTCTCGGCCCTCGTCAGACTGGGCCTGGTGAGCGGCGACGACGTCCTCAGCGTGTTCGACCGGCTCGATGCCGCCGGGATCGAATGGTGGGTCGACGGCGGGTGGGGAGTCGACGCGCTTCTCGGCGAGGAGACGCGGCCCCACGATGATCTCGACCTCGTCGTCCGGCGCGGGGAGACCGACCGGCTGGCGGCACTCTTTCCGGAATTCGTGCGAGTCGAGGAGGAGTGGTGGCCGGCGCGTTACGTCCTGCGCGACGATGCAGGGCGGCAGATCGACTTCCACCCGGTCGAGTTCGACGAGTGCGGCGACGGCCTGCAAGAGCTCGCAGACGGCAATTCCGGCCGATACCCCGCCGCGGATCTCGAGGGGCGCGGACGCATCGGCGGCCGCGAGGTCCGCTGCATCACGCCCGAGCTCCAGGTTCGACACCACGAATACACGAGCGGCCGCCCGGACGACATCGACTGGGACGACGTTCGCACGCTCTGCGCCAGCTTCGGCCTGGCACTACCGCCAAGTTATGCGGTTCGTCCCGGGTTCATCGAACCAAAGCGCACCCGGGCGGCGCTGCGAGCTCGAGCGCTTGGCGCGGAGCGATACGACAAACGGACGACGCCATATGACGCATGACCGATGCAGCCCGCCGAGTAGAGGCGTAACTTCGGTCGTGCGGGGCTCAACGCGACCCCGTCCGAGCCGCCGAGCGCGACAAAGGGGTGGGCCGCCGCCTCTGACCACTCGGCGGTTCGCCTTATCCCCAGAAGTCGGCGAACACGGGCACGCGGCAACCGGGCCAGTCGTAGCTTCTCGAGAGCGTTGTCTTCTTGAAATGCACGGCAAGCGACCACGGCAGCAAGATGTCGGCGAGGCTTTGTGATGCCCCGAGGTCGATCATCGTTTGGCGGACGCGCTTGACCGCGCGGCACTCGGTCTGTGCTTCGGACCCGCGTCTCGCGAACGGCAGGCCAATATTGAGGTGGTACGACTCGTGCGTGAGGGAGAGGGCGCCGAGACCCTGCTCAATCAACGGCACGGACATGTCGCGGTTCGCGATCGCAAGCGCGCCGTCGCACGCTTCCTTCGAGAGGTTGATCGTCGGCCGCATCAGATCGACGTACCCCCAGCCGCCCCAGAGCAACGGGTCGCCGGCCTCGCCATGGCGGTAGCAGACAACTGTCAGCGGACGACCTGCGATCGCCGAAGCCACCGGCTCGAGCTGCACGGCTTCGGTCGCGAGAGGCTGCGCCGCAACTGCGGGCTCGCCCGGGGCGACTGCCGCGAACGTCAGCAGGCAGGCTGCCGAGAGCGTGCCGACTATGCCGATGAGTGCAGTGCGTCGTGTCTTCCGCAGTGGCCGCATGGTTCGTTCGCTTTCGGGTTGACTGTTTGCCGCAGTCGAACGTCCATCCAAGGTGAAGGAGCTCGCCAACCGCGCGGTAATCCGGCGCTAACAGCCGCCCACGTGCGGGTAGTCGGATAGCGTGAGCGCGCGTTGACCGAAACCGTGATGGAGGAGCTGCGTCCGGGCTTGAAACGGTGGGTCGGCGTGCATCCCGAGTTCAAGCCGGAGGAAGGCGAGCTCGACGAGACGTATGCGCCCGTCGCAAGTTTGCTGTATCACGCCCCGAATGCGCTCGTCGTGATCGATCCGCTCGTTCCGGACGAGCTGTGGCCGTCGCTCGACGACGAAGTGCAAGCGAGCAGCGCGCCCGTCGTCGTCCTTACGACCATCAAGTTCCACGAGCGCAACCGGGAGGATGTTGCGCGGCGCTACGGCGCGACGCTCGGCGGCGAGCCGGACGGAGTCCGCGTGATCTCAGCCGAGCGCGCTGACGAGGTTGCGCTCTGGCTCGAGGGACCCCGTGCAGTTGTCTTCGGCGATGCGATCATCGGCGATCAGAAAGGCGGCCTTCGTCCGTGCCCGTGGTATCGCAGCGATGAGGGCCGTGCGATCACGCTCCAGGCTCTTCGGCCACTTCTGGAACTGCCCGTCGAGCTCGTGCTGCCTGCCCACGGAGAGCCTGTCTACGAGAACGCTCGTGAGGCGCTCGCACGTGCGCTCGAGCCGTGACGTCGAGCCCGTTTCGCGTGCGCGATCGCGTGGATCTGCTCCGCGGTGATGTTCGGGTTATTCACTGCTGGCCGACGACTACGTTGCGAGCTTCCTCCCCCAACGCCTGGTCGCGCTGGGTCGCCTCGCTCCCGAGCGCGAGCTGGGCGACGCTTCCGAAATAGCAGCGTCATCGATCGGCCGGTCACGCCGCTCAACTTCCGCCGCGACCTCGTGGATAGTCCGCCGGGCACTGCGTGCGACTCGGCGCAGCACGAGGAAAGCCTCCTCGATTGCGAGTCCATGCCGTTTCCGCCAACATGCCTTTCGCCTGCTCAATTACGGGACGTGAGACGAGTGCAGTCTGGAGCTGCAGAACCTTCTCGCGTAGGAGCGCAAGCTCGTCTGGCTCCCGCTCGTCCCGGACTGTGTCGCTGCCCGCATGACGCACCGTCACCGTGACCGCTCCTTCGCGGTTTCGGCGGGCGCGCTCAGTGCTCGACTTCCGACGGCTACACGCGCCGTGACGCCCGAAGACGGGTGCCAGAAGGATGCCGTGAGCCAGGCCGCAGTTCGTGCCCCACATTCGGTCCGCTCTCCTTCTCGGGAAGCCGCCCGGCCGGCGCTCCGGCCCGCTCTTTCCGTGGTCCCGGCCGGGCTCCCGACTCATTAACGCCCTTGGCAGCGAATCGGTTACTCCCACACGTCACCCAAGTGACTCAGCGATGAATTCCACCGAGGACGCGGTTTCGTCTGACGCAAACGCTGCAGACGGGGGCAGGCCCTCTTTGACCGGCGCTGGTTTGGCCGCCTGGTGCCAGCGCGGGCTCCCCGGGCGAGGGCCCTCCCCATAAAGAAGACGCCGTGAGGTGCGCCACCATGCGTGGCGTTCACAAAGGTCTTACCGAGGTGACCCTATCGGCTACCGGGGACTCTCTCTTTACGACGCGGGCGCGGGCGACCAGCTGTACAGGAGGTTGCTGCGTCTAAATGTCGCCTCGGCTGCGATCTCAGGCGGTTTCGACTTCGCGTCGCGAGCGCGCGAACCCGAGCCAGTACGCCCGCCCCGCCCGATCCCCGAACCTCCGGTCCGCCCGCGCATATATCCGTGCGACCGTCGCGCTCGACTCGAAGCACCGGTCGCAGCCTCGACCAGCCTCCCGCCCTTGCAGCCAGTAGCGCTGAACCAGCATCGCGACGCTCAAGCCGAGCGACCCGGGGTCCTCCCAGACGATCTGGCCATCCATTTACCACCACCGCAGATAGTTCGACACCCAACTTACTCCTCTAGCGCGGTTTCGTCTACGACGACTTGTCCGCGCACCGTGCCCGGGGGATCTACACGTTCGAGTCGGCCCACTTGTCGCGGGTGCGGTCGAGCAGCGCCGGGTAGGCGAACGGCTCGCCGTCGTCCCCGAACGCGAGCGCGTCAGGGTCGAACGCTCCGAGGTGCGCGGCGGCGGAGGCCGCCGCGCACCTTGCCCTTCGCTACGCCGGAGCGACGTCGGCCGTGTCCGGGCGCCGCTTCGTCCGCGTCGCCGCGAAGGCGGCGGCGGAGACGAGCAGGATCGCGCCGGTCGCGATTGCCGCGGCATCCGTCGACGACAGCGCGGCGTCGCCTCCAGCAGCCGGCGCGACGCTCCCTCCGTCGTTGACGATCGCTTCCGTACCGCCCGCCGGGACGACGTAACCAGTGCCGCTCGCACCGACCGCGCCGGCATCGTTGACGATCGCTTCCGTACCGCCCGCCGGGACGACGTAACCAGTGCCGCTCGCACCGACCGCGCCGGCATCGTTGACGATCGCTTCCGTACCGCCCGCCGGGACGACATAACCAGTGCCACTCGCACCCGCCGCCGCAGCGGAGGCCACACCTGCACTGCCGGCCATCGCCGCGACGGCCACGGTGAGGACGGCCGCCGTCTCGCGCAGCCCCTGCGCCTCCACGTCTGGGTCTTCGATCGCGCGCTCGAGCTCGTCCGGGTCGAAGACGAGCGCGAGTTCCTCTCCATCCGCCGACTGGAGCGTCCGCTCGAGGTCGGGTCGTTCCAGGATCATGCTGATCGCTTCCGTTGCCCCGCCTACGCGGACGACGTCGAACGTAAGCTCCACCGGCCCGTCGCCGTCGCGCAACGCCTCCTCCGCCGCGGCGCGGCGGATCGGTAGCGCCGGACGTGCCACGGGAACGGCCCCGCCGCGCTGTGCGAGCCGCGCGCGACTCTGGATCGCATTCATCGTTCCTCCTTCCGGGGGGAACCCCGCCCGATTTTGACACCGGTGCGACCCGGACACAACGGCCACTCGCGGGGGTTCGGGCGCCCGTGTTGTCTGAATGGCAGAGATCGGGTGGCTCGACCGTCGGTCCCGTGCGCCAGTTGTGCGCAAGTAAGCCCGTGAAACCGCGGACTTTCACGCACGAGCACCGACACCTGGGAGTCGTCGGCCTAGTGGCCGCAAACCCGAATGTGCAGCGGGTTTGCGGCTAACGGAGCGGCACAGGAGTCGAACCTGCCTAGCGTCGGGCTACGACGCCGTACCGGTTTTGAAGACCGGTCGGGGCACCGGCCCCCGCCGCTCCGGCGAGCAGCCTAGGTCAGACCGGCAGGCCCTCGTCGACCCAGCTGCGCGTGAGATACAGCCAGAACGCGAGACCCGCCCAGTCGCCGTAGGGCTTGAAGCGCCGCTCGATGGTCGCGTCCTTCAGCGCGCGACGGGCACCGGATAGCTTCGTGTAGGTCGGTCGGGTCCACGAGTCCAAGACCAGGCGTGAGTAACGTCCGAGCGACGTCAGCATCACGTGCGCGGCCGCGTACGGGCCGACGCCGGGAAGCGCAAGCAGCCTCGCGGCTGCCTCGTCGTCCGGCAGCTCCGGGTCGTTCAACTCCTCGAGGTCGACTCTGCCCTCCGCGACGTCTGCCGCCAGCTGCCTCAGGTACGGACCGCGATAGCCCGCACGAACCACATCCCTGTAAACACCCTCGTCTGCGCCCGCCATCGTCTCGGCGGACGGAAACGTGCGGCGGCCGCCGGGCGCCTCGGTGCCGAGGTTGTCGACGAGCGCCTTCGTCATCTTCCGCGTCCCCGACCAGGCGGTGTTCGTCGTGCAGATCGTCTTGACGACGTCCTCGAAGACGGTGGGTGCGCGCAGCATGCGGCCCGCGCCGAGCGCGCACCAGTCGAGCTCCGGATCCTCACGCACGATCGCGTAGAAGTCGGAGAGGTCTTCGTCCAACCGGAACATGTGCGCGATCGTTCCGCGCAGCTCGTCGTCGGCTCGCACCGAGAGACGGCCCGCGACGACCTCGATTTCCAGGCGTCCGTCGGACTCCGTGATGCGAACCGTGCGTGCCCCGCGTGTCACGGGCAACGTCGTCGTCAGAGTTCGAGACGAGAGCGAGACCTCGTTCGGAGGAAGCTCGGCGACTCCATGCGAGACGATCGTCCGCGCGAAGTCGACCGGCTCTCCGCCGGCGCCGACGAGCCGCAGTTCGGTGACCGCGCTCAGAAGCGCGCGAGGAGGTCGGACAGCGAGATGTCTTCGAGCGAGTCGAGCACGAGATCGGCGTCGTCGAGCGCGAGCGTCTCCGTTGCGGGGTTCGGGATCGCGACGCAGAAGAGCCCGGCCGTCTTTGCCGCGCGCACGCCGTTCGGCGAATCCTCGAACGCGATCGCCTCATCCGCCCCGACGCCGATCGCCCGGAGCGCCTCGACGTAGAGCGTCGGTCGTGGCTTCGCGCGCTCCGGATCGCCGTCGGCCGTGACGATCGCCCGCCAGCCGTTGGAGCACGAGAGGCGCTCGAGATGGCGGTCGATCCACGAGCGCGAGCTGCTCGAGACGATTGCCCGGATGAGTCCGCGACGGTCCGCTTCGGCGAGATACCCGTCGATGCCCGGACGCAGCTCCTCGAGGTCGCACAGCTCGTCCTCACGGGCGCGGCGTCGTGCATCGAGCTGTTCGCGGTCGAGCGTCGTCCCGACGAGCTCCTCGAGGTGGGTGTACGGCTCGAATTCCGCACCGAGCGTGCCGATCACGGTCGACCATCGGTCGTGCGGGAGCTCATGGCCGTGATCTCGATAGAGGTCCTCGAACGCACGCCGCGACGGTGTCTCGGTATCGAGCAGCAGTCCGTCGAAGTCGAAGAGAAGCCCGCGCACCCGCACGCTGTCAGTCTTCCTGAATGGCTGTTCTCGGCGTCGACGTGGGCGGAACGTTCACCGATGCGGTCGTGGTGGAAGACGGCGCCGTTCGGTCCGCGAAGGTCCTCACGAGCGAGCAGCAGGAGGAATCCGTCGTTGCCGCTGCCGCCGCGGCCGGCGCAAACGGCGTCGGTCGCTTCGCCCACGGAACCACGATTGCGACGAATGCACTGCTCGAGCGCAAAGGCGCCCGCGTCGCCTTCGTCACGACCGCGGGCTTCGAGCATCTGCTGCACCTTCGCCGGCAGACGCGGCCGCATCTCTACCGGCCGTGCGAGGCCTGGCCGGAACCGCTCGTTCCGCTCGAGCGCTGCTACGGAGTGCGAGGCAGGATCGCGCCGGACGGCGAGCTCGAGCCGTTGCAGCTCGACACGCTTCCGGATGTCGATGCCGAGGCGGTCGCCGTGTGCCTCCTGCACGCCTACCGCGACGACTCCCACGAGCGTGCCGTTGCGGACGAGGTTCGGCGAAGGCTCCCGCGTGCACACGTCGTTGCCTCGCACGAGATCGCGCCGGAGTTCCGTGAATACGAACGGGCGTCGACGACTGCGGCGGATGCGTACCTCGGGCCGACCGTCTCGCGCTATCTGCGCGCGCTCACCGGTGCGTCGAGAGCGGCCGGCTTACCGGAGCCGCTGGTGATGCGCTCGTCGGGAGGCGTCGCGTCGCCGGCCGAGGCGGCTGCTCACCCGGCGACGATCCTCGTCTCGGGCCCGGCCGCGGGCGTCGTCGGTGCAGCCCACGTCGCCGCACTTGCGGGAATCGAGGACGTGATCGCCTTCGACATGGGTGGGACGTCGACGGACGTTTGCCTGATCGCCTGCGGTCGCGCGGAGCGTTCGAGCGAGCGCTCGATCAGCGGGCTGCCGATTCGCCTGCCGACCGTCGATCTCCACACCGTCGGCGCGGGCGGCGGCTCGATCGTCTGGCGCGACGCCGGCGGCGCCCTCCGCGTCGGCCCGCAGAGCGCGGGCGCGAATCCCGGCCCCGCGTGCTACGGGCGCGGCGGTACCGAGGGAACCGTTACGGATGCAAATCTCCTCCTCGGGCGTCTGCCTGACGTGCTCGCCGCGGGCGTGGCACTGGATCGCGTCGCCGCCGAACGCGCGCTCGCGGGCGTCGATCCTGCTCACGTCGTCGAGGTGGTGAATGCCGAGATGCTGCGAGCGCTGCGCGTCGTCAGCGTTGAGCGCGGTCACGATCCTGCGCACTTCGCCCTCGTCGCGTACGGCGGAGCGGGCCCCCTCCACGCGTGCGAACTGGCGGAGGAGCTCGGAATCGGGACCGTGCTCGTCCCCGAGGTCGCGGGCGTGCTTTCAGCGCTCGGGCTCGTCGCATCGGACGAGCGCCGCGACTCGGTGCGCTCCTATCTCGTCGGCCTGGATGAGGCGGGCGACCTCCCGGAGGACGGCGAGGCCGATCTGCGCTACGAGGGACAGTCCTTCGAGCTGACGGTGCCGCTGCAGCAGAATCTGGCCCAGGCGTTCCACCACGCCCACGCGACTCAGTACGGGTTCGCCGAGCCGGGCCGCAAGATCGAGCTCGTCGCGATTCGAACCGCGGAGGTGAGACGCGCGCCGCCGATTGCACTGCGCGCGACGCAACAGCGATCCGCGATCGGCCCCGCGATCGTCGAGCTTCCCGGCGCGACGGCATGGGTCCCTGCCGGCTGGGGAGGCGCCACCGACGCGCACGGCACGCTCGTCCTCACTCGGCAATGAAGCGGAGCCGCGGACACATTCCCTGGAGCAACGTCGACAGCCGTTTGCACAGCCTGCGGGAAATGTGGGTCGCAACGGCATCGCCGAGCGGCCGTCCGGACGCAACGCCTGTCTGGTTCTGGTGGGACGGCGAGGCGGTCTACTTCACCTGCGCCGCCGTCGCACGCAAGGCGCGCAACATCGCTCACGTGCCCGATGTCGTCCTGATCAACGGCGACGGGGCCGACCCGATCATCTTCAAAGGCACGGCCGAGCGCGTCACGGATCGTCGGGAGCTCGAGCGCGTCGACCGAGGATACGCCGAGAAGTACGTCGCGCCGACGACCGGCGAGCGCGCGACCATCTTCGTCGCCGACGACCACGTGTACCGAGTTCGCCCGCGGCTTGTTTCCGCCTGGTCGTACGCAACGGCGGCGACGCGCACAGACTGGGAGCCGGAATAGACGTCGAGCTCCAGATCGTCGGCAGCCTCCTCCGAGCGATCGCCGAGGAGATGGGCGCGGTGCTCGTTCGTTCCGCGTTTTCCGCCAACATCAAGGAGCGGCGGGATTGCTCGACGGCGCTGTTCGACGCCGACGGACGCATGATTGCGCAGGCGGAGCACATCCCCGTACATCTCGGCGCAATGCCCGACGCGGTCGCCGCCGTCAAGCGCCACGAGCCAGCGCCGGGAGAGGTCTGGGCGATCAACGACCCGTATTCCGGCGGCACGCACCTTCCCGACATCACGCTCGTCTCGCCCACCGAGGTCGGTTTCGCCGTGACGCGTGCCCATCACGCCGACGTCGGCGGTAGGGAGCCCGGCTCGATGCCGGCGGATTCGCACACGCTGACCGAAGAAGGAGTCGTCATCCCGCCGACGCGCCTCGATGACGCGGTCGTCGCGGAGCTCGTGGCCCGGATGCGCAACCCGGATGAACGTCGGGGAGACCTGCGGGCGCAGCTTGCCGCGCACCACCTGGCAGAGCGCCGCATCGCGGGGCTGTGCGAACGTCGCGGTGCAGAACAGGTGACGGCCGCGATGGCCGAGCTGTACGCCTATTCGGCGCGGGCCATGCGCGCCGGCATTGCGCAATTGCCCGACGGACGGTACGAGGCGCGTGACATCGTCGAGGCGATCGAGGGCGATCTCACGATTCAGGCGGCGGTGACGATCGACGGCGAGACGGTCGAGATCGACTTCGACGGCACTGCGCCACAGCACGACGGGAACCTCAACTGCCCGCTGTCAGTGGCGCGTTCGGCGTGCTTCTACGTGGTCCGCGCACTCGTCGACCCGGAGCTGCCGGCCTCGGGAGGCGCCTTTGCGCCGGTGAGCGTCCGCGCGCCGGGCGGCTGCCTCGTCAACGCGAGGCCTCCCGCAGCGGTCGCAGCCGGAAACGTCGAGACGTCGTCACGCATTGTGGATGTCGTCATGCGCGCCTTCGGCGAGGCAATCGACGTCCCGGCGCAGGGCCAGGGGACGATGAACAATGTGACGCTCGGCAACGAGCACTTCACGTACTACGAGACAATCGGCGGCGGGCAAGGCGCGTGCCCGCGGGCCGACGGCCCGAGCGGCGTGCACGTGGCGATGTCGAACACGCTGTCCACGCCGGTGGAGGCGCTCGAGCTCCAGTACCCGCTTCGCGTCGAGCGCTACGGCCTTCGGCTCGGGTCGGGCGGCGCCGGTCGGCATCGCGGCGGCGACGGCGTCAGCCGCGAGCTCCGCGTTCTCGAGGACTGCCGCCTCTCGATCATCAGCGAGCGGCGGCGGCGCGGCCCGGCGGGTGAGCGCGGCGGCGAGACCGGCGCGCCTGGTCGAAACCTCCTGAACGGTGAGCCGCTGCCCGCCAAGGTCACGCGAGACCTGGCCGCAGGCGACGTCGTCATGGTCGAGACTCCGGGCGGCGGCGGGTTCGGTCGGTAGTGTCTGCGGTAATGGCAGGAAAGGTCGAAGCGATCTTCGTCAGCCCGCAGAAGGGCGAGCTGCCGACGCCGGTGGAGCGGATTCGCGCCGGAGCGGGGCGGGGGCTCGAGGGCAACCGTTATTACTGGCCCAACGGCGATGCGCCCTCGGGCCGCGCTGTGACCCTGATCGCCGCCGAGGCGGTCGAGGCGGTCGCCGCCGAAGGGCAGGTCACGGTCGAGCCTGCCGCGACGCGGCGGAACGTGCTCACGCGCGGGATCGACGTGAACGAGCTCGTCGGAAAGCGCTTTCGCATCGGCGATGTCGAGTGCCAGGGCATCGAGCTCTGCGAGCCCTGCACGACACTCGAGTCGATGACCCAGCCGGGGGTGATCAAGGCGTTTGTGCACCGCTGCGGGCTGAACGCCGACATCCTCAGCGACGGCGAGATCAGCGTCGGCGACTCCGTCGTGGCGTAGTTCGTCGCGATCGCGCGACGCGCTTTCATCCTCGGCGGCACCGGCTGCGTCGGCGCCGCGATTGTGCGTGCCCTGGCCGACGGCTGGGACCTGACGGTCGGCGCTCGGCACGAGCGTGACGGCGGCGAGTTCCGTCACGTCGCCCTCGACCGGAACGAGGACCGGGCGCTCGAAGTGGCGAGCGGCTTCGACCTCGTCGTCGACGTCATTCCGTTCGAGGCAGAGCACGCAAGGCAGCTGCTCGAGCTCGACGTCGGCGCGATCGTCGCGATCTCGAGCGCGTCCGTGTACGCAGACGAACAGGGCCGCACGCTCGACGAGGCACAGGGCGTCGACGATTTCCCCGAGCTCCCGGTGCCGATCCCGGAGACGCAGCCGACGGTCGAGCCCGGCGACGCAACGTACTCGACGAAGAAGGCGGCGATCGAGCGCATCCTGCTGGAGAGCGGGCAGACGCCCGCGGCGATCGTGCGGCCGTGCGCGATCTACGGGCGCGGCGACCGAATGGCCCGCGAGTGGTTCTTCGTGAAACGCACGATCGACCGTCGCCGGTACGTGGTGCTTGCCAACCGCGGGCTCGGCCACTTTCACACCGTTGCGGCCGAGAACGTCGGCGAGGTCGTGCGCTTGCTCGCCGAGAGCCCTCGCACCGACGTCTTCAACTGCGGCGATCCCGATCCACCGCGGGTCGTCGAGATCGCCCGCCGGATCGGCGAGGTGGCGGCCCATCGGTTCACCGAGGTCCTGCTCGCGGACAACGCAGGTCGCGGCGCGCTCGGTCAGACGCCGTGGTCGACTCCGAAGCCACTCCTCGTCGACATGGCCAAGGCGGAGGAGGAGCTCGGGTATCGACC
>JBKPDB010000053.1:0-2413 GCA_046727655.1 Actinomycetota bacterium
GCAGCGGTGAGCAGCTTGTGGCGGCCGACGTCCGCCAGGAAGAGCTGGAGGCTGTCGGCCGAGCCCGAGAGAACCTGCGGCTCGACGGGCTCGATGACCTTCTCTTCTTTCTCCTTCTCGGCCTCGGCGAGAGGCTGGCGCACCTCGAGCCCGATCCGCTCGAGCTCGCGGGTCAGCTCCTCGACCTCGGCCTCGTTCAGGTCGTGCTCGAGGGAGAAGATCTCGAGCTCGGCAGCCTCGAGATAGCCCCGCTCTTCAGCACCCTCGACGAGAGCCTTGGCCTGGTCGGAATCAAGCAGTTCGTGAAGCTGATTCTGTGTCAAATGTTCCTTTCGCGCCTACTTTGTGCTTCGCGGCCCACTTCGAACTGTAAGGGTCATTCCCTTTTCTTTCCAGGGAGAACCGCTCCCCGAGACGTCCAGCGACACAAACGAGATCGTGCCCTTTGTTATTCCGTGGCCGCCGGCTCTTTGGATTGGGCGCGCACGGGGAACTCGAACTCGATCTTGTCCTCGTCGTTCAAGACGAGCCGGGCACGAAAAGGTTTGCCGTTCCGCGACCGGAAGCCGGACAGTACCTCCCGCGTCCGACGTTCCTCGATCAGCTGGCGGGCGATCTCCGGCGTCAGGGTCCGCCCGGCGACGCGCTTCCAGATCACGAAGCCGCAGCCGACCTCCTCACGGCTCTTCCAGCTCGTGCAGCCGTAGGCCTTCGAGTTCTCGCGGATGATCTCCCCGGTCTCGGCCCCGCAGCGCGGGCAGAGGCCGAGCTCCACCCGCTCGGGCCGGAGCTTCTCCTTGTCGAGCGCGGCGATCTGGTCGACGGTCTCCTTGGCGAACTCCGCGATGCCGTTCATGAACGTGTCGCGGTCGCCGCGGCCGTGCTCGATGTCCGACAGCTTGTGCTCCCAGTCCCCAGTCAGCTCCGGGGAGGTCAGCTTGTGCTCCTCGAGCATCGTCACGACCTGAATGCCCTTCGGCGTCGCCTGAAGGTCCTTGCCGACGCGCTCGATGTACTCGCGGCGGATGAGCGTCTCGATCGTCTCGGCCCGCGTCGCCGGCGTCCCGAGGCCCGACTCCTTCATCGCCTCGCGGAGCTCTTCGTCGTCGATGAGCTTCCCGGCGGTCTCCATCGCCGAGAGGAGCGTCGCCTCGGTGTACCGGGGCGGCGGCCTCGTCATCTTCTCCTCGAGCTCCGCCGCGATGCAGCGGACGGTCTGGCCCTCCTGCAGCACAGGGATCTCGCCGCCCTCCCTCTCGTCCTCGGACTGACGCTCCTGGTCAGGCTCGACTCCGTAGACCGCGCGCCACCCCGCTTCGAGCGTCACCTTGCCACGCGTGCGGAACCGCTCCTCCTCCACGTTCGTGATCACTGTCGTGCGCGCGTAGCGAGCCGCCGGGTGGAACACGGCAAGGAAGCGACGCGCGACGAGATCGAAGACGCGGCGCTCGTCCGGCGTCAGGTGCTCCATGTCGTGGTCGATGTCCGTGGGGATGATCGCGTGGTGGTCGTCGACCTTCGCGTCGTTGACGACGCGCTGGAGGGGAAGCTGGTCGAGACCGAGGACGTAATCGGCCGCTGCGCTGTACTCCGAGATCGGCTGCAGCGTCGCGGCCGTGGGCTTCAGCTGCGGGACCATGTCGCCCGAGAGGTACCGCGACGACGTGCGCGGATACGTGATGGCCTTCTTCGCTTCGTAGAGCGACTGCGCCGCCTGCAACGTTCGGCGCGCAGAGAATCCGTAGCGGCGGTTGGCGTCCCGCTGCAGTGAGGTCAGGTCGTACAGGAGCGGCGCGCGCTCGGACTGCTCCTTGCGCTCGACCTTCTCGATCGTGCCGTCCTGGCCCGAGACCTTGGCGACGATGCGGTCGGCGCGCTCGAGATCCCCGAAGATGCGCGTTTCGTCGCCCTCGAACCAGAGGCCTTGGTACGGAGGCTGGAACGTCGCGTGCACGAGCCGGTAGGGCTCGGGCACGAACGCCTGGATCTCGCGCTCGCGCTTGACGATCATCGCCAGCGTAGGCGTCTGGACGCGGCCGAGCGAAACGACTCCGCCGACCCAGGCGCGGCCGCGGATCGTTGCGGCACGCGTCGCGTTCATCCCGACCAGCCAGTCGGCCTCGGAGCGGGATCGGGCGGCGTCCTCGAGATGCTGCATCTGCATGCCCGGGCGGAGCCTCTCGAAGCCTTCGCGGATCGCCGCCTTCGTCATCGACGAGATCCAGAGCCGCTCGACCGGCTTGGGCGCCTTCTTGCTCGTCGCCGACTCGCCGAAGACGGACTCGTACACGTAGGCGAAGATCAGCTCGCCTTCACGGCCGGCGTCGCAGGCGTTGATGATCTTGTCGATGTCGTCACGCTTGAGCAGCGTCTCGATCAGCTTCAGCTGCTTCTTCGACTTCGCGTCGCGGGG
>JBKPDB010000054.1:0-3517 GCA_046727655.1 Actinomycetota bacterium
CGACCAGCCAGTCCGAGCTTCGCGTTAGCGTGCAACTTCATCACGGCCCTCCTTGAGGTGGCGTGTCTTGGCGGACGCGCACAGCCTCCAAGGAGGGCCGGATGTATTCCTCAGCCGTTCACAACCTGTGTGGGCGGATCATCTAGCGCCCGAGGTTCTCGAGAAAGATGCGGGCGGTTTGGACCGGGAGCTCGTCTGCGAGCTCGAGCAGGTGCTCGCCGCAGGACGAGGATCGCTCGTTCGCTCTCGGCGAGCGCGAGCAGGTAATCGTCGGCGGGATCGACGGAGCGGCTGGGCGGCGCTTCCCGATCGAGGACCGCGCGCACTCAGCGGCGGCCGGGTCTTCGTGTCTTGCGCTGGGCTTCGACGGCAAGCGCGAGCGCTTGTTCCTCGTTGAGGTCGCTGGTTTGCCACAGGCGTTCGAGCAGATCGAAGCCGAGTTCGCGCCGCAGCGCCTCCTCGATGACCTCGCTGTCGCCCGGTCAGCCACACCTGAGGCGCGCCGCCTGCTTGGCGAGGTAGTGCTGCTCTGGAAGGCTCGTCGTGCGATTCGCCGCGGCGCGATAGTGCGCCAGAGCGCCGTCCGTGTCGCCGGCCATCTCGAGCAGATGCGCGCGGACCGCGTCGAGCCGATAGTGACCCGCCAGCCGTTCCTCGACCTCGTCGAGCATGGCAAGGCCTGCGGACGGGCCGTCGGCCATGGCGGCGGCAACGGCCCGGTTGAGCGTGACGACCGGATTGTCGGTCATTTGCTCCAGCAACCCGTACAGGCCGAGGATCTGCGGCCAGTCGGTATCCCCGGCTCTCCGCGCGCGATCGTGAACCGCCGCGATAGCAGCCTGGATCTGGTACTCCCCGACCGCCCCTTTGCCGATTGTCCCGTTGAGCAAGGCGGTGCCTTCGGCCATGAGAGCCTGATCCCACAGCGTTCGATCCTGTTCCGCCAACGGGATCAGCTCGCCCGCAGCGTTCGCCCGCGCAGGCCGCCTCGCATCGATGAGCAGCATGAGAGCGAGCAGCCCGATGACCTCGCCCTCGTCGGGAAGGAGCCGGTGCACCATCCTCGTCAACCGGATTGCCTCCTCCGACAGCTCGGTGCGCTGGAGCTCGCTGCCGGTGCTGCTCGTGTAGCCCTCGTTGAAGATCAGGTAGAGCACGTGCAGCACCGCGCGCAGCCGCGCCGGCCGCTCGGTGCTCGTCGGCATCCGGAAAGGCACCCCCGAGGTCTTGATGCGCTGCTTCGCCCTCGAGATGCGCTGCGCCATCGTGGCCTCGTCCACGAGGAAGGCCTTCGCGATCTCCGCTGTGGTGAGCCCGCCGACGGCTCGTAGCGTCAACGCGATCGCGGAGGCGTCGGTCAGGGCTGGATGGCAGCACATGAACAGCACGAGCAGCGTGTCGTCCTGGTCCGAGACTTCCGGCGTCGGCGTGGTCTGTTGCAACGCGACGCTCTCACGACGTCTCCGGGATCGGTCGGCGCGCAGCTGGTCGATCAGCCGGCGCTCGGCGGTCTGAAGCAGCCAGCCGCGCGGCTGCTCGGGAACGTCCTCTCGTGACCAGTGCGAGGCCGCGGCAAGCAGCGCCTCCTGGACGGCGTCCTCCGCAGCGCCGAAGTCGCCGTACCGGCGAACGAGCGCGCCGAGGACCTGCGGCGCAAGCTCGCGCAGCAGGTCCTCGACGTCGGACGGAACATTCAGCGCTCGCCACCCGCCGTCTGCAGGTATGCCTCCATCTCCGCGGCATTGGACGGCGTCTCGTCCATCACCTGTCGCACCTGAATCGGTTGCTGCAGCGCGACGCCGTCCGGCCCCGGCACGGCAGAGATCTTCGCGGCGATCTCGACCGCACGCGCCTCCGACTCGACGTCGACGATCTGGTAGCCGGCGAGCCACTCCTTGAACTCCTGGAACGGGCCGTCCGTGACGACCGGCGCGCCCGTGCCGTCGGAGGTCACGATCTTCCCGAGGTCGGGCCCCGCCAGAACCTCGGATTGGACGAGCTCGCCGCTCGCGACGAGCTCCTGGTGCAACGCCTTGTAGTAGTCCAGGTGCGCTGTGATCTCCTCCGGCTTCCACTCCTCCATCGGCGTGTCGACGACGCCGCCCTCGAAGTTGACCGCAAGTAGATATCTCGGCATGTCGTTCCTCCGTCTCCGGGCTCGGTGCCCAATTGCAGTGTCGCGATTAGAACGGAGCCGGGCGTCGGTTCTCGACATCCGCCACCGTCGTAGCCCTTATCCGTTGTGATCGAATCGATGGCATGACGGCCTTCGAAGAGCTGCTCGAGTCCTGGGACGGCGAGACGGCAATCATCCACCGGGATCACGAGAGCGGCTCGTGGATCTTCATCTGCCTCCACTCGACGCGCCGCGGCCCGGCGGGCGGCGGCACGCGGATGAAGGCTTACAAGACGCCGGCGGAAGGACTCGAGGACGCGATGCGCCTGTCGGCCGCGATGACACGAAAGCTGGCGGTTGCGGGGCTTCCCTTCGGCGGCGGGAAGGCGGTGATCGCGGTCCCGGAGCTCCCGAGCGGCGACCACCGTCGCGCGCTCTTCCTTCGCTACGGCGACCTCGTCGCGTCGTTGGGCGGTACCTACCGCACGAGCTCCGATATGAACACCGGCGAGGCAGATATGGACGTGATCGGCGAGCGGACCGACTACGTGTTCGGCAAGTCGGTCCGAGCGGGCGGTTCGGGGAGCCCCGCGCCGCCGACGGCGGTCGGTGTTTTTCACGGCATTCGTGCCAGCTTTGCGCACCGGTTCGGCTCGGATGACCTCGCGGGGCGAACGGTCGTGGTCCAGGGCGCGGGCGGTGTCGGTTCGGTGCTGGCCGAGCGGCTGGCCGGCGCGGGGGCGTCGGTGCTCGTCGCGGACCTCGACCCGACGCGCGCGGAGCGCGTTGCCGCGCAGGTCGGCGGAACGGCGCTGCCCGCGGACCAGGTCCTCGAGGTGGAGTGTGACGTCTATGCGCCTTGCGCCGTCGGCGGCACCTTGAGCGTCGAGACCGTGCCGAGGCTTCGCTGCCGGATCGTCGCCGGTTCGGCGAACAACCAGCTGGCCGAGCCCGAAGCAGCAGAGCTATTGCGCGAGCGCGAGATCCTCTACGCGCCGGACTACGTCATCAACGTTGGCGGCGCGCTTGCGATCGTCGCCCTGGAGCAGCTCGGCTGGAGTGAGTCTGAGGTGAACGAGGCGCTTGCGCAGATTGGGGAGACGCTCCGGGACGTCTACCACCGCGCCGAGGCGCAAAGCATCTCCACCGCTTCGGCCGCCGAGCGCCTTGCCGCCGAACGACTGGAAATGCGCTAGATGATCCGCCCACACAGGTTGTGAACGGCTGAGGAATACATCCGGCCCTCCTTGGAGGCTGTGTGCGTCCGCCAAGACACGCCACCTCAAGGAGGGCCGTGATGAAGTTGCACGCTAACGCGAAGCTCGGACTGGCTGGTCGCCGCGAGTTGGTGCTCGCGATCGAGGGCGGGATGTCGCTGAGGCAGGCTGCAGGCTGCTTCAG
>JBKPDB010000055.1:0-10719 GCA_046727655.1 Actinomycetota bacterium
CAGCGCCGCCTCGGGACCGAGCTGTCCGAGCGGATGGGCGTGCCGGTGATCGCCCTCGCGCTCGAGGAGGAGACGGTCGTCCGCTTCCTGCTCTTCGAGCGCGGCCGGATGGTCGACGAGTACCTCTCGGTTCCGACCTACTACGGCGACCTGAACAAGGCGGACGAGCTGTCGCTGGCGGCGAACGCGACGCTCGTCTCGCGGCTGACCGGCGCGGATCCCGCGACGGTGCGCGCCGTGGCGCGCGTCGCATCCTCGCCGTCGGAGCTGCCGCCCGCGCGGGAGCTGATCGGCCAGATCGCCGAGCTCCTCGGCGTCGAGGCTAGGATCGACCGGTGATCACGATCTACGACGCTGATCGCTGCCCGTACTGCGCGCGTGTCCGGATCGCGCTGGCCGAGAAGGGAATCGAGTACGAGACGGTCGAGATCGACCTCTCCGACCGGCCGTCGTGGCTGTACGAGAAGAACTCGCTCGGCAGGGTCCCGGTGCTCGAGGAGGACGACTTCGTCCTGTCGGAGTCCGCGGTGATCAACGAGTACCTCGAGGAGCGGTATCCGGAGCCGCCGTTGTGGCCGGCCGATGCACGTGAGCGCGCGCTGGCGCGGCTGCTGGTCTTTCGCTTCGACGAGCTGTCGAAGCCCTACTACGCGCTCCGCCGCGAAGAAGAGGGAGCGGGGGAGGTGTTCGACGCCGCGCTCGCCCGCCTCGACGCGCTGCTCGACGAGCGGCCCTACCTCACGGGGAGTGAGTTCGGGCTTGCGGATGTCGCGTACGTCCCGTGGATCTTGCGCGCGCGCGACCGCATGGGCGTCGACGTCGGGAGGTTCTCCGCAGTCGCCGCCTGGGTCGAGCGGCTCGAGCAGCGTCCCTCGATCGCTGCCGAGGTCGAGCTCGTCGCAGCTTCGTGAAGGTCGGCCTGCCCCCGGTCGTCGACGCCGCCTGGCTCGCACGAGAGCTGGGCAAGGAAGACCTCTTCGTCGGCGACGTGCGCGGGCCGAACGCGCACTCGCGTGGACACATTCCCGGGTCGAAGCCGCTGGTCCTCGGCTCGCCGCCCCCGATGAGCGACGCAGACGTGCTCCAGCCGCTCGCGGCGGAGGTCGGGCTGCGTCTTCGCCGCCACGGCGTCACCGGGAACGAGCGGCTCGTGCTCTATGACCGCGGCGACGGCGTCGGCGCGATGCCCGCCGCGCAGATGGCGGAGCTCGCCGGCCACCCTCGCGTCGCCGTCCTCGTCGGCGGCCTCGCGGCATGGCACGGAGACGTGGAGGTCGGGCAGGTCGAGCTGACCCCGGTGAAGACGACGTTCGAGCCGCGCCTCGACGCACTCCCCACGCGCGACGAGCTGCGTGACCGCCTCGGCGACGGGGCGCTCACGATCCTCGACGTCCGGACGGAGGACGAGTACCGCGGGAAGCACGGCTATCCTTGCGATCCTCGCCAGGGCCGCATCCCGGGCGCGCGGCATGTCCAGGTCCAGGATCTCTTCTCACCGACCGGCGAGCCGCTCCCCGGTGAACACATCCGCGCGCTCGTCGGCGATCCCGAGGAGATCGTCACGTATTGCCACTCGGGCTCGCGCTCCGCGCTCGCGACGCTCGCCCTGCGCGGGGCGGGCTATCGGGCGCGCAACTACGCCGGCTCGTGGCACGAGTGGTCGCGCCACAACGAGCTACCGATGGAGAAGGGCTAGGGAGGAGCTGTGGTGTCGAGGAGGAATCAAGGCCCATGATTTGCGACAGCGGCTGGACGGGGCACGCTCGCGCGCGTGCTGCCGCCGTGGTGGTTGTTCCTCGTCACCGGTATCGGCTGGATGCTTGTCGGGCTCATCGTCTTGCGCTTCGACTACACGACGGTGAGCGCAATCTCGATCCTGTTCGGGATCGTCGCGATCGCGGCGGGTGTGCTCGAGATCCTTGCGCTGCTCCTCGCACGCGGGTGGTGGAAGGTGCTCCACATCGTGTTGGCGGTCGTCTTCTTCATCGCCGGAATCGTCGCCTTCATTCACCCGGGTGACACGTTCGCGGCGCTCGCGGCGGTCTTCAGCTTCTTCCTGATCTTCGCAGGGACGTTCGACATCGTCGCGGCGATCTCGGCGCGGCGGAAGATCGAGGTCTGGTGGCTGCAGCTCGTCGGCGGGATCATCGAGGTCGTGCTCGGCTTCTGGGCCGCCGGCTATTACGGTCGAAGCGCCGTCCTGCTCGTCGCTTGGGTCGCAGCGTTCACCCTGATTCGCGGCGTCAGGGACATCGTGCTTGCCTTTCGCATTCGCGAGGTGCAGCACACCTCGCCCTGAGGTAGCCGAGCGCTACGCCGGCGCTGCGACGCGTTCCACGACGTCGACGAATGTGTTGCAGAGGCCGCGCCCGAGCTCGTTCCAGGCAGCGATCCGCTCGCGCGTCTCCGTAAGCAGAGCCTCGGTGTCCACCGGGACCTCCTCCGGCTCGTCGGCCCACCGCTCGACCTGCTCGAACGTCACCTCCGGATGGAACTGCACGCCCCAGGCGCTGTCTCCGAGGCGGAAAGCCTGCGTGCACGTGTCGCTACGGGCGAGCTCCACGCCGCCGGCCGGGACGTCGTACGTGTAGTGGTGCCACTGGAAGGAGTCGAACCGCTGCGGTAGTCCGCCGAGCAACGGATCGCTGTCGGCGTCGTGGGTCAGCTCGACGGGATACCAGCCGATCTCCGACGAGTCCGCGGGCCGAACCGGCGCATGCGCCGCCTTGGCCACCAGCTGCGCGCCGAGGCAGATGCCGAGCACCGGCGTGTGGAGGTCCAACAGCCGCTGCAGAAAGAGGTTCTCTTCGCGCAGCCACGGATGGTGACCCTCCTGGTCGGCATGCATCGCGCCGCCGAACACGAGCACACCGCCATACGAATCGAGCGGCCGCGAGAGCGGCGTGTCCCACCCGAGGCTCCACTCCTCGAGTCGATGGCCCCGCGCCTCGACGACGGGGCCGAACACTCCCGCCCGCACATCGCCGCCGTGGATGACCCCGAGGAGGTTCATCAGGTCGGTGACGAGACGGGAACCTTCTCCGCCTGCAGCAGGCGCTGCAGCGTCTTCGCGTTGGCGGCGGCCTGCGCCATGCGACCGCCGCGACCGTCCGGGCTCGTCGCGTTGTTGTTGAAGAACGCGTAGGCCTGCTCGGCCCGCTCGGACAGCTCCCGCAGCGGCCCGACCCACTCCGCGAGCTCCGCCTCGGAGTACAGGTAGTCGAAGCGCTCCGCTGCGCTGCCGCCGCGCTTGTTCCACGTGTCTGCATTGCGTCCGTGGAAGCGGATGTAGGCCGTCGGGCTCGTCAGCGCGAGCACGGTCGGCACGAGGTTCTTCGCGCCCTCGATCCTCGGCGCATCGACGATCACATGCGTCGCGCCGATGTTCTCGAGGAAGCGAAGCGTCTCGTCGCGGTGCTCGTCGTCGAGCCAGCTGATGTGCCGAAACTCGACGAGCATCTCGTCGTCGCCGAGCTGCTCGCGGGCCCATTGCAGGTAGTCGAGCGAGCGGTCCTTGTAGACGACGTAGGACGGGAACTGGAAGAGGATCCCGCCGAGCTTCCCGGCGGCACGCAGCGGCTCGAGAGCTTCGAGGAAACGGCGGAACACCTCGCCGCGAAACTCCCGCGACGGGCGCTCGACGCGGCCGCGGTCGTCTACCGGAGCATCGTCACGAAGGTCCGGCGGCAGCGCCTCCACCTTCACGGGGTGGCGCGTCATCAGCCCGAAGGCCTTGACGTGCATGACGAAGTCGTCGGGCGTCCGCTCTGCCCAGCGCTGCACCATCGGCTCGGCGGGAAGCCGGTAGTACGTCGAGTCGACCTCGACCGTGTCGAAGTGCTGCGCGTAGTACGCCAGCCGCTCCCCGGCCGGAATCCCCTTCGGGTACCAGTGCTTCGAGAGCGCGTCGTCCGCCCAGGAGCACGTCCCGATCCGCACTTCTGCCATCGCCTCAGGATACGAGACGGGGCCCAGGCGACCCCGTCTCGAGCGTCCTAGAGTCGGATCCTGATCTTGCGGCTCAAGGCGGTGAAGCCCGCGGTCGTCGCGCTGACGCACCTCACGCCCGGCAGCGTCGGCGACTGGCAGCCGGTGCTGGTGATGTCACGCTCGCCCACCGTGACGCGGGCCTGGAAGGTCGTCGTCGACGGCCGCCCCGTCTTTCTGAGGAGGATGGTGTACAGGCCACGCGGCTGCGTGGGGGCGCGGAAACGCGCCTTGCCGTTCAGCAGCAGGTTGACGGACGCGCCTGCGACCCCCGCACCGGCCTGGGTGACGCTGCCGGACACGCGCAACGTGCGCGTCTTCCTGCTCAGCAGGCGCGTTCTGAGCGTGACGAGGCCCGGCCTGACGGACGAGCGGAGCTCGACGGTGCCGGCGGCGTTGGCCTCACCGCTCCCCGCCGCGTAGGGGGTCGCGAGGGCCTTCCACACGGTCGGTCCGGTCGGCGCGGTGAAAACGTTGGAAAGGCTGAAGCTCGCGTCGAGCAACTGGACGCCGCTCGGCGAGCGGCCCGGCGTCCCCTGCGGGACGTCCACCGGCGGAAAGCAGACGACCAGCTGGTACGCGCCGAAGGCGCCGTTCGCGCCGGTCGTCGGGTCGACGTGCATCGGCAGGTTGATGCTCTGCCCGCTGACGGACACCTGGAGCATCCAGACCGCGAGGTGCGTGCCCGTCGCGCAACCCTCTGCGTTCGTGTCCGGGGGTGCAACGACCACGTCGCCCGTGAAGGGCGCCGAGACATTGAGGTCCTTCGCGAAGAGCATCCCGCTCGCGCCGCCGATCTTCGTGCCGGGAGCCTGCGATGTGTTCAGCGTGTAGCCGGCCGGCACGAAGATCTGCGTCTTCGCCGCCACAGGGTCCGACTGCGTCCGCGACAAGCCGAGGGTGAGCGAGGTCGACGTCTGACGGACGCTCAGCTTCGGCGTCGCGAGCGCGTTCCCCGCGAGTGCCAGCGCCGCCGTAGCCGCCGAGGCGAGCGCAACCAGCCTGATGATCGACTTCATACCCCTTCCTTTCCTGCCTCGAAAGACCAAACCCCGAATGCGTTAGACGCCCGAACCCGCCGCAAGTTATCCGGAGATCGGCTTCCGGAGGACCGGGATCGTCAGACTGACGTGCCGAATCGTGAGACGCGAGCCTTCCGGGACCGGATTGACGTAGAGCAGGTTCCCGCGGCTCTGGACGGTCGACGTCGCTCCGAGGTAGACGCGAAGCCGCGCCCCGCGCGGCAGGAAGTTCGCCGTCGAGACGAGCCTGAAGGACACACGCGTCGGGCTCCTGCCGAAGGGACGTAGAGCCCCGCCTTCCGTGACGACCGTCTCCCTGCCGCCTCGGTCGACCACGGTGACGACGCCGACGAGGTGCGGCCATTGCGTCCTCGTCGAGCCGACGACCCCCAGGATCGGGGCGCCGAACTGCTCGAACTTCCTCTGCAGCGGCCGGAACGTCCGCACGATCCTCCCGGTCGCGGACATGGAGAAGCGACCGTCGGAGCCGAACGTCCTCCTTCCCGCTCGCGGAACACGCGTGAAGCTCGCGGCGCGTCCTCTCCATGGGTCAGCCGCTATCTGCACTGGCCTGTCCTTGTCCACGCCGTTCGGGACGCCTTCGAGGAAGCGCTCGTACCAACGTGTCGACAGGTCGACGACATGCGAGACATCGGGGCCGGGGAAGGTGGAGGGCCAGTGGCCGAAGTCACCGATGTAGAGGCGCTTCGGGCCGGCGAGCACGCGGTAGCCGGGCACGGCCTGGTCGATGTCGAAGGCGAAGTCGCGGCGTCCCTGGAACACGAAGGTCGGTGTTGTCACGGTGGACATTGCGTGCAGGCTCGATCGCGCCCGGAGCAGGTCGCGCACGGCGGCCAGGTTCTCGTTTGCGATCATCTGCGGCACGAACGGGCGCAACGTCGGGTCGACCCGCGCCGTCGGCACGCTCTGCGCAAACGAGTAGATCGCGCCCGACTTGCCGAGGTTGTTCGGGTAGAGCGCCTGATAGAGATCGCCCCAGGTCTGGAAGGTCTCGAGTGCCTTGAACGGTACGCCGGCAACGACCGCGTTCCAGGCCGCGCCGCCGCCGAGCGAGATTCCCCAGGCCCCGATCTGGGTGTCGCTGATCTCCGGGCGCGCCGCGAGCCACCGGAACTCGGTGCGGACGTCCGCGACGTCCCGCGGCCCGTCGAGCGAGACGAAACCCCCTGACGTGCCGTGACCGCGGGCGTCGGGCGCGAAGACCGCGAAGCCTTTCGCGACGTACGACTGCGCGAGCCCGAGCAGCTGCGTGTGGTTGCTGCCGAGCCCGTGGAACATCATCACCGCGGGCCAGCCGCCTGCCGGCGGAACGCCCTGCGGCACCAGGAGCGACGCGTCTATGCGGACGCCGTCATCCATCGTCAGGGACACCTCTGTCGCGTTCGCGGGCGTGGCGGCCGCGAGTGCCGCCGCCACGCAGATCGCGCTGACTGCGACACGACGCAAGGCGCCGACAGCGTATCCCGGTTATACGATCGCCGGGCATGGATTCTCGTCCTGTCGGCGTCTTCGACTCCGGGGTGGGCGGGCTGACCGTCCTCCACGAGTGTCTCGTGACGATGCCGCACGAGGACTTCGTCTACCTCGGCGATCACGCGCGCCTGCCGTACGGGCCTCGCCCGCTCGAGGAGGTTCGCCGCTTCGCGCGCGAGATCGGCCGCTATCTCGAGCTCCAGGGCGTGAAGCTCGTCGTCAACGCCTGCAACACGGCGACGTCCGCCGCACTGCCGCAGCTGCAGGAAGACCTCGGGGTGCCCGTTGTCGGCGTGATCACGCCCGAGGCGCACGCCGCGGTCCAGGCGACGCGCAACCGGCGCATCGGCCTGCTGGCGACGGAAGGCACGGTCGAGGCGGGGCGCTATGCGGAGCTCGTGCACGCACTAGATGCGGGCGTCGCGTTTTTCCCCGTCGCCTGCCCTCGCCTCGTGCCGCTGATCGAGAACGACGACCCGTTTTCCACGGAGACGACAGAGGCGGTGCGCGAGTACGCCGCGCCGTTGAAGGATGCGGGCGTCGACACCGTCATCCTCGGGTGCACGCACTATCCCCTGATCCGGCCGATCTTCCAGCGCGTGTTCGGACGCGACGTGACGCTCGTGTTCTCCGCCGAGGAGTCCGCGCGCGAGGTCGCCGAGACGCTCGCCCGAAAGGGCTACGAGAACGACGCACGGCGCGAAGGCTCCTACCGCTTCCTCACGACGGGCGATCCGATGGCCTTCCGCCAGCTCGGGGCCCGCTTCCTGCAACTACCGATCTCCGAGGTCGAGCACGTCGAGCTCGCCGCACTCGACGCGGCGGCCGCATGAGCACTCTGCGCGGCGACGGCCGGCGGTCGGATGAGCTGCGCCCGCTGAAGCTCGTTCCCGACTTTCTCGAGCAGCCGCACGGCTCGGTCCTCTTCAGCCAAGGGAAGACGAAGGTCCTGTGCACGGCGTCGATCCAGGACGGCGTGCCGCGCTGGTTGTACGGCAAGGGCCGCGGCTGGCTCACGGCCGAGTACTCGCTGCTGCCCGCCTCGACGGGCGATCGCACCGACCGCGAGGCCTCCCGCGGAAAGCAGAGCGGCCGCACGATCGAGATCCAGCGCTTGATCGGTCGGTCGATTCGCGCCGTGACGGACTTCGAGGCGCTCGGAGAGCGGACGCTCTGGCTCGACTGCGACGTTGTTCAGGCCGACGGGGGCACCCGCTGCGCCGCAATTACGGGCGCCTACGTCGCGGCTCGTCGTGCGCTCGACCGCTTCGGGCTCTCGAAGGCCCTCTCCGGGTCGGTCGCGGCCGTTTCCGTCGGGATCGTCGACGGCGAGCCGCTCCTCGACCTCGACTATTCCGAGGACTCCGAGGCCGAGGTGGACATGAACGTGGTCATGAGCGGCGACGGCGCGCTGGTAGAGGTGCAGGCGACCGCCGAGCGCACGCCGTTCAGCCGGGCTCGCCTCGACGAGCTGCTCGAGCTCGCGGCCGGTGGCATCGACGACCTCTCGGCGGCGCAGGAGGAGGCTGTTGCTGCAGCTCCTCTCTAGCCTGCCCGAGCTCAGCTGGTACGAGGCCCTGCTGCGGCTTGCGCTCGCCGCCGCGCTCGGCGGCCTGATCGGGCTCGAGCGCGAGCTCCGGGAGCGCGAGGCCGGCCTCCGGACGCACCTCCTCGTGGGCCTCGGCTCCGCCCTCTTCACGATCGCGGGCGCCTACGGCTTTCATGACTTCCTCGTCTCGGGAGGGAATGTCGTCCGCACCGACCCGACGCGGGTCGCCGCCCAGATCGTGACCGGCATCGGCTTCCTCGGCGCCGGCGCGATCATCCGGCAAGGCCTGTCGGTGCGCGGCCTCACGACGGCCGCGACACTGTGGGTCGTAGCTGCCGTCGGCCTAGCCGCCGGCGCGGGCTACTACAGCGGGGCGATCATCACGACGGCGCTCGTGCTGCTCGCGCTGTACCCCCTGCGCGTCATTGCATACAAGATCGTCCGACGCTTTCGTCCGGAGGATGGGCGCCTGTTCGTCGCGTTGCCCGCCGGGCATCCGCCGGGTCACGTCATCGACGAGGTGGAGCGATCCGGTGCTCGGATCGAGTCGATCGACGTCAGTCAGGAGGGCGACCGCCGTCGGGTCGAGCTCGACGTCTCCCTCGCCCGCAATACCCCTGCCGCCGCCCTCGTCGCGCGTGTCGCGGACATCGAGGACGTGGCCGAGGTGCGGTGGAACGACTGAGGGCGAGGCTCGCCTCGCGCAATCCGAACAAGGCGCGCGAGCTCGAGCGCCTGCTTCCCGGCTGGACGATCAGCCCGCTCGAGGCGGAGGGCTATCCGCCTGAAGACGGCGAGACCTACTACGACAACGCCCGCACGAAGGCCGTCTTCGGCCGCAAGGAGGCCGAGCCGGACGCGTGGGCGCTCGGGGAGGACTCGGGTCTCGAGGTGAGCGGTCTCGACGGCGGGCCCGGGATTCACTCCGCGCGCGCGGGCGGCGACGACCCGGTCGGCTGGCTGCTGGAACAGCTCACATCGATGTCGGGCGAGGGTCGTCGCGCGCGGTACGTCTCGGAGCTGGTCGCGCTTTCGCCCGACGGGCGCGAGCTCCGCGGGAGCGGAACGCTCGAAGGATCCATCGCCGAGTCGCCGCGCGGCAGCGAAGGCTTCGGCTTCGATCCGGTCTTCATTCCCGTCGGCGAGGAGCGGACGGTTGCCGAGCTCGGCAACGAGTGGAAGGCAGCGCACTCGCACCGGGCGGAAGCGGCGCGGGCCCTAGCTGCCCGACTGCGAGGCGGCGCGTAGCCCGCTCACGGGCCCGTGTCCGCGGCGATGCACGCGCCACCAGTTCAGCTCGGCGCCGAACACGATCACGTTCGCCATCACGTAGAGCCACACGAGCAGGATCGCCGGCGCGCCGAACGCGCGTAGACCCGGGTTGAGGTCCGCGTAACGCTGGTAGAGGGGCAGCACCTGGAATGTCGCCTCCAGCACGATCGTCGCCAGAATCGCGCCCGGAAGCACCTCGCGCACGCTCAGCTCCGCGTTGGTCAAGAAGTAGTAACAGGACACGAGGAAGACGAAGACGCCGACGAGCGAGACCGCGATCGACACGATGTACGCCGTCACAGAGCTCGAGATGAAGCCCGGCGCGTACTCGCGCAGCACCGCCACGCCGAGCGACCCGGCGAGCAGTGCGACGAACAGGGTCACGAGCGAGCCGATCATCAGCAGCGAGGCGAGGCCCTTGCCGTGCAGGAACGAGCGATTCGGGCGCCCGTAGACGATGTTGAAGGCCGATTCGAGGACGCTGAAGAGCGACAGTGACGCCCAGAGAAGAGCGGCTCCGCCGACGATTCCAAGCGCAGCCGCGTTTCGCTGCACCGAGTGCACGAGGCCGAGAATCCGGTCGATCGGCGTTCCCGGAAGCGTGTTCTTGATCTCGCGGACGAGGAACGACGATTCGTCTGCGCGGCCGGTCAGCCCGAGCAGCGACAGCGCCAGAAACATCAGCGGCACGAAGGAGAGGAGCGCGAAGTAGGCGATCATCGCCGCGAGGTGCGTCCCTCGGTCGGCGAAGAACTTCTGCCACAGGTCCCGTCTGCGCAGCCGTGTGGGCATGAGGGGTGAGTATCCCTATGCTTCGGGACGATGAACCCCGAGCAGGCCCTTGCGGATCTCACCGAGATCTCGTCGCAGATCGAGGCCGCGGTCGTGTTCGACCGGAAAGGCAAGGTAATCGGCGCGACGCTCGACGATGCGAACCGCGCCGGTCAGCTCGCGACCGCGGCAACGGAGCTGTGGCGAAACGCGCAGGAGGTCAAGCCCGGCTCGACGCCGACGCAGTTCGAGATCGCGACCACCGAAGGAAGCCTGTTCGTCGTTCGTGATGACGACACGTACATCGCCGCGACGACGGGCGACAACCCGACGGTCGGGCTCGTGTTCTACGACCTCAAGTCGACGCTCAGGAATCTGAAGAAGCAGGCGGAGCCGGCGGCGCCCGCGACCTCGACCGAGAAGCCGGCGGCGAAGCCGCGCAAGGCCACGACGTCCGCGGGTGCGAAGAAGAAGACGGCGGCACGGAAGACGTCGACGAGGAAGAGGAAGACCGATGCGCCGTAGCGCGGCCGCCCTCCTCGGGCTCGCGGGCGGTGCGCTCGCCGGCGCCGCGATCCTCCGCCGCCGGGCCGGGCGGCGCGAACACGCCGACCTCTACTTCGA
>JBKPDB010000056.1:0-2019 GCA_046727655.1 Actinomycetota bacterium
CCGGCCCAGTAGAAGATCCAGGGATTGCGGTTCTCGAACAACACGACCACGGAGGCTGCGAGGCAGAGAGACACCCCGGTTGTCGTGAGGACGTTGGGAGTGACCCGGGTCCTCGCGAGTCCGCCGATCGACCGCGAGGCCAGGGAGCGCGCTCCGGTCGTGTAACCGTGCTTGACCCTCTGGAGTGCCGCGGTCTCTCTCATGTTCCCACCCATCGCATTCCTGCTATGGGCGGACTATAGCAGCTTTGCGATGAAGCCTCGAACCTCGCGGCGGTACACGAGCAACATCGTCAGCGACGCGAGGACGATTCCGGCGAGCACGTCGAGCCAGAAGTGGTTCCCGGTCGCCATCACCGCGAACCAGACCCACAGAGGCCAGATCAGCCAGATGACCTTGAAGATCGGGCGCCGCACGACGGACGCGAGGATCACGCCCACGATGAGTGCGTCGGCGGCATGCAGGCTCGGCATCGCCGCGTAAGGGTTGGCGGCAAGCTCGACGAGTCCGCTGCCGTGGTTCAGGCCGCCGAACTGCTCGACCGTGTCGATGAATCCGATCGAGGTGAAGAAGCGCGGGGGAGCCGTCGGCAGGAGCACGTAGCCCACGAGGCCGAGGACGTTCGCGATCAGGATCGCGTTACGGAAGCGCAGAAAGGCCTCGTTCCGTCGCAGGTAGACCCACAGGAGCGCAAGGCCGATCACCGTGAACTCGGAGTTCCAGTACGTCCATGAGACCGCCGCCTCGAGCACGTGTGACGACTGCGTCCAGCCCTGGAACGTCAGCTCCCCGAGACCGGTCAGTCGCTGCTCGAGGTCGATGACCTTCCAGCCGTTCGCAAAGGCCCGCGCAGGATCACGGTCGGCGACGCCGCGGGCGACCTGGTACGCGGCCAGGAAGCCGAACCAGATCAGGAACTGCAGCCCAAAGTCCGCGTAACCACGCGGCAGATAGCGCCTGCCGGCGTTAATCGCGGCGGTCATGACCTTCGATTTTAAACGCCACGTCCGCTGCTCCTGTTCCCTGCGGGAGCGGACTTGTCACGTCTCGCACGTGCGCGCTCGGAACCGCTCAGCCCCCGATCTGGGACATCGACCTGCTTGCCCGGACGAAGCCGGGATCGTTGATCTTGTGCTTGAGCTCCTTGTGACGAACGGCGAAGCGGATCAGGTCGACGAGCTCCTCGTCGCTCGCCCCGTTTCGAAGGGGCTGCTTCAGATCCCACTCGCGGCGCGAGAAGAGGCATGTCCGCAGCTGCCCGTCGGCCGTGAGCCGGATGCGGTCGCAGCTCGAGCAGAACGGCTCCGAGACCGGATTGACGAAGCCCAGCTCCCCGACGCCGTCGGCGAATCGGAAGCGCCGCGCCGTCGAGGACTGCTTCGCCGGAAGCTCCACGAGCGGGCCGTAGTGCTCCTCGACGACGGCGCGGATCTCGCCGCCGGTCAAGACGTCGTCCTCGCGCCAGACCTCGTCCGCGTCGAGGGGCATGAACTCGATGAAGCGGACGACGTACGGCTTGCGCCGGGCGAGTGCCGCGAGCGCCGGGACCTCCGTCTCGGTGAATCCCTTCACGGCCACGCAGTTGACCTTGATCGGCCGTAGCTCCGGATGCCGCTCTGCCTCTTCGAGCCCGCGGAGGACGGCGTCGAGCGCATCGCGCCGCGCGATCTCGGCGAAGCGCACGTGGTTGAGCGTGTCGAGCGAGACATTGATTCTCCTCAGGCCCGCAGCGACGAGGGGAGCGGCGTAGCGGTCGAGGAGGACGCCGTTCGTCGTCAGCGAGAGGTCGTTCACCCCGTCTACGCGCGCGAGCATGCCGACCAATACCGGCAGGTCGCGGCGGACGAGCGGCTCGCCGCCGGTCAGCCGCACTTCGTCCACGCCCAGTTGCGCCAGGATGCGCACCAGGCGCTCGATCTCCTCGAAGGTCAGGATCTCCTCGCGCGCGAGCCACGGCAATCCCTCGGCCGGCATGCAGTACGTGCAACGGAAGTTGCACTTGTCCGTCACGGAGACGCG
>JBKPDB010000057.1:0-11255 GCA_046727655.1 Actinomycetota bacterium
TTCCCCCGGGAGCCGTCAGCGCGTCGGCGAACACGAGCGCCCGCTGCTCGGGGAGGTACACCGGCGTCTCGGTGCCGCGGCGCCCGTCGTACACCGTGCGGAGGCCGCCCGGCAGGGGGTCACCCGGGAGGATCGGCTGCAATTCCGTCTTGGGCCCGTCCCCGCGGAAGTAGAGGTCCGGCCCGTAGGCGCGGGCGCCGTACCAACGCGCGAACAGGTCGACGTCCCGAACGTGGTCGGGCTTCATCACGACGACCACAGTCGGCGGCGCCGCGTCGAGCCGCTCCCAGACGTGACGCTCCCGCGGATGCGGGGCGAGCGGATCCAGCAGGATCGTCTCGCCCTGCGACTCGACGACGAACGACGACACCTCGGGCTCCCAGTCGAAGCCCTCGCGCCAGGCAGGATGCGATTGACGCCAGAGCCACAGACCGGGCGCCACGTCGCGCACCTCGACCACGCGGCGAGCGTAACAGCGACGAACCTCTCGGCAACACACGCGCCCGTCGCATAGCGTCTACCCATCTCGGCGTGGCAGGAAGGAGGCTCGGCAATGCAGAGCACGCAGGCGACGGCGACACCGACAAGCGCGAGACGCTCGAAGCCGCCGTTCCGTGCCGACCACGTTGGCAGCCTGCTCCGCTCTGCGGAGCTCCTGCGCGCACGCGACGACCTCGCCGCCGGGCGAATCGACGCCGAAGAGCTCCGCCGCATCGAGGACGACGCGATCCGCGAGGTCGTGCGGAAGCAGGAGGAGGTCGGACTGCAGTCGGCGACCGACGGCGAGTTCCGCCGTGCCTCCTGGCACATGGACTTCATCTACGAGCTCGACGGGATCACGAAGGAGCCCGGCGAGATCAAGGTCAAGTTCCACAACGAGAAGGGCGACATCGAGTTCACGCCCGCGGCCTTGCACGTCGACGGCACGCTCGGGGTCTCCCACACGATCTTCGGTGACGCCTTCGAATTTCTGCAACGAACGGTCGCGAGCAACGTCCCGAAGCTCACGATTCCCTCGCCGAGCATGGTGCACTACCGCGGCGGCAGGGCCGCGATCGACCCTCGCGTCTATCCCGACATGGACTCCTTCTGGAGCGACCTCGTCGCCGCCTACCGGGAGGAGGTGCGCCGCCTCGGCGAGCTCGGCTGCACGTATCTCCAGTTCGACGACACGAGCCTCGCGTACATGAACGATCCGCACCAGCGCGACTACATCGCGTCGATCGGCGGCGACCCGGAGCGGCAGCACCTCGACTACATCCAGCACATCAACGAGGCGCTCGCCGAGCGGCCCGACGGGATGAGCGTCACGACGCACGCGTGCCGCGGCAACTTCCGCTCTGCCTGGGCGGCCGAAGGAAGCTGGGACTTCGTCGCCGAGGCGCTGCTCAACGAGCTCCAGGTCGAGGGCTTCTTCATGGAATGGGACGACGAGCGCTCCGGCGGCTTCGAGCCGTTGCGCTTCCTGCCGAAGGGCGACAAGCAGGTCGTGCTCGGGCTCGTCACGACGAAGCGCGGCGAGCTCGAGTCGAAGGACGAGCTGAAGCGGCGGATCGACGAAGCATCGAAGTACGCGCCGATCGAGCAGCTCTGCCTCTCACCGCAGTGTGGCTTCTCGTCGACCGTGGAGGGGAACGAGCTCACGCACGATGACCAATGGGCGAAGCTCAGCCTCATCGTCGAGGTCGCCGAGGAAGTCTGGCACTGACCCGAAGACGCGCGTGACGCAGACTGTCCGCGAGGCCACGTTCGACGTCTTCCGTCGACGCGAGCTGACGACGCTCTTCTCGAATCCCGGCTCGACCGAGGTTCCGTTCCTCACGGATCTCCCCGACGACATTCGGTTCGTCCTCGCCCTCCACGAAGGATCCGTCGTCGGCTTGGCGACAGGCTTCGCGATCGGGCGCGGCGCGCCCGCCCTCGCCGTTCTGCACACGACCGCCGGATTCGGGAACGCAGTCGGCGCCATCGCGACGGCACGAGTGAATCGCGTGCCCCTCGTCGTCGTCGTCGGTCAGCAAGACCGCAGGCACCTGGTCTTCGAGCCGTTCCTCGCCGGGCGGCTGCAAGGGCTCGCCGGCGACTATCCGGTCTGGAGCGACCAGCCAGTGCGCGCAGGCGACGTGCCGGGCGCGATCGAGCGCGCCTACCACGAAGCGGCGACGAGGCGCGGCCCGGCGGTCGTGGTCGTTCCGATGGACGACTGGCTGCAGCCGGCGGACGACGACCGCGAAGCCGCAGCGGCCGGACGCGTCGTACGCGGGGGCGCGCCGAGCGCGGACGCGGTCGAGGAGCTGGTCGAGCTCATGACCGGCGCCGAATCGCCGGCGATCGTCGCCGGAGCGGGCGCCGACGACGCCGACACGTGGACGGCGCTTGCCGACCTCGCACGACGGCTGAACGCGCCGGTCTTCCAGGAGTCGTTCGGCGCCCGCGCCGGTTTCGCGCAGGATCACAGCCACTTCGCGGGAGTGCTCCCCGCCGACCGACCACGCCTGCGGGAACGGCTTGCGCCGTACGACGCGATCCTCGTCGTCGGCGCGCCCGTGTTTCGCCAGTCGCCGTACACACCCGGGCGCTTCACCGATCCTGACGTGCGGGTTGCCCTCGTCAGCGACGACCCGGACGAAGTCAACCGGAGCCCGGCCGAGCTCGCGATCCTCGCGCCGCCCGCTGCGACCTGCACAGCACTCGCCGAGCGACTGCCGCAGCGCAAGGGCGAGCCGCCGCAGCAGTTCGTTCCGCCGCCGACGCCGACACCTCCAGAACCCGGCGCGCAGATGCTCGCGGGGCACGTCCTCGCCGCGCTCGCCGAGCGGCTGCCGCCGGAGACGGTCGTCGTCGAAGAGGCGCCGGTCGACAGGCCGGAGCTCCACGAGCGCCTACTCGCGCGCCGCCCGCTCGGCTTTCTCAGCGCCGCGATGGGCGGGCTCGGCTTTGCCCTCCCAGGTGCGGCAGGTGTGAAGATGGCCCAGCCGGACCGCCCGGTCGTCGCCGTCGTTGGCGACGGCTCGTCGCTCTACGGGATCCAGGCGCTCTGGAGCGCAGCGCGATATCGCCTCGGCGTCCTCTACGTGATCCTTTCGAACGGCGGCTACGCGATCATGGACCGGCTCGCGGAGCGGGCGGGCGGGACCGCGCCCTGGCCGCAATTCGACGACGTCGACATCGCCGGCCTCGCAGGCAGCTTCGGCTGCGCATCGCGGCGCATCGAGACGCACGAAGACCTCCTCGCGGCGCTTGACGAGCTCGCATCGACACTCGCCTCGCGCGACGAGCCGTTCCTGCTCGACGTCGCGATCGCGCCGACGCAGTCGTTCGCCCCCTGAACGCCCCAAGAAGCGCGGCGGCGCGTTCGCGTCGGAACCTGCGTCTCAGCTCTCGTTGGACGCGCCGTTCAGGCTCAGCGTCATGCGTGTCCCGCCGCCGTCGGCCCGCTCGGCGACGACGGTGCCGCCGTGTGCGACCGCGACCTGGCGCACGATCGCAAGTCCGAGCCCTGAGCCCGGAAGCCCGCGCGCGGACGACGCGCGGTAGAAGCGGTCGAAAACGTACGGCAGGTCTTCGTCGTCGATTCCCGGGCCGTGGTCGCGGACGGTGACGTGGCCGTCGCGGACGGCGACCTCGACTTGGCCGTTCGGCGGGCTCCACTTCGCGGCGTTGTCGAGCAGGTTGGCGACCGCGCGCTCGAGCGTGGCGGGGACGCCGTGCACGACTGACTCTTCGAGCTCGGTGACGAACTCGACACCGGGAGAGTTACGCCGCGCGCGCTCGACCGCGTCCGCCGTCAGCAAGTCGAGACGGACTTCTTCGGGCTCACCCTGATGCTCCTCCCCGCGCGCGAGGTCCATGAGCTCGGCTATGAGCGTCGTCATCTCGCCCAGCTGCTCGATCACGTCGTCCAAGAGACGCTCGCGCTCCCCGGCGGGGAGCTCGCGTTCGCTGGCGAGCACCTCGATGTTGGTGCGCAGGCTGGTTAGCGGTGTGCGGAGCTCGTGCGACGCGTCCGCGACGAGCTGTCGTTGCGCTCTGTTGGCGTCTTCGAGTGCCGCAAGCATGGCGTTGAAGCTCGTAGCGAGGCGGCTGAGCTCGTCGCGGCCGCCGACTTCGATCCGCTCGGACAGGTCGCCCGTCTTGGTGACTATCTCCGTCGCCGTCGTGAGGTGGCGGACTGGGGCGAGCGCTGCGCGCGCAACGAGCAGCCCCAAGCCTGCGGCGATGGCGATTCCGGCGCTACCAATGAGGATAAGGATGTTCTTGATTCGGCCTAGCGATCGGTCGACTTCTGTAAGAGAACGCGCGATCTGAATTGCCACGCCTGGTTCGTACGGGAAGGCGAGCATGCGAATGTGCGCGCCGTTGAGATGAGCGTCTCCGAAGTACGTTCCGGTGCCCTCGCGAGCGACCGCAATGATCTTGTCGTTCACCGGGAGCTGTACTTCCGCCCCAGGGGGGAGATAGATGGCGCCGTTCGCCAAGACGAGCTGCGGGTAACCCGGTGCACCGCCGAGCTCGGATGTAGGAGGCACGAAGCGCTTCAAGTCGTGCACAGGGTCCTCCGCAAGGCGGGCGGCCTTTTCCCGAAGGGAACCGTCGACCGTCGAGCGCAGCTCGTCACGCACTACGAAGTAGACGACGAACGAGGCGACGACCACCGCCAATGCGACGGCCGCGGCGGCGACGAGCGCCAGACGTGCCCGGAACGTCATTGCTCTCGGAGTGCGTAACCCACGCCGCGAACAGTCTGGATCAAACGCGGCCTATCGCCAGCCTCCGTCTTGCGGCGGAGGTAGCCGATGTAGACGTCCAGGGAGTTCGACGCGAACCCGAAGTCGTATCCCCAAACGCGCTCGAAGATAATCGAGCGCGTCAATACTTGGCGTGGATTCCTCATGAAGAGCTCGAGCAGTGCGAATTCCGTGCGCGTGAGCTCGATCCTCTCGCCGCCGCGTCGGACCTCCCTCGTTCCCGGGTCGAGCTCGAGGTCGGCGAAACGCAGCACCTCCTCGGAGCTCTCGGACGCGCGGCGGAGCAGTGCGCGTATGCGCGCAAGGAGCTCCTCCAACGCAAACGGCTTCGTCACGTAGTCGTCGGCGCCCGCGTCGAGCCCGCCGACGCGGTTCTCGACCTCGTCACGTGCGGTCAGCATCAGAACCGGCACGCGGTTGCCATGGCGCCGCAGGCGCCGGCAGACCTCGAGCCCGTCGATCCCGGGCATCAGCACGTCGAGAATGACGACATCCGGTTGCGAATCCCCGTTCTCCGTCAAGCGGGTCAGGGCTTCGCTGCCGTCGGCGGCGAGCTCGATGTCGTAGCCCTCGAGCTCGAGGGCACGGCGGAGCGAATCGCGGACAGCGCGTTCGTCGTCTACGACGAGGATCTTCACGACCGTAATTGTGCTGTCCGAAGCTGAGAGTCGGCTAAGAGAGCCCGGGCGCTTCGCGCTTCAGGGCTTCGCCACGGCGAGGCTGAACGAGCCGTTGCCCTTTGTCGCATGCACGCGAACCCGGTACGTGCGGGCTCCGCAGACCGTGGTCGTGCGGCTCACCGCTCCGCCGGTGGCGTAGATGACGCGCGTCCCTGCCGCGAAGACGTCGACGGCCACACGCGTGCCGACGGACGGCCTGACCGTCAGTCTCAGCGCCCCGTCGAGCGATGTCGGGAACGTCGAGGTCCGTGTCCGTACCTTCCGGGTGAATCGAGCAGTAGTCGTCGTGGTCGTGCCCGTCGTCCACGGTGAGACAACGTCCTGGTCGAGCGCGGCGAGGGCCGCGTCGCTGGGATAGAGACTGCGCGACACGATCTGCCACGGCGTTTCCGGCCGTCCCGCCTTTCGCTCGTTCAGGACGCGGTAACTCTCGGCGAAGCCCTCGCCCGGGTTGACGTCGTATCGCACCGGATCCTCCGCGCCCGGCGCGAGCTCGCCTTTGCGTGCACGCGCGCACACCTGCATCACGGAGGCCCAGCGCTTCGTGCCGTAGTCGATTGCGTCCCACGGGGCGTTGGAACGGTGGGCAGCGAGGTGGTGGCCGTACTCGTGCGCGACAACCGCCTCGGCGGACAAGTCAGAGCTCGGATCGTCGCCGGGAGCGATGAGCAGATCGTCCTTCGAGCTGTAACACGCAACTGCATCCGATCCGCAGAAGCGGTCGACCTGCAGCTCGGGCGCAAGGAAGACGGTGACGGACGAGAGCTCCGAGCCGTGGACGAGCGTGGCGAGGAAGTTCGCCCAGCGCTGTCCGATCGTGGGATCCACGGGGTACGCGCTCGAGGCGTAGACGGTGACCCGCTCGCCGGTCGGCGTCGTGTATGGGCCGCCCCAGGAACCGGCGGGCAGCATGACGTTCGCCGCCTTCCCCGTGAGCATGGTGTCGGGAATTGCAGCTTCCCCCCGAGCGATCTCGCTGAACTGCGGCGCCTGGAGACGTTGCACCGGAGTCGAGCGTGCGGCCGCCGCTGCGGCAAGGGCGGTGACAACAGCGGCGGCGCACAGGACTACTACACGGGCGGAGGGGGAACCGGCCGCCCGGCGTGATCGTCGCGAGTGGAGGGTCGCTTGGGTTTCCGGGTCCCGCGACGTCACTCTGGCCAGGGTGACAGCGCTGCCTAAGACCCGGCTAAGACGCCCGTAAGGAGAATGTGAGTCGAGCTGGCTGACTCTTAGCGACTTCTTACCTGCCTTTCATCGGGATCTTAGGACGGGTTGGTGCCATGCACGATGTGATCGGACGCAAGCCGACTCTCTCCCTCGTGACCGCCGTCGTCGCCGGTGCTCTCATCGGCGTCGGCGGCGGCGCGGCCACCTATGCGGCCTTCTCGTCGGGAGGAAAGACGGTGGTTCGGGAGGTTACCGTCCCGAACTCACAGCCCGTCGCCAGCTCGACCGGCCTCACGGTGCACTCCATCTACGAGCGGACGCACAAGGGCGTCGTCGAGATCACGGTTTCCGAGCGGGCTTCCACACCCTTCGGTCAAACCGGCAAAGCACAGGCGCAGGGATCCGGCTTCGTCTATGACTCGAGCGGCCACGTCATCACGGACCAGCACGTGGTCGCCGGCGCAGAGTCGGTCAAGGTCACGTTCTGGAACGGCAAGAGCTACGACGCCACGGTCGTCGGATCCGACGCCTCGACCGATCTGGCGGTGCTCAAGGTCGACGCTCCTGCATCCGTCCTTTCGCCTCTCGCCCTCGGAGACTCGAGTCTGGTTCAGGTCGGTGACGGAGTCGTCGCGATCGGCAGCCCGTTCGGGCTCGAGCAGAGCGTGACGGCGGGCATCGTCAGCGCCCTTCACCGCGAGATCAACTCCCCGAACGGCTTCACGATCGACGACTCGATCCAGACGGACGCCGCCATCAATCACGGCAACTCCGGCGGCCCGTTGCTGAACGGCGACGGGAAGGTCATCGGCGTCACCGCGCAGATCGAGAGCGACTCGGGCGGCAACGACGGCGTCGGCTTCGCGATCCCGTCGAACACGGTGAAGTCGATCGTCACGCAGATCATTTCGAGCGGCCAGGCGAAGCACGCCTTCCTCGGCATCGGCCTGGAGGACTCGTCCCGGTCGGGCGGCGGCGCGGCGGTGACGGAAGTGCGCGACAACACTCCGGCAGACAAGGCCGGGCTGCACGTCGGCGACGCGATCACCGCGGTCGACGGAAAGACGATCAGCTCCGCCGACGAGCTCCGCAGCGCGATCAACGCGCGCAGCCCCGGCGACCGTGTCTCGATCACGTACGTGCGGGGCGGTCAGAGCCACACCGTCCAGGTGACGCTCGCCGAACGGCCGTCCTAGGCGTTACTTAATTCGTCGCCGGCGACTGGTAGGTCTTGCTCATCGCCTGGAGAAGCTTCCAGGCGATCGAGGGATGGGTCTCGACGAGCGGACGGAACTCCCACGACGTCATCCCGTAGCAGCGCAGCTCCGTCTCGGCCGTGATCGTCGCGGTGCGCGCACTCTCATTGAGCAGCGCCACCTCGCCGAAGTAGTCACCCGGCCCGAGCCTTCGTCGCTCCTCGCCGCGGACCGTAACCCTTGCTTCCCCGCTGTCGATCACGAAGAAGCCGATGCCCGTCTGCCCTTCGGCGGTGACGGTGTCGCCCGCGCCGAAAGTGCGCGACTTCATCGACCCGGCGATGCGCTCGAGCTCCCTCTTTTCCAGGTCGGAGAAGATCGGTACCCGCTTCAGAAGATCGGCTGCGCCCTCTGCCATGGTGAGGACTATGCCACACTGCGCCGGTGAAGCTGGTCGTCGTCGGTTGCTCCCCGGCTTGGCCTAATCCCGGGGGAGCCCAGTCGGGCTACCTCGTCGAGGGGTCCGGAAGGGTCCTCCTGGACTGCGGACCCGGTGTCTTGCCGCGCTTGCGGGAGCAGGAAGGGTGGCCGCACGTCGATGCGATCGTGATCACCCACTTCCACCTCGACCACTGGGGCGACCTCGTTCCGTGGACGTTCGGCTCGATGTTCGGGCCGGGGCGCGAGGTCCCGCCGCCCGAGCTCTGGTTGCCCCCCGGCGGGAAGGACGAGCTTGGCCGATTCGGCGAGAAGCTCGGCTTCGCGGGCATGTTCGACGCTTTCAAGCTCCGCGAGTACCAGGAGAACACTGCGTTCGAGACGGACGGCTTGACGATCACACCGGTACGCGTCCCGCACTACCAACTCCAGACGTTCGCGTTGCGCGTCAGCGACGGGAAGGCGACGTTCGCATACTCCGGGGACTCGGCGCCGAGCTCGAAGCTCGCGGAGGTCGCCCGCGACGTGGATCTCTTCCTTTGCGAGGCGACGCTGAAGGAAAGTCGCGAAGGGCCCGACGGGTTGCGTGGCCACCTCTCCGCCGAGGAGGCGCTGTCGGCCTTCGAGGAGTCCGGCGCCCGCAGGCTCGTGATCATCCACCGGCCGGACGAGCTGCCGCTGCCGGACGGGATCGAGCGCGCAGCCGACGGCGACATCTACGAGCTCTAGGCAAAGCGAAACGCGAGCTCGCCGAGGCGCCGGTAGCCCTCGACGGACGGGTGATCGCCGTCCGACGTCCACTCCTCTCGCATCCGTCCCGGACGCTCCCGGTCCTCGAGCGTGTCGTGGAACGGCAGAAGCGGCACGCCCTCGTCGCGAGCGATTGCGCGGATCAGCTCGTTGAGGCGCCGGATCTTCGACTCGGCATCGGGCCACCCGTTGTTCCACGGCAGGACGTCGACGAGGATGACCGCGAGGCCGAGCTCCTTGCCGCGGTGCACCATCGCCCGAAGGTTGTCTGCGGCAACGTCGACCGAGCGACGCTGCGCGATGTCGTTGATGCCGCCCTGCACGACGAGCACGTCGGCGCCGTCCGCGCACTCAGCGAGGCGTGCCCTGATCTCGCCGGTTCGCTGCCCGTAGATGCCGCAGTTGCGAAAGCGGAGGCGCGGGTCCGCGCGAGCTGCCCAGTACTGCCACTGGCTCGACTCGTCGCCGCCCGCGCGCGAGTCGTAGCCGGGGGTTCCCTCGGTGATCGAGTCGCCGAGCGTTGCGACGACAATGCTGTCGTCAGTGCCGCGGATTCGTTTGCTCGGCGATTTGCTCCGGGATCCCCTTGCCCTTCCGAACGATGTTGTAGCCCTTCCTGTGTTCGACGACCTCTTCGACGTCGGGAATCTCGTGGCCCGGATGGACGGCGAAGTGGTGCGGATCGGAGCGGACATGCTCGTACTCCGCCCTGGTCATGGAAAGCGGTTGCACGCACTTCGCGTCGCCGCACTCGCAGATCAGATCGAGCGGCTGCGACTGGATCTCGAAGGTCTCGGCGACCTCCTCGATGCGCTCGTTGACCTCCCTGAACACGGCCTCATTCAGTCCGATCCGCTCCTCGCGCGCGCTCATTGCCCCCAGAGGGTGAGCCTAATGGGTTTCGACGTCCTTCTGGATGATGACGTACCCCTCGAGCCGAGACACGACCTCCCCGAGCGGCAGCTCCGCTTCCTCGTGGCCCGGCGTCGTGAAGAAGTACTTGCGATCGCGGCGAACGGCCTCGTATTCGGCCGGCGTCAGCTGCACGATCGTCGAGCAGTCCTCCCTCGGGCATTCGCAGAGGAACGGAATCCGCTCGACCGGGTCGTCGAGCTCGATCGACTTCTCGCGGATCTTCTCGTTTGCCTCACGAAAGATCGCATTGTTGCGCGCGATGCGCTCCTGCTGACCCGTCTCCATGTGTGGAGCTTTGTAACTCGAAAAGGCTGTGTCTAAACGACACTCCATCAGAGGCCGCGCTGCTCGATCACCGTCTGGAGCTCGCGAGGTAGCGGTTCTCGCGGCCGAATCAGGCGAACGAGCTCTTGCAGCTTCATGCGATGGGTGCGAGACGCCCGCCGGATCAGCGCGAACGCGTCATCGAGCTCGAGGCCGTACCGCTCAGCCACGATCCCCTTGGCCTGCTCGATCGCCACGCGCGACTGCAGGGCGTGCTCGAGCTGCGCACGTCGTTCGTACGCGAGCTGGGTCACCGCGAGGAGCCGACCGAGCGCAGCTGTCGCCTCCGCAATCGAGCCGGCGCTCACGGTCTCAAGCTCCCGAGCCTCCCCCCTTTCGCCCATCGCGACGATTCTAGGCACCGCCACGGCGGGTCGGGAGTCGCGTCCGTCCCGATCTATCATCGAGGCGGCACCGAGCGTGGTATGGGAAGGAGATCGTGCCGCCAGACGACAACAGCAGCGGGCTCGCGGACGCCGTTGCGTACGCGCTAAGGGCGGAAGGATTCGACGTCGATGCCGTCGCGGACGGCGAAGCCGCTCTCGAGGCCGTGCGGCGCGACCGAAACGACGTGCTCGTCCTCGACCTGATGCTCCCGGGAGTGTCCGGAATGGAGGTCTGCCGCCGACTCCGCAGCGACAGCGCCATCCCGATCCTCATGCTGACGGCGCCTCATGGAGCTCCTGTGGGATAGCAGTCACATCGGCGACCAGCATGCGGCGGATACGCACATGGCGAACCTCCGCCGGAAGATCGGGCCGGAACGCATCGTCACCGTTCGCGCGCTCGGCTACAAGCTCGCGGAAGTGTGAGCAAAGCCCATCCACGCCCTCGCTTCCATGATCGTCAATTCGGCGGAGACGCCCCCGGAGCTCGCGACGCAGCTGAACGGGCCGTCGCGGCTAACGGCGGGGCCGAAGCTCGACCACCAGCTCGCAGTCAAGCGCATCGGCAATCCGAAGTAGCGTGTCGATCCGCGGCGGTCGACCGCCGCGCTCGAGACGCGCTATCGCCGACTGCGTCGTCCCGACCAG
>JBKPDB010000058.1:0-13051 GCA_046727655.1 Actinomycetota bacterium
GTCGTCTATCTCGCCGCCCTTGCAGCGCTCGTCGGGATCGGTTTCCTGTTCATCCCGACTGTCGTCAACCAGGTCAACGACTTCGCGCACAAGGTGCCCGACTACCTGGACGACGTCACGAAAGGCCGCGGCCGTCTCGGGTTTCTGCAGACGAAGTACCACCTCGTCGACAAGGCGCGCAAAGCACTGGAAGAGGGTGGCGCGTCAAAGCTGTTCGGTGTCTCCGGAACGGCCCTGGCGGTCGCCAAAGGCGTCGTCACGACCGTCGTCGCGACGGTAACCATCGCGTTCATGACCTTCTTCATGCTGCTCGAGGGGCCAAAGTGGACACAGCGCTTCTATTCACTTCTGACGCCGACGTCGCGGATGCGCTGGGAAGGAGTCGGCCGCGACATCTATCGCACCGTCGGCGGTTACGTGACCGGCAACCTCGTCATCAGCCTGATTGCGGGGACGCTGACGACGGTCGTCCTGTTGATCCTCGGCGTGCCGTTCGCCGTTGCGCTCGGACTGATCGTCGCGATTCTGGATCTGATCCCCCTGGCCGGCGCCACGATCGCCGCCATCATCGTCGGCACAGTGGCGTTCATCCACTCGATCACGGCCGGAATCATCGTGATCGTGTTCTTCGTCGTGTACCAGCAAGTGGAGAACCACCTCCTCCAACCGCTGGTCTACGGCCGAACGGTGCAGCTGTCCCCCCTCGCCGTGCTGATCTCGGTCCTGATCGGCGCGGAGCTCGCCGGGGTCCTCGGCGCCCTCGCGGCCATACCGGTCGCCGGCGGGCTTCAGGTCATCTTCATGGACTGGTTACGGCACCGGCGCGGGGAACCCGTAGCGGGGGCCTGACCCGCGCAACATGCGCCTGGGAGGATTCGAACCTCCGACCCGCGGCTTAGAAGGCCGCCGCTCTGTCCGCTGAGCTACAGGCGCCGGAATCCTAGAGTAGCCCTGAGGCAAGCCGGCATCTGACGATTCGCCTGGCTCCGATCGGGTACGCGATCTCTGACAGCAACCCGAGAGGGGGTCCACCAATGGCCGCTGAGCTGAAGGGCAAGAGGGTCGCTTTCGTCGCGACCGACATGGTCGAGCAGGTCGAGCTGACCGGCCCGTGGGACGCGCTGAAGAAGGCCGGAGCGGAGCTCGAGCTCCTCTCGATCAAGGACGGCGAGATCCAGGGCTTCAACCACTACGACAAGGCCGACAAGTTCAAGGTCGACCGGACGGTCGAGGAGGCCAGCGCCTCCGACTACGACGCCCTCGTCCTTCCCGGCGGAGTCGGCAACCCCGACACGCTCCGGATGGACGAGAACGCCGTCAGGTTCGTCCACGAATTCTTCGAGCAGGGGAAGCCCGTCGGGGCGATCTGCCACGCGCCGTGGATGCTGATCGAAGCCGGCGTCGTCCGCGACCGCACGGTGACGTCGTGGCCCTCCTTGACGACGGACCTGCGCAACGCCGGTGCGAAGCGCGTCGACGAGGAGGTCGTCGTCGACAACGGCCTCGTGACGAGTCGCAAGCCCGACGATATTCCTGCGTTCAACAAGAAGCTGATCGAGGAAGTCGCCGAGGGTCGCCACGAGCAGCAGCGGGCGGCGACGGTGAAGGCCGGCGCGACCGGCTCATAGCCCGGAAGCTTCGATCTCGACCTCGCGAACACACCGGTATCCTGAGGTCGAGCGCGGTGGCGGTAGCTCAGTTGGTAGAGCCCCTGGTTGTGGTCCAGGTGGTCGTGGGTTCGAGTCCCATCCGCCACCTCACCGAGAAAAGTCGCGCCGTTGGCGCATGACTTCTCTCGGAGTCTCCTTCGGAGAGCCGTAGCGGCGGAGGCGGGCGAAGCCCGCCTCCGCGGCGAACGACGCTACGCTCCATCCGGGGGCCCCGTAGCTCAGCGGATAGAGCGACGGACTTCGAATCCGTGTGCGGAGGTTCGACTCCTCCCGGGGCCACTTTCGGCGTGGGTTAGTTCCCCCAGAGTGGTCGGACTTCGATCGTCCCGATCTGCGCGACCGGGTGGCCGGCTGCGATCTCGACGGCTTCCTCGAAGCTGCCGCACTCTAGGATGTCGAAGCCGCCGACCGCCTCTTTCGTCTCGGTGAAGGGGCCGTCCGTCACCATCGCCTTGCCGTCGCGAACGCGGACGGAGCGGGCTCGCCGCGGCGGGGCCAGCTGATCGCCGGTGACCCAGATGCCGCGCGCCTGAAGGTCGTCCAACCACGGAAAGCTCTCGACTTCGGACGTGTCATCCGGGTCGGGTTCCGCCTGGGCGTTCATCTTCTCGGCGTCCCAGCAGACCAGCATCAGGTATTTCATCGTCCGCTCCTCATCTCGTTGGTTTTCGAGAGGCCCACGGCGTCTACGACGCACCGGCCGACCCGAAATCGACATTTACGCGCCGATTTCTCGGATACTCGTACCGATCTGCACGCTCTGGCTCGGCAAGGCGCGCTGAAGCTATGTCTATCCGCTCGAATCTGCTTCCATGGGGGGCGGATGGCCGGTGCCCTAGCAACCGTGCTCATCTGCGATGACGAGCCGTCACTGCGGGAACTGATTCGCGTCAGCCTGGGGGGCGATTACTCGGTCGCAGAGGCTGACGACGGCGAGGAATCTCTCGAGATCGCACGACGCCTTCGACCGGATGTCGTGATCCTCGACATGATGATGCCGCGCCGGACAGGCCTCGAAGTTCTCGTCGAGATGCGCAAGGATGAGTCTCTGTCAGAGACGCCGGTAATCGTCCTGACCGCACAACCGGCCGCACGGGAGGATGCACTGCGTGAAGGTGCCGACGTGGTCATGGTCAAGCCCTTCGAGCCGGGCCAGATCGCCGCTGCGGTGAAGGGGGTACTGGCGGAGCGAGGATGAGCCAGATCCCTCAGCGCGCACCCGTCCACGGGGGCCCAGGCGGCGCTGACGACCAGCCGAAACGCTGGCGGGAACGCTCCGGCCTCGTCCCTCGCATCACGCTGTCCTCGGTCGCGGTCGCCGTCGGATTGGCGATTCTCTTCGCCGTTCTCTTCTTTGCGATCGTCAGCCTGCGCGACCGGTCATTGGAAGCGCAGCACTCGCAACAGGTGATCGCGGCGGCGAGCCAACTGCAGACGCTCATCATCGACATGGAAACCGGTGTGCGCGGCTTCATCATCACGGACGACGAGTCCTATCTCAAGCCCTGGCGTGACGCCCGGGGGCGATATCCGGCTGCGCGCGAGTCGTTTCTACGCCTGACGAAGGGCAAACCAGTCCAGCACGCGCGCGCTCGGCAGATCACGCGACTCGCGGACGTCTACCTCCAGAACGTCACGCCGGAACTGATCGGCTTCATGGAACGCAATCCGTCGATCGCACGACAGCTCGTAAGGTCGGGGTTCGGCAGCGACAAGGTGCCGGCCATTCGACGCCTCTTCGGCCAGCTGTTGAAGACAGAGACGGCGTTCAGTGCAGAGCGGGCGCACAAGGTCCATTCGACTACACGCAACGCCCTCATCGCCGGAGAGATCGGCCTCGGCGCGGCGCTGTTGCTCATCCTGCTCGGTGCCCTCTACGTCAACCGAGCCGTGGCAAGGCCCGTGCGGATGACGGCGGATGCCGCTGCCCGTATAGCCGGCGGGGACCTTTCCGGCCGTCTGCGCGAAGATGGGCCCGGGGAGATTGGCCAGCTCGAGCGCAGCTTCAACACGATGGCCGCGTCACTCGAGTCGACGGTTGCCGATCTCGAGGAGCGAAACCGGAAGCTCTACGAGAGTGAGCAGGTCAAAAGCGAGCTCGTCAGCAGCGTGTCCCACGAGCTCCGCACACCGCTCGCGAGCGTGCTCGGTTTCTCGGCGCTCATGCTCGAGCGCGATCTTCCTCCCGAGGAGATGGCGCGCTACCTCGAGGTGATCCGCGCTGAGGCGCGCCGTCTCGCGGCGCTCCTGAACGACCTCCTCGATCTACAGCGCGTCGAGCAGCGAACCCTCGAGCTGCGGGTGGAGGAGTTCGACCTGAACGAGTTGCTCGCAACGCAGGTGACGTTGTACTCCGCTCAGAGCGAGGCGCACCAGCTTCGCCTCGACCGCATCGGCGAGCCCATCGTCGTTCGAGGCGACCGCGACCGCCTGGCGCAGGTCGTCGGCAACCTGTTGTCGAACGCGATCAAGTACTCACCGGAAGGCGGCGAGGTTCACATGCGCGCCGCGCAGCTCGGGGACGAAGCCTGGGTGTGGGTGCAGGACCACGGGCTCGGCATCCCAGCAGGCCACCAGGATCGGATCTTCACGAAGTTCTTCCGCGGCGACGTCGGCCGCGAGCGCGGCATCAGCGGCACCGGACTCGGGCTCGTGCTGGCTCGGCAGATCGTCGAAGCGCACGGCGGCGAGGTCGGCTTCGAGAGCGAGGAGAACCTCGGCTCGACGTTCTGGTTCTGGCTTCCGGCGGCCGCGAGGGTCGAAGTTGTTCCCGACGTCGCGCCGGCCGAGCTAGCAGCCCGCGATGACGCGAAAGCTCGTCACGGGGTGTAGCTCCGCGCCGTTCCTGGCAGCTCCGCGGCGAGTCCTCGTCCGCTGGCTCCAGAAGCCCACGCCCCCGATGTACATCACGGCGCCGAGCGGCTGCCACTCGGGCTTCGGCGTCCCGCAGTCGAGCACGAAGTTCCTCCAGGCTTTGGCGATCGCGGCACGTCCACGAGACCTCACGCTCAGGCAGCTCGGCGCTGGGATCACGGCATTCAGGTAGGTGCCTGCGTCGAAGAGGATCAGCCTGATCCCGCCCGAGTCCATTTTGTAGTTGGTGATCTGTGCGACCACCTGCCACGAATGGAACTGGTAGTTCGTGCGCCTGCGGCGCGGCGTGGGCCGGGGAAACGGTCTCCGCGAGATCGCCCCGATCGTCGTCGAGCCCGGCGCGAGCTGGACCGCCCTCCGCTGGATGTCGCTCATCGTCTTCATCCGCCAGAGTTGGCCCCCGCAGCGTGCGGCATTCGGAGCCTGTAAGGAACGTTGTGGTTCCACGCGCCGCCCCGACGCAGTCGCCGCAGCGACAGCAGTCGCAAGGAGAAGCACCGCAATCGGACCTAGGCTTTTCACTCCTGGCCAGCACGATCCTACGCTCCGGCACAACTCGGGGCAATGGTCGCGAGTGCAAACGTTTACTCTGAGTCGGGCCCGCGGGCGTGGCGGAATTGGCAAACGCGCCGGGTTTAGGTCCCGGTGGAGCGCACGCTCCTTGGAGGTTCGAGTCCTCTCGCCCGCACTCCCGAACGAGCCCCGGCGCCGCTTCGGCGCTGGATTGCAATTAGGTGAGCCGGAGGATGCCTTCCACCGCGCGGTTCAGTGCTTGCTCGTCGAAGAGGTACGGCGTGGCGTTCGCTAGTTGATGCGTAGGGCCGTCCAGGTCGTCCGAGCCGTCAGCTGCGTTGATCGCATAGCGCAGCGGGATTTCGTGCGTGATGATCAGGATTGCTTGCTCCGGACGTTGGAGGAGCCTTTTGTACGCCTCGGCATAGCGGCTGGCGGCGTCCTCCAGCGACTCGCCGCCCGGGAAGTCGTCGCTTCGCTTGTGCTGCCGCTTCCACGCGCGGTAGTCCTCGAGCGTCTTGCCCTCGAGCTCACCGACCTTGATGTCGTCGAGGAGCGGCTCGACCTCGTACGGGACGTCGCGCCCGTCGAGAGCGATCTCGGCCGTCTCCAGCGTGCGAGAGAAACGCGTGTGAATGCACAGCTCGAGGGGGACGTGGGCCAGCTGCTGCCCGAGCAGCCTCGCTTCGTCCCGGCCTCTCTCCGTCAGCGCGACGGGGATGGTTGGGTCGCCGCTGATCCGGCTCTCGAAGTTGAGCGTCGATTCACCGTGCCGGACGATGACGTAGAGCTGCACTTGGCCCAGGTTATTCGTCCTTTGGTCTAATGGCCGCATGAGCACCCAGGTCGAAGAGCTGCCGGACAACAAGGTCCGGCTGACGGTCGACGTCCCCCAGGCGGACGTCCATCACGCCGTCGAGCACGCGGCTTCGGACCTGGCCGAGAGCGTGAAGGTGCCGGGCTTCCGTCAGGGGAAGGTGCCGATGCCGGTCCTCGTGTCCCGGATCGGCAAGGAGCGCCTCTACAACGAGGCGATCCAGAGCCACATCGCAGGCTGGTACGGCGATGCCGTCGCGCGCACCGGCATCCGCCCGGCCGAGCAGCCGCAGATCGACTACGAGCTGCCCGAGTCGGACAGCGAGGGCTGGCGCTTCACGGCGACCGTCTCCGTTCTCGCAAAGCCCGAGGTGGCCGAGTGGACGCAGCTCCAGGTTCCGTACGCCGAGCCGGAGCTGCCCGAGGACATCGTCGACCACGAGCTCGAAGTCCTGCGGTCCACGGTCGCCGAGCTCGCGCCGGTCGAGGGTCGGCCCGCGCAGCTGGGCGACACTGCGGTCATCGACCTCGTTGGAGAGGAAGACGCGCGGCGCGACTACGTCGTCGAGCTCGGGTCCGGGCGGCTCGTGCCGGAGATCGAGGAGCAGCTCGTCGGGATGGCTGCGGGCGAGACGAAGCAGATCGAGCTCGACGCGAACGGGGACAACGGCGTCGCCCCCGTCCACGCGACGATGAAGGAGATCAAGGAGAAGGTGCTGCCGCCGCTCGACGACGAGCTGGCGCGCTCCGCCTCCGAGTTCGAGACCTTCGCGGATCTGCGGGCCGACGTCGAGCAGCGGGTGCGGGAGCAGCTCGACGCCGAGGCGGAAACCGAATTCCGTCGCCAGACGCTCGACCGCCTGATCGAGGCGACGAACGTGAAGGTCTCGGGGCCGCTCGTCGACTCGCGCACCCGCGCGCTGCTACGGGAGTTCGATGCAGTCCTGCGCCGAAGCGGCACGACGATCGAGGGATATCTCGCCGCGGCCGGCGACAACGCCGAGAATTTGATCGCTCGTCTCCGCGAGCAGGCCGCGGCATCGATTGCCGGCGAGCTCGTGCTCGAGGCCGTTGCCGACCAGCTCGGCATCGAGGTCTCCGACGAAGACGTGGACGAGGCGTTTCGCGCCCGCTTCGAGGAGGCCGACAAGGTGATCGAGCAGGCCCGCGCCGCCGGCGTCTACGAGACGGAGCGGGAGAACATCCGCCTGGCGCGCGCACTCGACCGCGTTGCCGGCGAGGTGGAACGCATTCCGCCGGAGCAGGCCGCCGCCCGCGAAGCGATCTGGACCCCCGACCAGGAAAAGCCGGCCAAAGAGACGAAACTCTGGACCCCCGGCAGCAAGGAGCCAGCCTGATCCGTGACACCGCTTGCGGTGTCACCTTCAGGCCGTACGGGCTTTGCCCGTGCGGCCGTCTGAAATGAACAGCCGACACGCGAGAAGATAAGAGGAGCCAAATGAGTCCGTTGATCCCGATGGTGATCGAGCAGACCTCGCGTGGCGAGCGCTCGTTCGACATCTACTCCCGCTTGCTGAACGAGCGGATCATCTTCCTCGGCACTCCGATCGACGACCAGATCGCGAACCTCGTCGTCGCCCAGCTGATCCATCTCGAGTCCGAGGACCCCGAGAAGGACATCCAGATCTACATCAACTCACCAGGCGGCCAGGTCTACTCGGGCCTCGCGATCTACGACACGATGCAGTACATCAAGCCCGACATCCAGACGACCTGCGTCGGGATCGCCATGTCGATGGGCGCGATCATCCTGGCCGGGGGGACGAAAGGAAAGCGGGTAGCTTTGCCGAACGCCAAGATCTTGATCCACCAGGTCTCGGGCGGCTTCCAGGGGCAGGCGACCGATATCGAGATCCAGGCCCGCGAGACGATCAACCTCAAGCGGCGCCTGGAGGAGATACTTGGCCAGCACACGGGCCGGCCGATCGAGCAGGTTGCGAAAGACATGGAAAGGGACTATTTCCTCACCTCGCAAGAAGCCCAGGAGTACGGCATCATCGATAACGTGATTGCGCATCGGTAGACGGCCGGGGCGCGAGACGCTAAAAGGAGGGACGTGGCTCGAGCATCGGACGGCAACGAACAGCTTCTCTGCAGCTTCTGCGGCAAGAGCCAGCGCCAGGTCAAGAAGCTGATCGCCGGGCCCGGCGTCTACATCTGCGACGAGTGCATCGATCTCTGCAACGAGATCATCGATGAAGAGCTGACGGCCCCCGCCCAGCTCGACCTCGACAACCTCCCGCGCCCGAAGGACATCTACTCCGTCCTCAACGACTACGTCGTCTCGCAGGAAGAGGCGAAGCGCACGCTGTCTGTCGCGGTCTACAACCACTACAAGCGCGTACAGATGGGGCAGGACGACGGCGACGTCGAGCTGCAGAAGTCGAACATCCTGCTGCTCGGCCCGACCGGTTGCGGGAAAACGCTGCTCGCGCAGACGCTTGCGCGCATCCTGAACGTTCCGTTCGCGATCGCGGACGCAACCGCGCTCACCGAAGCCGGCTACGTCGGCGAGGACGTCGAGAACATCCTCCTCAAGCTCATCCAGGCCGCCGACTTCGACATCAAGAAGGCGGAGACCGGGATCATCTACATCGACGAGGTCGACAAGATCGCCCGCAAGGCCGACAACCCGTCGATCACGCGCGACGTCTCGGGCGAGGGCGTGCAGCAGGCGCTGCTGAAGATCCTCGAAGGGACGATTGCCTCGGTGCCACCGCAGGGGGGCAGGAAGCACCCACACCAGGAGTTCCTGTCGATCGACACGACGAACGTCCTTTTCATCTGTGGCGGCGCCTTTGCCGGCCTGGACAAGATCATCGGCAAGCGCATCGGCAAGAGCGCCGTCGGCTTCGGCGCCGAGGTGCGCTCGAAGAGCTCGCTCGAATCGTCCGAACTGCTTGCGCAGGTGATGCCCGAAGACCTTTTGAACTTCGGCCTCATTCCGGAGTTCATCGGCCGCCTGCCGGTCATCTCCGCGGTGCACCAGCTCCACCGCCAGGACCTCGTGCAGATCCTGATGGAACCGAAGAATGCCCTCGTCAAGCAGTACCAGCGCTTCTTCGGCTACGACAACATCGAGCTCGTCTTCACGGACGACGCCTTGTGGGAGATCGCCGACAAGGCGCTCGAGCGTGAGACCGGCGCCCGTGGCCTTCGCTCCATCATCGAGACCGCGCTCCTCGACGTGATGTTCGAACTCCCCTCGCGCCGCGACGTCTCCAAGTGCGTGATCACGAAGGAGACGATCGAGAAGCACCTGAAGCCGACGCTCGTGACGAGCGCCGAAGGCGTCGCCGACGAGCGCATCGCCGCGGAGTCCGCATAACGGCCGACGAGCCGAGCGACCGGCACGAGGAACACGAGGCGCTCGACCGCCTCCTCGAAACAGAGGCTGAAGCCCGCGAGACGCTCGAAGAGGCCGAGCGGCTCGAGGAGGACGATGAGGACGGCAAGCGGTCCGAGGAGGACGATTCCTCTGAGTAGCGGTTTGGATCCAGAACTACCCAGACGGACGGCTTGACCGGCTAGTTCTAGCGGTCTAGGATCCGGTCTAGGATCCCCGCATGGTCGATCTGGGATCCGAAATGACCGTAGGGCTCCTCGAGGAGCCGGAAGTGCCCCAGGCCACGATCGTCGTCTTGACCACCGCTGAGCTCGCCGAATGCGCTTGTCCCGAGTTCTGCGAACGCGATCACGACGTCGACTGACGGAAGGGACGTTCAAATGACTGCGAGCCGAAACGGCGCCGGCGCCGAGCGCTGGCGAGGAATCGCGCGCCCCTACGGCGAGGACGAGGTCGCCCGCCTGCGGGGCTCCGTCCGCGTCGAGCACTCGCTCGCGCGACGAGGGGCGGAGCGCCTCTGGAGCCGTCTGGCCGGGGACGGCTACGTCGCCGCACTCGGAGCGCTGACCGGCGGTCAGGCGGTACAGATGGCAAAGGCCGGCCTCGAGGCGATCTATCTCTCAGGTTGGCAGGTGGCCGCCGACGCGAATCTCGCCGCCCAGACGTATCCCGATCAGAGCCTGTATCCGGCGAACAGCGCGCCGGCGCTGGTCCGGCGACTGAACAACGCGTTGCTCCGCGCGGATGAGATCGACGTTGCGGAGGGAGGCCAGGGCATCGAGCCGCTGCCGATCGTGGCCGACGCGGAGGCGGGCTTCGGGGGGCCGCTCCAGGCGTTCGAGCTGATGAAGGCCTTCATCGAGGCCGGAGCGGCGGGTGTCCACTACGAGGATCAGCTCGCGGCGGAGAAGAAGTGCGGCCACCTCGGCGGCAAGGTGCTGGTTCCAACGAGCCAGTTCATCCGTACCCTCGTCGCGGCGCGGCTCGCCGCAGACGTGCTCGCTGTGCCGACGGTGCTGGTCGCGCGCACGGATGCTCTGAGCGCGACGTTGATCACGAGCGATGTCGATCCGTGTGACGCGGAGTTCCTCGCCGGCGAGCGCACGGCGGAGGGCTTTTTCCGTATTCGTGCCGGTCTCGATGCGGCGATTGCGCGGTCGCTGTCGTACGCTCCCTACGCCGACCTGCTCTGGTTCGAGACCTCGACGCCCGATCTCGGCGAGGCGCGCGAGTTCGCGGCGGCGGTCCACGAGCGCTTTCCGGGCAAGCTGCTGGCGTACAACTGCTCTCCGTCGTTCAACTGGAAGCGGCACCTCGACGAGCGCGAGATCGCCGGCTTCCAGGACGAGCTCGGCTCGCTCGGCTACCGCTTCCAGTTCGTTACTCTCGCCGGTTTCCACGCACTCAATGCTTCGATGTTCGAGCTCGCGCGCGGCTACGCTCGCTCGGGAATGAGCGCGTATGTCCGGTTGCAGGAACGAGAGTTCGAGCTGGAGCCGGGCGGCTACACAGCGACGCGGCACCAGCGCGAGGTCGGCGCCGGCTATTTCGATGCCGTCGCGAGCGCGGTCAGCGGCGGCGAGAGCTCGACGCTGGCGCTCGTTGGGTCGACGGAGCAAGCGCAGTTCCAGACGTGACCGGCGTCGCCGCGCTGCCCGCGGGAGTGGAGGTGCTCGCGCCCGGCGACGCGGAGGTGTTGTCGGCTGACGCCCTTGCCTTCGTGGCCCTGCTGCAGCGCGAGCTCGGTCCGACGCGGGCGGACCTCCTGGCGCGGCGGGCGGCGCGAAGCGGGCGGCCTGCCTTCCTCGAGGAAACGCGGGCGGTGCGCGAAGGCGACTGGAAGGTCGCCGCTCCTCCGGCCGATTTGCTCGAACGCCGCGTCGAGATCACCGGGCCGGTCGAGCGCAAGATGATGATCAACGCGCTCAACTCGGGCGCCCGCGTGTTCATGGCCGACTTCGAAGACGCCTGCTCGCCGACCTGGCAGAACGTCGTCGACGGCCAGCGCAACCTCATCGACGCCGTGCGCCGGACGATTTCGCTCGAGACGCCGGAGAAGAGCTACCGATTGCAAGACGACACGGCGACGCTCGTGGTGCGGCCGCGCGGTTGGCATCTTCGCGAGCGGCACGTTCTCGTCGACGGAGAGCCTGTCTCCGCCAGCCTGTTCGACTTCGCGCTCACGTGCTTCCACAACGCCGCCGAGCTGCTCGAGCGCGGCTCGGGCCCGTACTTCTATCTGCCGAAGCTCGAGAGCCATCTCGAGGCTCGGCTCTGGAACGACGTTTTTGCGCTCGCCGAGCAAGAGCTCGCTCTGCCGCATGCCTCGATCCGCGCGACCGTCCTGATCGAGACCATCCTCGCCGCCTTCGAGATGGACGAGATTCTCTGGGAGTTGCGCGAGCGCTCGGTCGGTCTCAACGCCGGCCGCTGGGACTACATCTTCAGCGTGATCAAGAAGCTCGACGCCGTGCTGCCGGATCGCGCGCAGGTGACGATGACGGTGCCGTTCATGCGCGCGTACACCGAGCTTCTCGTCGCGACATGCCACAGGCGCGGCGCGCACGCAATAGGTGGGATGGCCGCGTTCATTCCGTCGCGTCGCGACCCGGCGATCAACGAGGCGGCGCTCTCGAAGGTGAGGGACGACAAGGTCCGCGAGTCCGGCGACGGGTTCGACGGAACCTGGGTCGCGCATCCGGATCTCGTTCCCGTTGCGACGGAGGTCTTCGACTCGGTCCTCGGGAAACGGCCGCATCAGGTCGACCGTCTCCGCGACGACGTCGACGTGTCCGCCGATCAGCTGCTGGACTTCGAGATCCCGGGCGGCGAGGTCACCGACGACGGGCTTCGGACCAACGTCTCCGTGGGCGTCCGCTATCTCGACGCATGGCTGAACGGCGTCGGCGCCGCGGCGATCGACAACCTCATGGAGGACGTCGCGACCGCCGAGATCTCGCGCGCTCAGGTTTGGAGCTGGGTTCGCGACGGTCGTTTCGACGACGCGCGCGTGCACGAGGAGATCGCCGCGATGGACGCCGGCGCCGACGCAAAGGAAGTGTTCGAGCAGGTCGCGCTCGGAGAGCCGTTCGTCGAGTTCCTGACGTTGCCGGCCTACGAACGTCTCACATGAGCCTCGAGAGCACGAAGGCCGACGAGATCGCCCTGATCATCGAGGAGGCGATCGTGTCGGGCGAGCTGCCCCCGGGAGCGGTCCTCCGGCAGGAGCATCTTTCGGAGCGGTTCGCGGTCAGCCGGACGCCCGTTCGCGAAGCGCTGCGCCGGCTCGCCGCCCTGGGCCTGGTCTCCTTCGAGCCGAACCGCGGCGTGCGCGTTCGGACGCTGTCCCGTGAGGAGCTGCGAGAAGCGTTCCTCGTTCGCGCGGAGCTCGAGTCGCTCGCGACGGAGCTCGCCGCACCGAGAATGAGCGAAGAGGATCTTGAGGAGCTCGAGCGCGCCGAAGTCGAATTCAGCCACGCGACGGAGGCGTTGCGCGCGCGATCGCCCGACGAGGGCGAGCGGTGGCGACTCACGTCCGATTGGGTGCGGGCGAACCACGGGTTCCATGACGTGATCTACCGCGTCGCGGACGCACCGCTCGTCGAGCGCCTGGCGAAGAGTGCGCGCAGGTCGTTCTCCGGCCACGCAGTGTGGGCTCCGGGCGGCTCCGAAACGGACGCGCTCTACGACCGCAACGACCGCGAGCACCGCGCGATCATCGCGGCCCTGCGAGCGGCAAACGCAACCGGGGCTCGAGCGCTCGCTCGCGAACACGTCCTTCACTCGTACGAGCTGTTGGTGCATGTGCTCG
>JBKPDB010000059.1:0-3117 GCA_046727655.1 Actinomycetota bacterium
CCCGGGCTTCGGCGTTTCAGAGGAGCTTTTCGAGCTCGGCTAGCAGCCGAAGCGCGCTGTCCGGCGAGAGCTCGTTCTCTTCGCGGCGCTGCTCGAGCTTCGCAGCGACGCGTGCGAGCACCGCCAGGTCGCCTCGTCCCTCGAGCGAGGACTCGGCTCGCCGCGCCCGCTGCAAGAGGTCGAGCGCGATCGCCGCCTGGTTCGCGAACAACCCCAGCAGCTCCATCTCGGCGAGCGTGAACCTCGAGTCCTGCGGACGGTCGAGAACCTCGAGCACTCCGAGCGCACGCTCCTCGTGCAGCAGCGGCACCGCCATCAACCCGTTCGGAACGAAGCCGGTGCTCTCCGCCGTCTCACGGGAAAAGCGTGGGTCTGTGAGGACGTCCTCGATCACCAGCGGCTGGCGGCTGACGAGCACGAAGCCGGCGATCCCGGTACTCGAGGGGAAGCGCCGGCCGATGAGGCTCTCCGACGCCTCGTCGGCGGCCGCCTCGAACACGAGCTCGTCGGTGTCTTCGTCGAGGAGCAGGATCGACGACGCCTTCGCCTTGAAGATCGCTCGTGCGACCGAGACGATCGACTGGAGCAGCGCACGATGATCCTCTTCGGTCCCGAGGACTCCCGCCGCCACCGCCGCGTGAAGGTCGCGCGTCACCCCTCGCCTCCGACGTTGGTGGCGCAGAGGTAGAGCACGCTCTTCAGCTGGAAGGGCGTCAGCTCCGGATGCTTCGACAGGACGAGCGCGGCGATCCCGGCCATGTGCGGCGTCGCAAAGCTGTTCCCGGTGCAGACGAGCCGGCCTCCGCCCAGCCATGCCACCTCGACGTCGACCCCGCGCGCGAAGAACTCGACAGGCGGCTTCGGGTTGTAGAAGTACGCGAAGGGATTCTCCTGCTCGTGGCTCCCCACGGAGATGACGCTCGAGAAACGCCACGGGTAGCTCTCGACCGGCATGTTGTGTGCGGAAGCGACGAGCATCGTGCGGCGGAAGTATGCGCTGTCGGCGAGCTCGTGCAGCAGGCCGGCGAACTTCTGCTTCGTCGTCGAGAGGCTCATGTTGATCACGTCGAAATCCTGTTCGATTGCCCAGCGCAGTCCTTCGAGAAGCACGGCACCGCTACCCGTGTATCCCGCCCCGAGCACGCGGACGCTGGTGAGCACGCATTCCGGCGCAAGCGACCGGATCACCCCCGCGCACGCCGTGCCGTGGCCGCACAGATCGCCGGCGGTGTCCTGCTCGTCGACGTTGACGTTCTCCCCTTCGATGGAGATCGCGACCGACTGCTGTACGTCGCCGACCAGTGGATGCCCTCCCTCGACCCCGCTGTCGAGGACGCAGACACGCACGCCGGCTCCGGTGGCTTCGCCCCACGCCCAGTCGCGGGTGATCTCGCCGGGCCAGGCCTCGGGCAGCTCGATACGGTCGACGGCCTCGGCCGGAAGGCTCCACGCGGGAAGCGGCTCTTGCTCGGCGCTCACGGGTTGAAGCGTACGAGGCTCGCCGAGCGGCTTCTAGTGGGAAGAAACACGTCGCTTCGCTCGTCCTGTCCATGGTGTTGTATCCGCAGTCGACACAGGAGCTCCACCGGATCCGCTACGCGGATCTGATTCGTGAGGCAACGCAGGAACGGCTGACCAAGAGCGCCCGCGGCGACGATCTTGACCAGCCCGAGCCCAGCGTGCCTCGGTGGCGGGCTCTTCATTGGGTGGCATCGGTCGCTCGCAGGGTGGGCGGGCGGCCGGCTGCGGCTTGCACCGCCTGATCTACTCCCAGGCTCAGCCGCCCGCGAACGCCTCCTCGGCGGCGCGGGCGGCGAAGCCCGCGAGCTTTCTGGCGCGCGCGACTCGCTCGTCGGCGGCACCCGCGGTGAGGTTCACGGCGACGAGCTCGGCAGCGGCCCGCGCGGAGGCTGCGGCGAGGACAGCCGCGGTCGCGACATCCGCGCGAAGGCTGGGCTCTCCGTTCTTCGCGACGGCTACGGCGAGCTCCGCCACGTCGGTCGCGGTCTCCACAATTCGCATTGGTGGTTCGGCAGCGCGCGCGTAGGCGCGTCCGACCGCAAAATCGCGTCGCTCCGGCGCCTCGGCGCCGACGTTGGCAAGCGAGACCACCGCGCTCTCGTACTGATCGGCGCTCACCTGAGCGAGCGGCTCGGCGCGCGCTCGGAGGGACTCCGCCTGTGCGGCGGCTCCTGCCGCGTCGGCCCAGTCCTCCTTCGATGCGCGTGCGACCTTCGCGACCAGCCCTGCCGAGGCCGCAGTCACGACCGCGGCCAGGGATCCGCCTCCGGGGGTGAGGCGGTCTCCGGCGATCTCCTCGAGGAACTCGTCAAGCCGAAGCTCGAGCATGCTCACGCAGGGGATTCTCACCCCTCGGCGGCGAGTTGGCCAGTCAGCTCGTCTTGAAGCGGATCCGGAGCTCTTCCACGATTCTCGGCGCGCGCTCGTAGCCTTCGGCCTCGAGGGCCGCGTCGAGATCGGCGACGAGGCGCGCGCGAAACTCCGCATCGGCCTCGGCTCTGGCGACGATCTCGTCGAGCTCGGCACGCACGACGGGAAGCTCCTGAGCGGAGCGGACCCAGGGCTCGGGAGCCGGCGGGAGTGCGCGTATCAGCCGCGCGAGACGCTCTTCGTCGAAGGAGGTCATCGTGAACTAGACGGTGTCGTGGGCTCGGTTCTTCCCTCGAGGACCTCACGCAGCCTCCCCAGGCAGCGCGAGATGCGGCTGGCGATCGTCCCGGCAGGCAGCTCGAGGGCATCGCCGATCGTGCGGTAACTCTCGTCCCGCGCGAAGAACCGGTCGAGGATCTCTTGGCAGTGTTGCGGCATCTCGGCGAGCGCCTCGTGCACCGTGAGGGCCTCATCCAGGATCGCGAGGGTGTCCTCGGCCTCGAGGGGTTCGAGCTCCTCATCCGTGACGAGCCGCTCTCGGCTCGAGGCGCGGAGTCGGTCGATGCACAGCCGCCGCGTCAGTTGACCGAGCCAGGGACGGACGGCAGCATCCTCGCGGAGCGTCTCGAGGTGCTGGTAGGCCCGCGAGAACACCTCCTGGAAGACGTCTTCTGCGTCCGACTCCGGCAGCCGGAACGCCTGGACCGCAATCGCGTAGACATAGCG
>JBKPDB010000060.1:0-19235 GCA_046727655.1 Actinomycetota bacterium
GTCGACGTCCTCGAGCCGAGCGAGATTCGCGGCGAACAGCGAACCGACGGCGCCGCACCCCACGACACAGATCCTCACGAGTACGACTCCTCCTTTGCCTTCACGAGCCGGTAGACCGCCGTGTGCAGCGGTGCATCGACACCGACCCGCCGCGCCTCGCGGACGAGCGCCCCGTTGATCAGCTCCACCTCGGTCGGACGGTGCGCGTCGACGTCCTCGAGCATCGACGGGTAGTGCGCGCTGCCACGCCTCGTCGCAAGGACGTTCATCTCCCACGGGTCGTCGTAGAGCTCCACCCCGGCTGCCGCGGCGACGCTCTTGCCTTCGTCGACGAGATCGTGGACGAGGTGACCGAGGTCGGACGGCCGGCTCTCGGCTGCGAAATGCGTGTCGTGCCGAAGACCCGTCAGCGCCGCCACGCCGTTCACGGTGGCGTTGAAGATGAGCTTCGACCACTGCGCCGGCAAGAGGTCCGGAAGAGCCTCGGCCTTCAGCCCGGACGCGACGATCAGGTCGGCGATCTCCTTGACGCGCTCGAACGGCGTGTCCTCGTAAGGGCCGAGCCAGGTCGCCGTGTCCAGGATGTACTCCACGTGCGTGTCCGAGTGCTTCGTTCCGCTCATGAACGTCACCGCGGACACGAGCGGCCACTCACCGCGACGCCGGACGACCTGCTCCGCGCCGAGGCCGTTGAGGACCGTCATGACCGTCGCACCGCCGAACCGCCCGGCGAGTGCGTCTGCCGCCGCCTCCAGCCCGCCCGCCTTGGTCGCGATGATCCCGAGGTCGAAGTCGGGGAGCTCGTCCGGGCGGGAGGCGGCCATGACGCGCGCGGTGAGCTCGTGCCTGCCGCTGACGCGCAGGCCCTCCTCGTTGAGAGCGTGCGCGTGATCTTCACGCCGGGTCAGAACGAGCACCTCGGCGACGGTGGCGAGGTGGCCCGCGAAGAGGCTGCCGATCGAGCCGGCGCCGATCACGCACACCCTCACGCGAACTTGGCGTTCAGATACCGAAGATAAGGCTCGGGGTCGAGCGCGGAGCCGGTCACGCGTTGCAGCAGCTCAGCCGGCGGATAGCGGCTGCCGTGCCGGTAGACGTGCTCACGCAGCCACTCGCGTAGCCGCACGAACTCGCCTCGCGCAAAGTCCTCTTCGAGGTCGCCCAGCTCGTCACGGGCGCGTTCCCAGATCTGCACCGACGCGACGTTGCCGAGCTGATACGTCGGGAAGTACCCGAACAAGCCGACCGACCAGTGCATGTCCTGCAGTACGCCGTGCGCATCGTCGGGGACGTCGACGCCGAGGTAGCGCTTCATGCGCTCGCCCCAGACCTCCGGCAGATCGCGGACGGCGACCGTGCCGGCGAGGAGCTCCCGCTCGAGCTCGAAGCGCAGGATGATGTGCAGGCCGTAGGTGACCTCGTCCGCGTCGCCCCTGATGAGGCCCGGCCTCACGGCACTCACGGCTCGCACGAACGCTCCCTCCTCGACGCCACCGAGCTTCTCGGGGAAGAGGCCCTGTAGCTGCGGATAGAACCACTCCCAGAAGCCGCTGCTTCGACCGACGAGGTTCTCCCAGGTGCGGCTCTGCGACTCGTGGATCGCAGCCGAGGTGCCGGTCGCAAGCGGCGTCCGCGCGAAGGCGGGGTCGATGTCGTATTCGTAGACGCCGTGCCCGAACTCGTGCATCGTCGAGAAGAGCGATGTCAGGTCGTTCTCGTCGGAGTGCGTCGTCAGACGGATGTCTCCGAAGCCGGGCTTGGACGCGAACGGGTGCGGGGTCTCGTCGATCCGCCAGCTCGACTCGTCCCAGCCGAATGCCGCGAGCACGCGGCGGCCGGCCTCGTCCTGGGCGGAGAGCGGGAACGGGCCGCGGAGCTCGTCGACGTCCTGCTCGCGGTGGCGCGCGACCAGTGGTACGAGCTCCTCTTTGAGGCGGTCGAAGATTCGCGCGACCTCGGCGGTCGTCATTCCCTCCTCGTAGTCCTCGAGCAGGACGTCGTACGGCTCCGCCGTCTCCGGGAAGCACTCGATGTAGCGGTGCTTCAGCTCGAGCTGCCGTTCCAGGTGCGGCGCAAACGACGCGAAATCGGAGGCGGCTTTCGTCTCGTCCCACGCGGCGACCGCGACGCCGCTGACCTGCGCCATCTCGCCGGCGAGCTCCGTGGGAACCCGGCGTGCGCGTTCCCAGAGACGCCGCGTGACCCGGACGAGAGCAGCGTCGACGGAGTCGCCTTCGTCCGGTAGCTCCGCGAGCAGCTCCCCGACCTCGTCGGAGACGAACGTCTCGTGCGCGAGCTTCGCGACCGTCGACGACACCTCCGCCCGGGCGGCGGCGCCCGCGTGCGGCATCGAGACACGCGAGTCCCAGTCGAGGATCGAGTCGGCGTGGCGAAGGTCCGCGACCACCGCGAGTATCGCCTTCAGGCGCTCGAGCGTCGACGACTCGGTAGCGACCGTCAAACCGCTTGCGGCGCGAGCTTCTCGCGCAGATAGCGCACGTACGGCTTCGCGTCGATTCGGCTACCGGTCACCCGCTCGATCGTCTCCTGCGGCGTGAACTTCCGGCCGAGCCGGTACAGGTTGTCCCGCAGCCAGTCCCGCAGCGGGCCGAACTCGCCGCGCTCGAACTGCTCGTCGAGGTCGCCGAGGTCTTCCTTGGCGCGCTCCCAGATCTGCACGGAGATCACGTTGCCGAGCGAGTAGGTCGGGAAGTAGCCGATGCCCCCGCCTGCCCAGTGCATGTCCTGGAGGACGCCGCGGGCGTCGTCGGGGACGTCGATCCCGAGGTATTCGTCCATCCGCGCGTTCCAGGCACCGGGAAGCTCGGCGACGGCGAGCCGGTCGTCGATGAGGTCCTGCTCGAGCTCGAACCGGAGGATGATGTGCATGTTGTAGGTGATCTCGTCCGCGTCGATCCGGATCAGCGACGGGTGCACCTTGTTCACCGCCCGGTAGAACGCCTCCTCGTCGACCGACCCGAGCTGCTCCGGGAACATCTCCTGGACGCGGGGGTAGAAGAACCGCCAGAAGGAGCGGCTTCGCCCGACCAGGTTCTCCCAGGTCCTCGACTGCGACTCGTGCACGCCGAGCGAGACTCCGCTGCCGAGCGGCGTACGCGCGAGCGTGCGGTCGACGCCCCACTCGTAGACGCCGTGCCCGAACTCGTGCATCGTCCCGAAGAGCGACGTCAGGTCGCTCGGCCGGAAGTTCGTCGTGAGCCTGATGTCGCCGACCCCGGAGGTCGACATGAACGGATGCGCCGTCTGGTCCAGCCGCCACTCGTCGTCCGCGTAGCCGAACCGCCGGACGATCTCCAGGCTAAGCTCGCGCTGCTTGCCGGGATCGAACTCCCCTTCGAGGAACGAGTCGTCGACCTCCCCCGCCTCGCCGACCTCCTCGATCAGCGGCACGAGCTCCTCCTTGAGCTGGTCGAAGATCGTGCGCACCTCCGCCGTCTTCATGTCCGGCTCGTAGTCGTCGAGCAGTACGTCGTAGGTCTCGTCGGCGCGGTCGAAGCACGCGACGTAACGGTGTTTCAGCTCGAGGTTCTTCTCGAGATGGGGACGGAGTGCCTCGAAGTTCGACTCTTCCTTCGCCGGCCCCCACGCGGCAAGGGCCAGGGCGCTTGCGCGCTCGATCTCCCCGACCAGCTCGGGCGGCACGCGGCTGCTCCTCTCGAAGTCGCGCCGGGTGACGCGGATCAGGCTCGCCTCGAACGAGTCGTAGTCGGAGCTCTCCTCGACGCTTCGCAGCTCTTCGAGGAGCTGCTCCATCTCCTTCGTCACGAAGCGCTCCTGAGCCAACCGGCTGACCGTGGCGAGCGCCTCCGCGCGGGCCTCGGCACCGCCCGGCGGCATCATCACGCGCTGGTCCCAGAACAGCAGGAGCGATGCCCTCCTCAGGTCGCTGACCTCCGCGAGGCGTTCCTTGAGCCGGTCGAGGGCCGCAGCCGTCATCGTGCGAACTTTGTCAGAAGCCTGCGCACGGTCGCTCGGGGCAGCGAAAGTTCGCGGCCGCCCGTCAACCCCTGCGGGCGGAGGATGAGGACGAGGGCCATCAACGCGCCGACGACGACGATCCGCGTCCCCGCGGGGAGGTCGAGCGTCCGGCCGAACACGTCGACGCCGTTCTCCGCCTCGGCGAGGAACGACTGCACTGCGCTCACCGCCACGGCTCCGACCACGGCCCCCCAGAGGCTCGTGGCGCCGCCGATGACGAGCATCGCCAACGTCGTGAACGTCAGATCCAGGTACAGCAGCTCCGTGTTGATCGGGAGCAGATGCACGTACAGGCCGCCCCCGAGCCCGGCGACGGCGCCGGAGAGCGCGAATGCAATGAGGCGCTGTCGGTAGACCGAGATGCCGACGGCACGAGCCGCGGCCGCGTCCTCACGTGTCGCGCGCAGCATCCTGCCGTAGCGGCTGCGCTGATACGCGAAGGCGAGGGCGACCGCGATGACTGCGACGACCGACGCCTGTAGCAGCCCGGTCGTCTCCGGAACGGACGAGAACGTCGTCACGCCGGGCCCGATCTTCTCCCAGTAGCGCAGGACGTTGTGCGTGATCTCGAGCACACCGAACGTGGCGATGCCGGCCGCAAGGCCCGAGAGTCGCATCAGCGGCAGGCCGACGATCAGCGCGTAGGCGGCGCCGACGGCCGCGGCAATCGCAAGCGACGGCACGTTGCCGACCGTGGTGTCGCGGAGGAAGCCGAACAGGTGCGGCATGACGGCCGGCTTCTCCGCAACCGGGATCGAGAGGAGGCCTGCAGCCCACGCCCCGACGGCGGCGAAGCTGATGTGGCCGAAGGAGAGCACGCCGGAGTTGCCGATGAAGATGTAGAGCGCAACGACGAGGACGACATTCACGAGCGTCGTGATCACGTACGTCTCCGTCGAGAGCGAGACGAGCGTTCCGAACAAGCCGACGAGCACCACCAGAACGACCGGCGGGACGAGCTCGAGGGCGGATCGCGCGCGCCTCATACGCGTTCGAGCGCCTGATCGCCGCTGCGTGTGAACAGACCGCCCGGCCGGATCAGCAGGACGAGAATGACCGCCGCGAAGATGAAGGACGGCAGGTACTGGCTCTGGTCCGTCGGGAGCGCGCCGCCGAGGAACCCCCAGGCGAACCCGATCACGAACCCGCCGAGCGTCGCGGAGACGAGCCGGTTCATGCCACCGAGCACCACCCCGGCCAGGACGAGAATCGTGTCCTTGAGCGCGAAGTCGGGCGTGACGAGCGGCGTCTGCACGGTCATCATCACCGCCACCGTCGCGGCGAGCAGCCCGGAGACGAGCACCGCCGACCCGATCACGCGGTTTGCGCGCACGCCGAGCAACCGCGCCGTGCGGAAGTCGAGCGCGGCGGCACGCATGTGCAGGCCGATGTTCGTACGACCGAGCAGCAGCACGAGCAGCAGCAGGGACCCGGCCGCGACCGCGGTCGTTACGACGGAGATCTTGCGAATGTCGACGCCGCCGATCGTCCAGGGCTGGTTCAGCTGTGCCAGCGACGCGGCGATCTTCCCGAGTGAGCCGAACCACAGCAGCGCGATGCTCTGGAGGAGGAACGCAACGGCGAACGTGGCGACGAGCATTACCGCCGGCGACTGTGCTCGCAGCGGCCGGAACACGACCCGGTCCATCGCCACGCTCAGGAGCACGACGACGGCGAAGCAGAGGACGATTCCGCTCCAGAGCGGCCATCCCCGCTCGTACGCGAACGCCAGCGCGTACGCGCCTGCCATCACGAGCTGGCCGTACGCGAAGTTCACGAGCCTCAGGACTCCGAACACGAGGCCGATCCCGACGGCCATCAACGCGTAGATCCCGCCGAGCCCGACGGCATCGGCAAGCGTCTGCCAGTCCGCCCCGAGGAACGTCGCGAGTGGGACGCTCATGCGAGGTAGGCGGCGACGAGCGTCTCCGTGTCGTCCGCATCTTCGGGGCCGATCGTCAGGCGCACGCGACCGTTCGAGAGGACGTGCGAGCGGTCGGCGAGCGCGACCGTTCGCTGGGCCCGCTGCTCGACGAGGAGGATCGCGATGCCCTCGCCGCGTATGTGGTCGAGCACCTCGAACACGACGTCGACGACGATCGGCGCGAGACCGAGCGACGGCTCGTCCAGCAGGAGGACGTCCGGCTGCGCGACGAGCGCGCGGCCGATCGCGAGCTGCTGCTGCTCACCGCCGGACAGCCCGCCTGCCTGCCGCCGGCGGTACCTGGCGAGCGCCGGAAACAGGTCGTAGACGCCCGCGAGGTCGCCGTTACGGCTCTGGCGTTGTCCTCGGGCGGCGAGCCCGAGGCGGAGGTTCTCCTCGACCGTCAGCTCCGAGAAGATGCGCCGCCCTTCGGGCACCAGCGCCAGGCCGGCCCGCGAGATGTCCTCGGGGCGCCGGCCGACGAGCGAGCGCCCTTCGAGCCGGACGTCGCCTGCTGCGACCGAGACGAGTCCCATGACCGCGTGGAGCGTCGAGGACTTCCCGGCGCCGTTCGGCCCGATCAGGCCGACGATCTCGCCCGGGGCGACCGCGAGCGAGACGCCGCGCACGGCATGCACAGCGCCGTGACGGACTTCCAGGCCTTCGATCTCCAGAGCGGGCGCGGTCACGTGTGCTGCGCGGCGCTTTCGCCGAGGTAAGCGGCAGCAACGTCGAGATTCGCCCGGATCTCGCCGGGCGTCCCTTCCGCGAGCGTCCGCCCCTCGTCGAGGACGTGAATGCGGTCGCACGTCTCCATGATCAGGGCCATGTTGTGGTCGATCAGAAGGACGCCCGCCTCGCGGTCGTCCCGAACCGTGCGGACGGCGTCGGCGAATGCGGCGACCTCCGCTTCGGGGAGCCCGGCGGCCGGCTCGTCCAGCAACACGTAGCGCGGAGTCGTCGCCAGCGCGCGGGCGACGCCCAGCCGGCGTTCGTCGCCCTGAGCGAGCCCGTCCGCCTGGACCTCGGCGTTACCGGTCAGCCCGAGGAGCTCGAGGAGCTCACCGGCCCGCGCCCGCGCCTCTCGCGGCGAGGCGCCCGCGCCCACGGCCGCGACCTCGACGTTTTCGCGCACCGAGAGCGCGCGGAATGCATGGCTCTGCTGGAACGTCCGCGCGAGGCCGGCGCGTCCGCGCCGATTCGGTCTCCAGCGGGTGACGTCACGTCCGTCGAGGTCGACCGTGCCGGACGAAGGGATGTCGAAGCCGCTGAGGACGTTCACGAGCGTGGACTTGCCCGCGCCGTTCGGCCCGATCAGGCCGACGATCTCCCCACGCCGGACGTCGAGCGAGACGTCCCTCAATGCCTCGACGCCGGCGAACGAGCGCGAGACGGCGGAGGCCCGAAGCGTTCCTTCGGGCCTCCGGGTTTCTTCCGCGTGCGCGGCCGCCAACTAGATCTTCGGAACGACCTTCGCCACAACCGTCGCGACGACCTTCGGGACGTTGTTCTGGATCCGGATCACGCGGTACCGGCGACCGAACACCGTGTGGATCCGCTTGGAGAAGCTCACGTTGCCGGAGATCGTCGGCACGTTCCTGAACTTCTCCATCGTCTTTGCGAGGACGAGGCCGTTCGTGGATCCATGTGCGCGCTTGATCGCCGTCACGACGCCGTCCACCGCCGACGGGCCGGTGATGAAGCCGCCCGTCGCCGCCTTGACCTTCTTCGCGAGCGCGTTGACGGCCCTGGACGGGTCGTCGCCGAAGGACGAGGCGAACGTGACGAACCAGTAGTTCGTCACCTTCGGGTTGTTCGGCAGCCAGTAGGTGCCGTCCCCCGCCCACGAGTTCAGGATCGGCGTGTTCTTCCCGAGCGAGCGCAGGCCGCTCACGAGCGTCGACAGGGCGCCGAAAGCGCCTGCCGTCGACGTGACGATCACGTCAGCCCTCACCGGGTTCAGGCGGCTGATCACGTTTTGCACGTTGTTGTTGCCGCCGAGGGACTGGTAGGTCTCACGCGCAACGATCCGTCCGCCGAGCTGCCTGAAGCGGGCCTCGAAGGCCTGCACGACGTTCCTGAAGTAGATGATCACCGAGTCGGTCGCGAGCGCCGCCGTTCGCCAGCCTCTGCTCCACGCGTACTGCGCCATCGCCGAGCCTTCGTCCTGGGCGACGTTGCCGAAGCTGAAGGCGAGCCTGCCCTTCGCGCCGAAACGCTTCGGGCCCATCTGGTCCGTGCCGATGCAGGATGCAACGGTCAGCACGCCGCGGTTGATCGCCGCTTGGATAACGGGTGCCGCGAGCTCCACGTCGCAGGTCGTGAAGATGACGTTCGCTTTCTGCCCGAGCAGGCGGAGCGCGCACGATTTCGCAATGTCGGCCTTGTTTCCCTGCGTGTCGCAGGTCAGCAGCCGAATCGGGTGGCCGTTGACCCCGCCCTTGGCGTTGAGCTGGTTGACGCGCAACTTCGCCGCCGCGAGAGCCGGGTTGTCGAACGGAGCCATGCTTCCACTGCTGTCGTATGCCCAGCCGATCACGAGCTGCTTCTTCGCGTCGGCACTGGTGTGCCCAGCGGTCGCGGCAACCGCGCTTCCGATCAGGGCGAGTGCCAGCAGCGCGCTCGTGGCGATCGCCCACCTCCCTCGACCTTTCAGCATGTACTGCCTCCCTCTTGGAGTGGTCACTGGATTAGACGGCACCGGGCGATACCTGGTCAACAGGCCTTTGGATTCGGGCCTTCCACGCCTGTTCGAACGCTGACTTGCCTACACGCGCGAGCTCGTCGGCCGGCCGGTCCCAGTGCGAGTCCGGCCACGCGTTTCCGAACGCTCCGTTGTCCGAGAAGATCTCGAGGTCGTAGAACCCGTCCCAGCCGACACGGTCGAGCGCGCCGAAGATCGCGGGAAGGCCCGCGACTCCCTCGCCGGGCAGCACCCGGTCGGCCCAGCTGCGGGTCGGATCACGCCAGTCGGAGATGTGAACGCCGACGAAGAGCTCGTGGTAACGGTCGATGTCCTCGAGGAGCCGCGGCGTGTTCCAGAGATGCCAGCTGTCGAATTGGATGCCGAAGGCGGGATGGTCGGCTTCCTCGAGCAGCTCGACGGCCTCGGGAAGCGACGTGATCATCGTCCAGTTCTCGCCGCCGACGCGGTTGACCGGCTCGAGCCCGATGCGCACACCGGCGCGCTCAGCTTCGTCGCCGATCGTACGGAGCCCCGCGACCACCGTCTCGCGATCGTCACCGGGGCCGGTCAAGCAGACGACCGAGCTCGGACGGAACGCCGCGAGCCGGTGAACCGACGCGCAGATCGCCTCGACCCGCGCCTGCGGGTCCTCCGGCCCGTCCATCAGCGGGAGAGGCAGGATCGACGGAACCGCGGGCACGGCCGCGGCCGAGCCGAGACCCGAGGCCTCGAACAGCTCGAGCGCCTCGGCGTCGCCGCCTTCGGAGAGCTTCAGCTCCCAGACGCCGATGCCGTCGACTCCCGCAGCGTTATAAGCGCGAACGTCGTTCGCGAAAGTCGACGCCAGGGTCGTCACCTGCGAAATCGAAAAACGTGGCAGGATCCAGGGGATTCTACGCTCGGCCTCGTCGGCCGAGCGCGCCCAACCGTCCAAGCGCGCGCTGTACCGGCGGCTGCCGGAGAAGCTCCTCGGCGACGAGTGTCCCCGACCCGGCCCCGAGCCCTGGGCCGGGCCACGTGCTGGCACCGATGTGAAAGAGCCCAGGAATCGGCGTCCGGTGACCGGGCTGCTCGGCGAACGGCCGCCAGGCGAAGTTCTGGTCGAGCGCGAGCGAGCCCGAGTAGGGATCGCCCTGAGCGAGGTTGATGTTCGCCGCCTGCAGATCCGCGGGCGACAACACGACGCGACCGAGGATGGACGACTCGAGGCTGGGCATCTGTTGCGCCAGGCGCGCCTGGATGCGATCGGCATAGCGCTCTCGCAATGACTCCGTCCAGGCGCCGTCGCCGACGTCGATCTCGCCGGCGGCGTCGCCCTTCACGCGCCACGGGAGCTCCTGCAGCTGAATCCACAGGAGCCCTCGCCCTGCGGGCGCGCGTGACTCGTCGACGGTCAGCGGCTGTCCGACCACGATCGTCGCCTCGGCCGGAAGGAGCCCGCGCTCGGCCTCGTTGACGGCGCGCGACACGCCGTCGAGCCCGGGCGTGACGTGGACGATCGCGGTCTTCCCGAGCTCCTCGCTCGCGGCCCATCGCGCCGGCTCCGACAGCGCGAAGTGGATCTGCATCTCCGAGCGTCCGAAGCGGAAGCGCATCCCCGCGTCACGCACCGAGGCAGGGACTTGACCGTCGGCGAGGAGGCGTCCGTAGAGCTGCGGCGGCGTGACGTTGCAGACGACCGCACGCTCAGCGGTCACGACGTCGGTGTTCGAAAGGCGCACACCCTGTGCACGCCCGTTCGCAACGAAGACACGCTCGACGTCTCGACCCGTCTCGCAGACCCCGCCCTGGTCTTTGATCAGGCGGACGAGCGCATCGACGAGCCGCGCGCCGCCGCCCCGCGGCACGGGCATTCCGCCGGCCTCGATCGCGAAGGCGATCACCCGCGTCATGAAGCCGGACGCGGCAGCATCCGGACCGAGCCCGGTGTGCAGCACCCAGGGGGCGAGAAGCCCGTGCGCGCGTTCGGACCTGAAGGTCGTGTGCAGCCAGTCGCGGCTCGACTGCACGACTTCCGCGCCGAACGCGGCGAGGCCGCGCCGCCCCAGCCGGCGATACGCCGAAAAGGCGAGTCCCGCGCCCCCGGCCGACCAGAGCTCGGTGCCGAGCACGCCGAAGACGAGCTCCGACTTCGCGGCCACCTCTGCCATCGCCTGCCGCCACGCCTCGCCGTCTCCAGGCGCGTGGCGCTCGAGCTCGGCGGCGTTCGCCTCACTGTCGGTGCTGAGGAGTGCATGCGCACCGTCTGGATACGCGGTCGCGGTCGGGAGCTGCGTGTTCAGGTATTCGAGGCCGCGGGCCCCGAGCTCGTTGCCGAGCTCGGCGTGCGCCCTCCCTCCGACCCAGAGCGGATGCCAGGCACTGAAGACGTCGTGCTTGAAACCCGGTTCCGTGAGCTCGGCGGTCTTGATCGCGCCGCCGAGCTCGTCCTCACGCTCGAGGACGCACACGCGCCAGCCCGCACGGGCCAGCAGAGCGGCGCACGCGAGCGAGTTGATCCCGCTGCCGACGATGACCGCGTCATAGTCAGCCACTATCGCGGGCGAGTTGCCGGAACTCGTCGTCGGTCACGATCCCGCGCTTGCTCGTTCCCAGCTCCTTGACGCGCGCGAGCAACTCTCGCTGAGCCTCCTCGGAGAGATCGAGGCCGAGCTCTTCGGCCTTGATCCGGATGGAATCGATGCCGCTCTTCTTGCCGAGGACGACGCTTCGCTCCGCGGCGACGACGTCGGAGGAGTACGGCTCGATCGCCGGTGGGTCGTGGAACTGGCTCGCGACCGCACCCGACTCCCGCCGGAAGAGGTTCTCGCCGACGAGCGGCTTGTACGGCTCCAGCTCGTAACCGGACAGTTCGCGGAGTCGTTCCGCGAACGGCCGCACACGGTCGAGGCGGAGGTTCGTTTCGACGCCGTAGAGGCCGCGCAGCGCGAGCGCGATCTCCGGCAGGCTCGCGTTGCCCGCGCGCTCCCCCATCCCGTTGATCGTCCCCTGGATCCACCCTGCGCCGGCGCGCGCGGCCGCGATCGCCGAGGCGGTGGCGAGCCCGAAGTCGTTGTGGCCGTGGAAGTGGGTCGGGACGCCCGGCCCGAGCCAATCGCGCGTGCGCCCGACGAGGTCCGCGACTGCTTCGGGGCTCGCGATGCCGATCGTGTCGACCACGACGGCTTCCTTCGCCCCGGCTTCGACCGCGGTCTTGTACACGGTCTCGAAATAGGAGAGGTCGGCGCGCGTTCCGTCGACGCCGAAGAACGCGACTGTCACGCCCTGCTCGACGGCGAACGAGATTGCGTAGACGATGCGCTCGAGCATCGCCTCGCGGTCGACGCCGAGCGCCTCCAGCTTCAGGTCGGAGATCGGGGACTCGATCACGCTCGCCTCGACGCCGAGCTCCACCAGGGCCTTGACGTCCGCTTCGACCGCCCGGGAGAAACCCCAGACCTCTGCCGCGAGGCCGGCGTCGCGGATCAGCTCGACGGCTCGTCGGTCGTCGGCCGAGACGCGCGGGAAGCCGGCTTCGATGCGCTCGATGCCGAGCTCGTCGAGCCCGCGCGCCAGCTCCAGCTTCTCCTCGGAGCTGAGGACGACGCCGACGGTCTGCTCGCCGTCACGCAGGGTCGTGTCGTAGAAGCCGACCTCCGCCGAGAACGCGTGCGGCGCGTTCAGCGTGCCCGTCCAGAAAGAGCCGCTAGAAGACAACGGTGCGATTCTCGCGGACGATCACACTGTCCTGCACGCCGCGCTCGGCCGCGCGGGCGTGTGGCTCCGTTCCGGGAAGGCCGGCAGGAACGAGTGGTGGATGTTGATCACCGGCACGCGGACCGCCTCGAGAATGTAGAAGGTTCCGCCCTCGGCCTTCGTCGCGTACTGATCCGCCTCGACCCTGCGGACGCTCACCGAAAGTCATCGGGATAGGGCGAGAGCTTCTCGACCCCGTCGGCGGTGACGAGGAAGTTGTCCTCGATACGGAGGCCGCCGCCGCCATCCCAGTAGACGCCCGGCTCGATCGCAAGGACCATGCCCTCCTCGATCGTGCCGCCGCCCCTTCGATGCGCGTACGGCGGCTCGTGTGCCCGGGCGCCGACGCCGTGCGCGATCGGGTGGCTCGGCTGGCCCGGATACCCTGCCGCGGCGAGACCGTCCCGCACGATCACGTCGAGCTCGGCGAGGCTCGCGCCCGGTCGGCAGTGGTCGAGCGCCTTCCCATAGACGTCGAGGAGAGCGTCCAGGAGCTCCTCGTAGCGCGGGTCGAGCTTGCCGGGGCAGACGCTCTTCGTGTGGTCGCACCAGTAGCCGTCTGCGCAGACCCAGATCTCGAAGAGCGTCGGCTCGTTCTCCTGGACGGGACGGTGGCCGGTCGCGGTGAACGTGCGGATGCCGGGGCCCGACCACACGAGCGAGAAGCCGAGCGCGAGCTCTACCCGACCATTCCAGCCCGTCCCCTCGCCGTGGACGAAGCCTTCCCAGAGCGCAGCCGCCTCGCTCTCCTTCATGCCGGCCCGGAGTCTCACGGCGACGTGCTCCATCGCGGCCGCGGCGATCTCGTTCGCGAGCCGCATCCGTTCGATCTCCTGCGCTGTCTTCAGCGAGCGTACGCGGGCCAGGAGCGGCGAGCAGTCCGCCGCATCGGGAAACGCGTCGAACCACGCACGCGTGTACGTGCTCGGCTCGCCGACCATGCGGTCCGTCGCCTGCGTGCCGAGGGAAAGCTCGAGCCCGACGCGTTCGTACTCCTTCGCCGCCTCCTTCACGGCGTCGATGGTGCGGGCGAGCGGCGGGCGCGGATCGGCGGGGTGATAGCCGGAGATGAGGGTCACCTGGTCGGTCCACGCAGTCTCTGCTGCGTCCTGCCGCGACGGCTCGATCGTGACCAGCACGGGCTCGCCGTCTCGCGGGAACACGACCGCGTCGTATCCCTTCATCCCCCAGAAGTTCGTCAGGTAGAGGACGTTGTCCGGCGCACGGACGACGAGCGCGTCGAGCTCCTCCTCCTCCATCAGCCCACGGACGCGCGCGAGCTTGGCCTCGTCCCGCGGCCAGGTCACGCGCTCGGCGCCTCCTCGGCCGTTACCAGCGGACACGCTCCGGGGCCGGTTCGCCGTGCGCTTCCTGCCACGAGATCACCGGATTGCGGAGCACGCCGATCTTCTCGATCTCGGCCTCGATGACGTCCCCGGGCTGGAGGTAGAGAGACGCCGCGTCCTCGCTGAAGCCCGCGACGCCGCTGACGGTTCCCGTCGACAGGACGTCGCCGGCCGAATAGCCGAGCGCGGAGTAGTGGGACAGGATCTCTGGGATCGTCACGGACATGTTCCCGCTGTACGACTCCTGCCGTTTCTCGCCGTTGACGCGCAGCTCCATCTCGAGGTCGTGCGGGTCGCCGATCTCGTCCGGCGTGACGATCCACGGGCCCAGCGGGCAGAACGTGTCTATCCCCTTGCAGAACGAGAAAACGCCCGAGCGCATCTCGCGGCGCTGGATGTCGCGGGCCGTGATGTCGTTGAAGATGACGTAGCCGCCGATGTAGTCCCCCGCCTCCTCGGGGCCGAACCACTTCCCCGGCTTCGAGACGACGACCGCCAGCTCGAGCTCGTAGTCCAGCTCCTCCGTCAGATGCTCCGGGTACACGATCGGCTCGTCCGGCCCGACGATGGCGTCCACGTTCTGGAAGAACACGATCCACGGCGCGATCTCGTGCGACCAGCCGACGCGCTTCGACTCCTCCTCGTGCTCGCGGAAGTTCCCCGCTGTGTGGAGGAACTTCTTCGGGACGATCGGGGCGCGCAGCTTCACGTCCTCGAGCGCGTGCTCCTTTCCGTTCGGCTTCGCGCCGCGCTCGAAGAGCTCGCGCATCGTGGGGACGTCGAGCTCGGTGACCGTGCCGTCGCTCAGCTGGCCGACGCGACCGTCGTCGAAGGTCACGAGCTTCATGCGACCGCCTCCGCGCGCCGCTTTGCCGCCCGCAGCACGAGCACCCGAATGAGCCCGCTGAACGGGCCGATCACCAGCCAATAGCGCTTGAACTTGCGCAGTGAGACTGGATCGGGCACGTGGACCCGCGTCTCGGTCGCGAGAGCGCCGTGGCGGGCCCGGAATTCGAAGACGGCAGTCGCCGGAGGGTCCGAGCCACGCCAACGCACGCGCCAGAACGGTCGCGTCAGCGAGAGCACGATCCCTTCGCCCGGAACGTCCTCGAGCACGGCTGCGCGCCGGGCGATCGCCGCCAGAACCCTGTCCGAGGTGCTTGCTCTCCCGAGCCCTCGCGCGAACGCAAGCAGACGGACGAGAGGAACCTCTCCGAACGTCACCTCGCGCAAAGCCTTGTCGGCCCGTGCCGCGTCGGCGTCCACCGTGACCTCGTGTCGCGTGCGGACCTCATAGGTCGGCATGTAGGCGTCGAGGCTCTTCACGCGACCTCGCAGATTCGCTGCGCGACGTCGGTGTACACGGTCGCCATCTTGACGAGCCCCTCGATGTCGAGGTTCTCCCCCAACTCCGGGTCGGGGAGGCCGCTCGACGTGCCGTAGTTGACGCTGTCGATCCCGTAGCGCGTGAGTACCGATGCATCGGAGAACCAGCGGACCGTGTCGCGCTCCGGCTTCTCACCGAAGACCTCCTGATGCGCCTCGTCGATCGCCGCGACGAGGGGGTGGTCCTCTGCGATCTCGGAGCCGGGAGCGGTCACGTAGACCTCCGACTCGATCCCGTGCTCGGGGAAGCGGTCACGCAACCCGCGGACGAAGTCCCCGAGCGCCGCGCGCGCGTCGGTCATCGGCATTGTCGGCGGGACGCGGAAGTCGAGGAAGAGATCCGTCCGGTGCGGCGTCCGCGAGACGCGCCACGCGAAGCCACCGTTGATCGCGCCGATGTTGACGATGCCGCGCTTGCCGCCGTAGGACGTCCGCTCCTCCCACTCCGGTGCGAACTCGAGGACGGCGTCGAGCACGTCTCGCATGCGGACGATCGACGTCGCTCCGCGCTTTCTCTCGCTGAACGCGGTGTGAATGAACGGACCGCTTGTCGAGATGCGCATCCACAGCGACCCGTAGTGGCCGAGGACGAGCTTCTGTTCCGTGGGCTCGCCGAGGATGCACATATCCGTCACGGCGCCGTGAGCTGCCAGGAAGCGCGAGCCCGCCGCATAGCCCCGGTACTCCCGGCCCACGAACTCCGGGTGCCACTGCGTCTTCTCGATCTCGCCCGAGACGCACGCGATCATCACGTCGCCGCGCAGCCGAACGCCGGCGTCCCGCAACGCGCGCACGGCCTCCATGTAGCAGGCGAGCGCACCCTTCATGTTCGAGATCCCGAGCCCGTAGACGCGGCCGTCCTGCACGAAGCCCTGCGGCTGGAACCCGCGGATGCCGGCCAACCACGGCTCGCGCCCCGAATAGGACGTATCCATGTGCCCGTTGAACATCAGGGACTTCCCGCCGCCCGTGCCCTCCCAGAGACCGACGACGTTCGGCCGTCCGTCCTCGACCTCCTGCCACTGCACCTGTAGGCCCATGTCGTCGAGCTCGTCGCGCACGCGTTCGCCCATCGCCTGCTCGTCGCCCGTCGGGCTCGGCACCGACACGAGGTCGACGGCGAGACGAACGAGCCTCTCTTCGTCGACCCGCACGGGCCCGTTCACGGTGCCGCCTTTCGTGCCGAGGCGATCTTGACCGAGGTCGGGAGCTCGACCTCGCCGTTCGTCCGGAGCTCGGCGATGCGGGCGTCGAACGCCGCTCGGATTCTCTGTTGTGTCTCGTCGGTCTGCGACGTGACGAGCGACGCGGTCCGCACCGTCGCGCCCACCATTCCTTCCCAGACGGTCTCGCTGTCCGGAAACGACTGTCGCCACGCGATCGTGAGCACCTCCTCCGGGTCGAGGCCCGCGTCGCTGAGGAGGCGGGCGAACTCTGCGTCGTCCGAGAACCGGAAGAACGGCGGCCATGCGGGGAGGTCGTCCGGAGGCTGCGCGCCCGACTCGGCGATCGCGTCGAGCATCACGCCGAACATGAGCGTCCGAACTCGTCATCGAACGACAGGTCGGCGGCGCTCGCCTGGATGAACTCGATGCCCGGGTGAAGCTCCCTCGCGAGCTCGACCATCGCGCCCGCGACATCGACTCCGATCGGAACGGCTCCGCGTGCCCTCACGCCCGCTGCCACGTAGCCCGGGCCCGTTGCGAGGTCGGCGACAGCCTGCCCGGCGCCGACGCCGGCCGCGCCCAGCAGCGGCTCGATGACGCGTCCCGTCACGGCACCCCAGAGTCGCTCGTACTCTCGCGCCCGGCACTCCCAGCCCGCGGCCTCGAACGCGTCGAACGCGACCGGGTCGACCTCAGCGAAAATGCGGCAGTACCTCCCGCCCGAAGAGCTCGATCTGCTCGTGGCGCCGAATCCCCCAGAGCTCGAGCATGACGTGGGTGCAGCCGGCGTCACGGTACTCCGCGATCGCGGCGATGCAGTCGGCCGGAGTGCCCGCGATCGGCTTGCACTTGTCGAGGATGGCGTCGGTGACCTTCTCCTTCGCGGCGAGCCGTCCGCCCTGCTCCATCGCTTCGGCAACCGGTCGGATCTCGTCCTGAGTCAGGCCGGCGAGATCGAGCAGCGTATCGGCAGCGCCCTTGATGTTCTGCACCTTGTTGGCCAGGTACATGCCCGCGATCTCGCGCGCACCGTCTCGGCCGGCGTCGCGGTCGGACTCGTGAATCGAGGCGACGACCGTGCAGCCGATGTCGATGTCCGCTCCCACGTTCTCGCGCGTGTAGCGAACGAATGCGGGCGTCGTGATCGAGGGCGTCAGACAGCCGTCCGCGATTTCGCCGGCGAGCGCCTGCATCTTCGGCGCCGTCGCGGCGACGTACAGCGGCGGCACGTCCCGCGGCGAGCGGGCGTCGTCCTGCAGACCAGGGACGGAGGCGCTGAACGTCTCGCCCTCGTACTCGAATGGACCGCCGCCGAGCACGCCGCGGACGATCTCGACCGCCTCGCGCATCGGCCCGAGCGTACGCCTGCCGTTCAGACGTGCGTTGTTGATGAAGATCTTCGACGTGCCGAAGCCGAGCAGGAACCGGTCCGGTCCGGCCGCCTCCTGCACGACACGAGCGTCCATCGCGACCTGCACCGGATGGCGGGTGAACGGGGAGATGATCCCCCACCCCACCGTCAGGCGTTCCGTCTCGCGGGCGATCAGCGCCGAGGTCACGGTGGAGGAGCGCGCTTCCATGCCGTGCTTGCGCCACCACGGATACGCCTCGGCGAGCCAGATGGTGTCCAGGCCCGAACGGTCCATGACTCGGGCAGACGCGAGCATCTCGTCGAGCGGTTCCATCGTCAGCTGCATCACCCCGATGCGAAACGGCGGTGTCATCAGCGCGATCTTCTCAGTTCCTTGAAGTAGAACGCGGCGGCCGAGAGCGTCCCGTCGGGTCGCAACGAATAGCCCTCCAGGACGCCGAGCTTCGTATAGCCGACCGCCTCGTAGAAGGCGCAGGAGCGCGTCGGCATCGGCGCCCGGCGCCGCGCCGAGCGCCATGCCCGCTTCCATTGCCTCAGCGTGGAGCCTGGTGAGCTGCGGAGCGATGCGATCGGCTTCCGCCGGGTCGACTACCCGAAGGTCTACGAGTCTTGGGTCGAAGTCGTCGGGCCTTCGGCCTCGGGCTCGTACGATTCGGGGGCCAGCGGATTCAGCCCTTCCTCGCCGCCGCTCGAGCCCTCGGGATCGGCCGGTCCCTCGGCAGGCTCGCCCGCGTCCTCGAGCTCGGGATCGGTCTCCGGCGGCTCTCGCCCAGTCGTCGGCTCGGGCGTGCCCGCGTCGCCCATCTCGTCGCTCGTCACTCCTTTGCCTCCTGTACCTGCTTGTCGAGCGCGGTGAGCACCTGCGAGACCTGCTGATTCACGATCGGCTGCAGCACCCGCTGCCCCATCGACGCGACGGGGCCGAGGATGTGCACATCCGCCTCCCACTGCATGTTCGTCCCGCTGCCGGCCTCGCTCAGGTGGAACGACGTGTCCATGTTCATGATCGCACCGACGCCGTTCCCCTTGGCGTGGAGCTTTGCGAACTCGGCCTCCCGCTCCTCGGTCTTCTCGAAGTCGATCGACATGCGGAGGCCGCCAAGGCCGAGCGGCACCTTCACGTTGGCGCGCCAGTGCCTATCGTCCTTGATGTCGAAAGACTCCACCCCGGGCATCGTCTTCGCCATCTGCGCAGGGTCGTTGAGGACACGCCAGACGGTCGCCACGGGCGCGTCGAACCGCCGCTCGCCCGAGACCTTCACCGGCTCTCCACGCTGACGAGCTCTCGCGTCTCACCCGGTTGCTGCAGCATCTCCCAGACGCGGTTGTAGGGATTGCAGCTGCGCCAGACGATCGGACCTTCGCCGCGACGGCCGAGCGCGTTCTGCAGGGCGGCGCAGACGGCATGGATCCCGGCGCCGCCTCCCTCCCCCATGCCCTTGGCCCCGAGCGGCGTGAAGGGCGACTCCGACTCGATGAAGCCGTTCTTCATCGGCGGCATGTCGAGCGCATGGGGCACGTGGTAGTCGTAGAAGTTGGGAGTCAGGAGGTTGCCCTCCTCGTCGTACGTGAAGATCTCGTGCGTCGCGGCGCCGATTGCCTGCGCCGTCGCGCCGTGCAC
>JBKPDB010000061.1:0-2009 GCA_046727655.1 Actinomycetota bacterium
TGAAGACGTCGTCCGCCACAAGCTCGTCCAGCGGATCGTCGAGGCGTACAAGCTGCATGCAGAGGAGACGGGCACGCAGCGTCGGAAGTAGCCGGCATGGTCGAAATCGAGGTAGCGAATCGGTCGGGAACGGAGCTCGACATTCGAGCGGCGGCGGGCCTGATTCGCGAGGTGCTCGCCGGCGAGGGCGTCGCCGAGGGCGAGCTCGGTCTGTCCCTCGTCGGGCCCGAGGAGATTCGTGCCCTGAAACGAGAACATCTCGGCATCGACGAAGAGACCGACGCCCTGGCCTTTCCGATCGACGGACGTGACGCGGTGCCCGAGGGGGTTCCGCGCCAGCTCGGGGATGTCGTTCTCTGCCCGCACGTCGTCGGGGACGCGTGGCGGGCGCCGCTCGTGCATGCCGTGCTGCACCTTGTCGGCTACGACCACGGTCCGGAAATGCGGGCGCGGGAACAAGACCACCGATGACTCGACGCCCCTCGATCATCGAGAGCTTCAACTACGCGATCGAAGGCGTGATCCATGTTCTGCGGACGCACCGCAATATGCGGATCCACTTCGCGGCCGCGGTGGCCGTCATCGTGATCGCGGCCGCGGTCGGCGTGTCGAAGCTGGAGCTGATCGCTCTCCTGATCTCGATTGCGTTCGTCCTGGTGGCCGAGATGATCAACTCTGCGGTCGAGGGGGCAATCGATGCCGCGACGACGTCCTTCGACCCGATGGCCAAGCTCGCGAAGGACATCGCCGCCGGCGCGGTGCTGATCGCGGCCGTCAACGCGGTCGCCGTCGGCTACCTCGTCTTCGCCGGGAAGGCTGCCGACAAGTCGGCACGCGTTCTCGACAAGCTCAAGGATGCGCCAGCCGAGATCACGCTGATCGCCCTCGTTCTGACGGTGATCATCGTCCTTGCGACGAAGGCCTGGACCGGCCGGGGCACCCCCCTGCGCGGAGGCCTTCCTTCGGGTCATGCGGCCGTCGCCTTCGCAGGCTGGGTGGCGGCGACGTACATCGTGGGTGACTCGCACCGCTTCATCATCAGCGCCCTGACCTTCATCATGGCGTTGCTCGTGGCGCAGACACGTGTCGAATCCGGTATCCACTCTGCTCTCGAGGTCGCGTACGGCGGCGCGCTGGGGGCCCTCGTGACGTTGTCGGTCTTCCAGCTGCTGTGAGCCGCGAGCTCTACGACCGTGCCGTCGCGATCTCGGAGCGCGCGTACGCCCCGTATTCGAACTACCTCGTGGGCGCGGTCGTGCGTACGCGCGACGGCAGGATCTTCGAGGGCGTCAACGTCGAGAACGCGGCCTATCCCCTAGGCGTCTGCGCCGAGAAGTCGGCGCTCGTCAAGGCGGTCAGTGAGGGCTACCGCCCGGGCGACATCGAGGCGATCGGCATCACCGCTTCGCCGTGCGGAGGCTGTCGCCAGTGGCTCTACGAGTTCAGGATCGACGAGATTACCTTCATGAGCTCGGCGGGGGAGCTCGCTACCTACTCGGCTCCGCAACTGCTGCCGGATACCTGGGACCTTCCGGCTTGATATCGGGAGTCGTCGCCGTCGCCGGACGGCCGAACGTCGGCAAGTCCACGCTCGTGAACGCTCTCTGCGGCGGAAAGGTCGCGATCGTGTCGGACAAGCCGCAGACGACGCGCCGGCGGATCTTCGGCATCGCCAACGGCCCCGACTACCAGCTGGTGCTCGCCGATCTGCCCGGGTTCCAGCGCCCGCTCGATCCATTGACCGAGCACATGCAGCGGACCGTCGATTCCTCGTTCGAGGACGTCGACGCCGCGCTCTTCGTCCTCTCGGCCCGTGAGCGGATCGGTGCAGGTGACCGATTCATCGCGAACCGTCTCTTCGCGCTCGAGATCCCCGTCGTCATCGCGTTGAACAAGGTCGACCGGCTGAAGCCCGGACACGTCGCAACGCAGATGGAGACGGCTTCGAAGCTCGGTGACTTCCACTCGCTGCATCCCGTCAGCGCGAAGACCGGAGACGGCGTCGACGC
>JBKPDB010000062.1:0-14191 GCA_046727655.1 Actinomycetota bacterium
GGGATGTCGCGGGTGATCTCCTCGTCGCCGAGCTTCGTCGACCGCGCGTCGATCTCGTACTCGTGGATGTGGATCGAGGAGAGCACGTCCTCCTTGACGAGCCGCTCCGAGATGACGATCGCGTCCTCGAAGTTGTAGCCCTCGAACGGCATGAACGCGACGAGCAGGTTCGCGCCGAGCGCGAGCTCACCCTGGTCCGTCGAGCTGCCGTCTGCGAGCACCTGCTCCGCCTTGACCTTGTCGCCGAGCGACACGATCGGCTTGTGGTGGATCAGCGTGCCCTGGTTCGAGCGCATGAACTTTGTCAGCGGGTACTCGTCGTTGCCGTCCTTCGTCTCGACGGTGATGAGCTCCGCGTCCACGTCGACGACCGTGCCCGCCCGCTGCGACAGGACGACGTCGCCCGTGTCGATCGCGGCGCGGTACTCCAGGCCGGTGCCGACGATCGGCGCTTGCGTGATCATCAGCGGCACTGCCTGCCGTTGCATGTTCGCGCCCATCAGCGCGCGGTTGGCGTCGTTGTGCTCCAGGAACGGGATCAGGGCCGTCCCGACCGAGACGATCTGAGCAGGCGCGACGTCCATGAATTGGATGTCCTTGGGGTCAGCCGTCACCGCCTCGCCCTCGCGGGAGCGGCACAGGACCGCGGAGTGCACGAATTTCCCGGTCTTGTCGTCGACCGGCTCCGACGCCTGAGCGATCGTGAACTGGGCCTCCTCGGCAGCGTCGAGATAGACGATCTCGTCGGTGACCTTGCCGTTCACGACCTTGCGGTAGGGCGTCTGGATGAACCCGAACTCCGAGACCGTCGCCATCGAGGCGAGCGAGCCCATCAGGCCGATGTTCGGGCCCTCCGGCGTCTCGATCGGGCACATCCGGCCGTAGTGGGTCGGGTGTACGTCGCGGACCTCGATCGGCGCGCGCTCGCGCGTGAGCCCGCCCGCGCCGAGCGCCGAGAGGCGCCGGCGGTGCGTTAGCCCGGCCAGCGAGTTGGTCTGGTCCATGAACTGCGAGAGCTGCGAGGAGCCGAAGAATTCCTTCAGCGCCGCGACGACCGGACGGATGTTGATGATCGTCTGCGGCGTGATCGTGTCCACATCCTCCGTGGTCATCCGCTCGCGGACGACGCGCTCCATGCGGTAGAGACCGACCCGGAACGCCTCCTGGATCAGCTCGCCGACCGTGCGTAGGCGCCGGTTGCCGAAGTGCTCGTACTCGTCGAGCTCTTTGCGGATCGGGTCGCGGCTGAGCACGATTGCGTCGGCCGCGTAGTCCCTCGAGTCCTCCGGCACGCCGAGCCGCGTGGGCAGCTCGACGAGCTTCTCGACGAGCGCGAGAATGTCCTCCGTCGTCAGGACGCGCGTCTCCTCGGGGACGTTCACGCCGAGGCGCTGGTTGAGCTTGTAGCGGCCGACCTTCGTCAAGTCATAGCGCTTCGGGTCGAAGAAGAGGGCCTTGAGCAGGTTCCGCGCGTTCTCGAGCGTCGGCGGCTCGCCGGGGCGCTGCTTCTTGAACACCTCGATGAGCGCTTCCTCTTCACGCGTGGACGGGTCCTTCTCGAGCGTGTTGACGATGTAGATGGAGTTGTCGAACAGCTTCAGGATCGCCTCGTTCGACGAGGTGTCGAGCTCGAAGCCGGTCGACGGGTCTTCCTGTGGGAGCGCACGGAGGAGCGTCGTGATCGGCAGCTTCCGCTTCCGGTCGATACGGGCGTACACGATCCCCTTCTTGTCGATCTCGAGCTCGAGCCACGAGCCCCGCGACGGCATCAGGTTGGCCGTGAACACCTGCTTCGTGGCGTCCTTGGGCTCCATGAGGTAGGCGCCGGGACTGCGGACGAGCTGCGTCACGATTACGCGCTCCGTCCCGTTGATGATGAAAGTGCCCCAGTCGGTCATCATCGGGAAGTCCCCCATGAAGACCGTCTGCTCACGGATCTCGCCCGTCTCCTTGTTGACGAAGCGGACCGTCATCGAGAGGGGAGCCTGGTAGGTCAGGTCCTTCTCACGGCACTCCTTGATCGAGAACTGCGGCTCGCCGAACTTGTAGGCACCGAACTCGACGGCAAGGGTCCCCGTGTAGTCCTCGATCGGCGAGATGTCGTCGATCGTCTCGCGGAGGCCCTCCTCCAGGAACCACTGGAACGAGGCCTTCTGGATGTCGATCAGGTTGGGAAGGTCGAGAACGTGCTTCAGGCGAGAGAAACTGGTGCGCGCGCTAGGCGCAGCGACCTTGGTGGTCAAGTGATGAAGCCTCCCTTAGAGATGGTGGTGCGAGAGAAAACGGCGGGCAGACGGGCGTGGACAGCGGAACAGCAGCGCAACCCCGCAGGGTACCCGACAACCCCTCTTCTGCGCAAGGTCAACCCTGCGGAATCCGCCGGAGGTTCTCGGGCATGGTAGCGCACCCCGCCGCAAAAAGCCAGAACGGCGCCCGGGGCGCCGTTCTGGGCTAGTTCTGGCGGGCCGAGAGGGCCGAAGCGGGCCTAATCGTCGTCGTCCTCGTCGTGACCCGACCTGACGTGGAGGTTCCGGAGCTCGAAGGTCGAGGCGGCCGAGCCGGTCGAGCACAGCTTCGCGTTGACGCTCACCTTCCCCGAGAAGGTCAGCGTGGCGGTCTTGCCCTGGAGCGAGCGGGCGGCCTTGCTCGACTTTTCGACCGTGATCGTGAAGCTCGTGGCCCCGGCCGTCCCCTTCAGGGAGACGCTCTTGCACTTCTTCTTCGGGGTCGTCGTGGTGCCGGTCGTGGTCTTGATGGTGGTCACGGTCTTGGTGCTGGTCGTCGGCTTGGCGGTCGAGGTCGACTTGTCGCGTCCCTTGCCGCCGTCGTCCGCCAGGGCGAAGGACGCGAGGAGGAACCCCGCGCCGAAGAGGACGAGGAAGGCGAGTCGTTTCACCTGGGCATCCCTCCCGAGGAGTGGTCGTCTGGAAGACGCGTGGGCACCCGAAAAGCCTGCGCTGCGCCGAGGATAACTCTCTGGAGGCGGGAAATCTCTTTGCCGGGCCTTCAAACGATCGAGGGCCGCCGTTCGGCGACCCTCAGAGCGTGGTGCGTGCCGCAGGGTTTACTTGATCTCGACGCCGGCGCCGACTTCCTCGAGCTGGGCCTTGATCGAGTCGGCCTCCTCCTGTGCGACGCCTTCCTTGACGGGCTTCGGCGCCGAGTCGACGAGCTCCTTCGCCTCCCTAAGACCAAGCCCCGTGATCGCGCGGACCACCTTGATCACCTGGATCTTCTGGCCCCCGGCCTCGTTGAGGACGACGTCGAAGGACGTCTTCTCCTCGGCCGGGGCGGCGCCGTCGCCGGCGGTTGCAGCGCCAGGCGCGGCCACCGCGACGGGAGCGGCGGCGGTGACGCCCCACTCCTCCTCGAGTGCGTTCTTGAGCTCGACGAGCTCGAGCACGGTCATCTTGCCGAGCGACTCGACGAGCTTCGCTGTATCGGTTGCCATCTAGCCTTCTCCTCCTTCTTCAGCCGGTGCTGGTGTTGGTTCTGGTTCTTCTTCAGGTGGGGTCTCGGGCGCTGCCGCCTCCGGAGCCGGTGCCGCGGGCCGTTCGGCCTCGAGCTGTTCGATCCGCGCCTGGAGCACGCCGACGAGATCGCGCAGCGGGGCGTTGAACAGGCCGACCACGGTCGCCATCGGTGCTGCCAGCGCACCCACGAGCTGGCCGCGCAGGACTTCGGCCGGCGGCAGCTTCGCCAGGTTCTCGACGTCGTCCCGGGTGAGCGCGCGCCCTTCCATCATCCCGCCGCGGACGACGAGCACCTGCGTCTCGCGGGCGGCCGCTGCAATCGCCTTCGCCGCCGCGACCGGGTCGCCGTCGGAGTCGAGGAACGCGATCGCAGTCGGGCCCTCGAGCAGCGCCGGCAGCGGCTCGACGTCCGCCTCCTCGGCGGCGCGCCGGGTCAGCGTGTTCTTGACGACGGCAAAGCGGGCGCCGTGCTGGAGCAGCTCACTCCGCAGAGCGTCGATCTGCGGCATTGTCAGGCCGCGGTAGTCGGCGACGATCAGCGTCGGCGACGACTTCAGCCGCTCGGCGAGCTCACCGACGACTCGCTCCTTGTCGCTCTTCTTCATCCAGTCACCTCCTCGAAACGATTCGAGCCCGCACACAGGCGGGCTCGCTGAAGGAGGCGAAAACCATCTTCACCGATCCGCCTCGGCTGGGCTTCCGGCGCTCGCGCGCCTGCCAGCTGTCTCTGGCGTCGGGCTATTGACTAAGCCGGAACTGCTTCCTGCGATTCCTCCAACTCTTCGACGATCCCGCGCGTCCGCTGCGGGTCGATGTGGATTCCTGGACCCATGGTACTCGCGAGCGTGATCTGCCGGATGTAGCGCCCCTTAGCGGCGGCGGGCTTCGCCCGGATGATCTCGTCGAGCAGCGCGGCGTAGTTCTCGGTGAGCTGGCGCTCGTCGAAGCTCTTCTTGCCGATCGCAACGTGAACGTTCGCGCCGCGGTCCGTCCGGTACTCGAGCTTGCCGGCCTTCGCGTCGCGAACGGCCTTGCCGACGTCCATCGTCACCGTGCCCGTCTTCGGGTTCGGCATCAGGCCGCGCGGGCCGAGGATGCGGCCGAGCTTGCCGACGTTGCCCATCTGGTCGGGCGTCGCGACGGCGACGTCGAAGTCCGTGAAGCCGTCCTCGACACGCTTGGCGAGGTCGGCCGAGCCCACGATGTCGGCCCCGGCGTCCTGCGCCTCCTTCGCCTTCTCGCCCTCGGCGAACACTGCAACGCGTGCCTCCTTGCCGGTGCCGTGCGGCAGCATCAGCGTGCCGCGGAGCTGCTCGTCGGCGTGCCGCACGTTGAGGCCGAGGCGAAAGTGCACCTCGATCGTCTCGTCGAACTTCGCCGTCTGCATCTCCTTCAGCAGCCTGATCGCCTCGACCGGCGAATACTCGTGCTCCCGGTCGAACGCAGCGCGCGCGCTGCGGTAGTGCTTGCCGTGGCCGCTCATCGAAGCACGTCCGTCTCGACACCCATGGACTGAGCCGTGCCCGCGATGATCCGCATGGCCTGCTCGACGTCGCGCGCGTTCAGGTCCGGCATCTTCGTCTCGGCGATCTGGCGCACCTGATCGCGCGTGAGGCGGCCGACCTTCTCACGGTTCGGCTCCCCGGACCCCTTCTCGACCCGGAGCGCTTCCTTGATCAGCACCGCGGCAGGCGGCGTCTTCGTGATGAAGTCGAAGGAGCGGTCCTCGTAGACCGTGATCTCGACCGGGATGATCCGGCCGTTCTCCTGCTGCGTCTGCGCGTTGAACGCTTTGCAGAACTCCATGATGTTGACGCCGTGCTGACCGAGCGCAGGGCCGACCGGCGGTGCCGGGTTCGCCTGCCCGCCGGGGATCTGCAGCTTGATGAGCGTCAGGACTTTCTTGGCCATGTCAGTCCAGCTTCTTCACCTGGTCGAACGTGAGCTCGACGGGGACCTGGCGCTCGAAGATGTCGACGAGCACCTTGAGCTTCTGCTGGTCGGCATTGACGTCGACCACCTCGCCGTCGAAGTCGGACAGCGGGCCCGACGTGACCTTGACCGACTCACCGAGCGCGTACTCGACCTGCGCGCGCGGGCGGTCGCCGTCGCCGCGGCCCGTGTGGAGGATGCGGTCGACCTCACTCTGGGCGAGCGGCACGGGCTTGGCGCCGGCGCCGACGAACCCCGTGACACCGGGTGTGTTCTTGACGACGGTCCACGCCTCGTCAGTCATGTCCATGTTGACGAGGACGTAGCCCGGCAGCACGCGCTTCTCGGTCTGGACCTTCTGGCCCTCCTTCGTCTCGATGACCTGCTCGGTCGGGACGACGACCCGGCGGAAACGCGGCGCCTGGTTCATGGACAGGATCCGGTGCTCGAGATTGGCCTTGACCTTGTTCTCGTGCCCCGAGTAGGTGTTGATGACGTACCAGCGGAACATGGAGCTGTCTCTTAGAGGAACACGTCCTGGACTAGGCGCTTGAAGACGAGGTCTGCTCCCCAGAGGAAGACGCCCACGATGAGGCACGCGATGAGCACGACCACAACGCCCTGGATGAGCTGATTCTGCGTCGGCCACTCGACCTTCTTGAGCTCGGCCCACGACTCGGCGATGAAGCGCCGGCCGCCGGAGCCGGGAAGTGTGCGTGGCTCGCGTACCGGCTCGGGGCGCGCGCCGGCGCCTGCCCGCGCGGTCGAACGGCCGCGAGGCGGCGCAGGAGGACCGCCGGGAAGGGCAGCCTCGTTGGCGGGCCCCATCTGCGCCCGGCGCGCGCGTCTCTGAGCACGGGTTTGCCGCGCCATCAGCGCGTCTCCCGGTGGGCCGTGTGGCGACCGCACCAGCGGCAGAACTTCTTGATCTCGAGCCGGTCAGGCGTGTTCCGCTTCGACTTCGTGCTCATGTAGTTCCGCCGCTTGCACTCATTGCATGCGAGCGTGATCTTGTCTCGTACTCCTGTGGCCATGTCTTCTTACGTATCTGCGTAGTAGAGGAAAGCGCACGCCGAGACAATCCCCTCAGCCCGCGCGGACACCCCAGTGTAGCCAACCGATCGAGATCCGGCCGCTTCGCGGCCATGATGATCTCGATCGGAAAGGTTCGCTCCGCGCGGGGGCGGCCGACGCCGGCCAAGCCGGCGTCGGCGGCGGGATGGCGACGTCCCAAAGACCCCTACGGGAGACCGTTCGCGATTGCGCTTACGAGCTCCCCGTTCGGCGTGTCGCCGCTCAGTTCCCAGAACATGATTCCGCCGAGGCGATTCCGCCGGACATAGTCCGCCTTCGCTGCCATGACCGGCGGGTCGTCGAACGTCCAGAACGTAGAGGTCAACGCGTTGAACAGCCACGCCGCCCCGGCCTGCGTGTCCTGGTACCTCGTGAACCCCTTCGCGACGAGCTGCTTCGCGACCTTGTAGTCCTCGACGCCCGCCTCCCACGTGCCCGGAGCCGGTCCGCTCGACGTCTGGTAGAGGCCGTTGTTCGCGGGTACTACGCCCGTCCAACCGCGCGAGTAGAACGGCACGCCGACGACGATTCTCTTCGGCGGCGCGTCACGCCGCAGGTATTCCTGAACGACTGCATCGTCGGAATAGGGCGGGCTGGAGGGGTCACTCGGTGACGTGTAGAGGTTCGACTGGTGATTCGTGGTCCGCTCCCACGTGCCGTGGAAGTCGTAGCCCTGTACATTCCCGAAGTCGAGGGGGCCGAAGATATCGGGCACCTCGAAGCCAGCGTTGATCTTGTCGGCGGCGGCCGGCAGGAACGCCGTCAGCAGGTAGTCCTTACGCGTCGTCCTTCCGTAGGTCCGGAGCTGCTTTCGGAACTCCCGGAGCAGCAACGTGAAGTTCTGCTTGTCCTGCGGACGGATGATGTTGCCGGTATTTCCCTCGGAGCCCGGCCACTCCCAATCGACGTCGATGCCGTCGAAGACGCCCGCGGCGGCTCCCGGTCCCCCTTGGTCGCCCGAGCCTGGGAGGTTGCCCTTGATGAACAGGTCGATGCAGGACGACACGAAGCGCTCGCGTGACTGCTTCGTCAGCGCGGCATCCGAGAAGTACTTCGAGAAGGTCCACCCGCCTATCGAGATGAGTACCTTCAGGTGCGGGTACTGCTCCTTGAGCGCCTGCAGCTGCTGGAAGTTCCCCAGGAGCGGCCCTGACGTGACGGCTTCGTTCGTGACAGAGTCCGGGGCCTTCCACGGCTTCTGATAATCGGCCCACGGGTCGGCGATCTGGCAGACGACGTTCCCCGAGCGGTCCGGGGCGACATTGCCAAACGCGTAGTTGATGACCGTGAGCTTCTCGGCCGACCCACTGGTCTTGACGTCTTTGACCTTGAAGTTCCGGCCGTAGATTCCCCATTCGATGAAATAGCCCACCACCTGGCTGGCTTTCGAGGTGGCGTTCCTCGACGGACCGGCTGAGGCAAGCGGCGTGGCGACGGCGAGCACGGTCAGTAGTGCCACGGCTGCGGCGAGGCGTCCTGCGGCCTTCATGTGAAGTCCTCCTGCGGCGAATTTGCAAGTGGTTCAGACCACTCGACGGCGTGCGAAGCTTCCCACGCGGGCCGCTCGGAGTCAATGGGTGGGCGCGAGGCCCTTAGCGCGTCCGGTTGATGGTCCTGTCGAGCCTTGCCGAGATCCTCGCGAGCCTGGTCTGCGCATCGGCGGCGCTGATCCGGCCGACGGCGCGGGCCCGGTCGAGTCTCTGCTCGAATGACTTGAGTAGGGCGTCCTTCAGCCCCGATGCAGTCTTGCCGTGGGCAACGGCGACCCGCGCGAGGGAGCTGCCGGACTTCAGCTCGGCGCGGAGCGCCTTCGGCGGCAGGCCGATGTAGCGAGCTGCCATGTTCAAGAGGCGCGCCCTCGCGGGCCGGAGAGCGGCCTTGCCCAGACGAGCATTCACGAGCCTGTCGAGGAGCTTTTCGGCGCGCGCCATCCGGGCCTGGGCCTGCGCCGGCGTCAGCCTCTTCGCGGAGACCGCCACGTCGAGCCGCGCCTTCAGTGCGGCGAGCATCACGGACTTCAGGCCGGGCACGGTCTTTCCGTGAGCGGTCGCGATCTGAGCCAGGGTCTGCCCAGCGCGCGCATCCTTCACGAGCGCCGCTCGGCTCACGCCGATGTATGCGGCGGCTGCTTTGAGGAGCGCCCCATGGCCATGGCGCTTCGCGGCGTCGGCCGAGCCGGCGACCGCGGCACCTGTGCAGACGACGGCCGCGACAAGGGCGGCCAGCGCTTTCCGTGAACCCAGCCTCATCTCATCCTCCCGGTCGATGTCCGCGGTGATGAGAGCACGACCGTTTGAAGAAAGGGTGAAGAGCTCGCAACGCCACGTAAATTGAGTAGCGGCGGCAGGACTCGAACCTGCGACACGCGGATTATGATTCCGCTGCTCTAACCAACTGAGCTACGCCGCCAAGCCTCCTGATTTTAGCGGCGCACGTTGGCGGCGTCGGAATTGCCGAGGGGTTGGCGGATCCGCGTCGAATCGTCCGGGACCTTGGCGCGCTCCGCTTGTGTCGTCGGACTCCTCTGCCTGATCGCCGGAACGGCGGCCGGGGTCGTCGCCGCGCGGCCGCAGGTTGCGGGGCTTCAGGTGGCGCTCCGCTCTCATGGGCTGTACGCCGGGCCGATCGACGGCCTGTACGGGCCCGCCACCGCGCGAGGCCTGCGGCAGTTCCAACGCCGCGCAGGCCTCGACGTGGACGGGCAGGTCGGCCCCTTGACGCGCCACGCGCTCGGGCGGCTGGGCCGACCGAGCTTCGGGCGACGCACGCTGCGGCGCGGGGCCGTGGGGTGGGACGTCTCGGTGGCGCAGTTCCTCCTGACGCCGACCGACCGTGGCTTGACGGTCGACGGCTCGTTCGGGCCCGGCACGGAACGGGCCCTGAGGCAGTTCCAGCGCAATCACGCACTCGCGGTCGACGGCATCGCCGGCCCTCGGACATTGACCGCTTTGCTTTCTTCGAGGTCGAAGCGGGTCGCCGCCGGCGTTTCCAGGGCCGGAGTTGGCCTCGTCCGCGGCTTGATCGACTACTGGGCCGCGCACTACGGCGTCGATCGGACACTCGTGCACGCGCTTGCGTGGATGGAGTCCGGTTACCAGTCGAACCTTCGCTCGCCGTCCGGGGCGTGGGGCGTGATGCAGATCCTCCCGACGACGTGGAGTTACGCCGAAGACATCCTGATCGGCGAAAGCGTCCGACGGACCGTCTCCGGGAACATCCGGGTCGGTGTCGCGTTCCTCCGGCAGCTGCTGCGCGAATTCGGTGGTGACGAGCGCGCGGCACTCGGCGCGTGGTACCAGGGACCGGCTTCGCTGCGGAAACATGGACCGTTCCGAGTGACCCGGGCCTTCGTGGAGGACGTCGTGGCGCTCCGGCGGCGCTTCGACTAGGCCGACTCGATCTCCTGCAGCTCCTCCTGACTGAGCTCGAGGTTCGCGGCGCCGACCAGCTGCTCTGCCTCCTGCGGGCTCCTGATGCCGACGATCGCGCCGGCCACGACACGATGCGAGAGCACCCACGCGACCGCCACCTGGGCAGCGCGGCGTCCGTGTCGGTCGCCGATCGACCGAAGCGTCGCGCGGAGCGGGCGGAGGTCGAGCTGCGCGAATGGATGTCGGTGCCGGAAGTCATCGGGGTCGAGGCTGTCGAGATCGAAGTCGTCCGAGAGGAAGCCCGAGGCAAGTGGCGACCACGCGAGCACGCCGATTCGCTCTCGCTCGGCGAGCGGCAGGATGTCGCGCTCGTGCTCGCGGTGGAGCAGGCTGTACTGGTACTGCAGCGCTGCGACCGGGCCGACTGTGAGTGCGCGCTCGACCGCGTCGGCCGGGTGATTCGAGATCCCGCCGTGCCGCACCTTCCCTTCCTCGATCAGCGTCTGCAGCTCGCCCCATGACTCTTCGATGGGCGTCAGCGGATCGACGTCATGGAACTGCACGAGGTCGAGGTGATCTCTTCGCAGCCGCCTCAGGCTCGCCTCGACGTCCGCGCGCACGCTCTCTGGGCGAAGGTCCATCCGCGAGCCCGCCGGTTCAGGGAACGTCCCGCACTTCGTGAACACCAGGACGTCGTTACGCCGCCCCTCGAGGGCTTGCGCCACGACCTCCTCCGCGCGACCCCAACCGTAGAACGGCGCCGTGTCGATCCAGTTAACACCGAGATCCAGCGCACGGTGGATCGCAGCGATCGAATCGTCGACAGGCTGAGGTCCCCACCACACCGGCCAGTCGCGTCCCGAGCCGATCGGAGCGGTTCCGACACCGACGGGCGTCGGTTCGAGGTCCGTCGCGCCGAGCCGTCGTCTCTCCAAGTCGGCGAAGAGCTACGAGGCGCGCGCGAGCGCCTCGATGACCTTCATCGCAGCGCGCCCGGCGCCGCGCGCCTCGCCGGGGTGCGCGACCTCGCCGAGCATCAGCCTCTCGAGCACGCGCCATGTGACGTGAAGACGCATGATCGCGAAGACGGCTCGAGGGAAGCGGTCGAGCGCCTTCTTCGCTCCCCAGCCGGCCGACGAAAGCGGGTCCAGCTCCCTGCGCACCGTGTCGTGGTACGCGTCGAGGCTGTCGGCCTTGCCTTCCAGAAGCGCGAGCGTGTGGTCTGCGGCGAGCCGTCCCGTGACGAACGCCTCGTAGATCCCATCACCGGACACAGGGTCGAGCACGCCGGCCGCATCGCCGACGAGCAGCGCGCGGCCCCGTGCGAGCACGGTCTCCCGCCGTCGCATCGGCAGGCGGTGACCACGCACCTCGCTGAGGTCATCCGGCTCGATCCCGTAGTGCTCACACAGGATCTGAAGGTGCTGTCGGAGGCGCGGCCCTTCCTCGCCCCACCCACCCACGCCGACGTTGACGTGGTCGCCCTTCGGGAAGATCCAGCCGTAGCCGCCGGGCACAGTTGCGAGCTCGAGGACGAGCATGCCCCGCCAGCCGTTCTCGGGGAGACGTTCGTACGGAAGGTTTCCTTCGAGTGCCACGCCGTTGACGATCCCGCCGGCGAGGCCGAGCGTCTTGGCGGTTATTCCGTTGGCGCCGTCGGCGCCGATCACGGCGGCTGCCTCCACAGGCTCGCCGTCGACGATCAGGCGCGTGTCCGACTCGACCGCGACGCGGACGCCGTCCCGAAACTCCGCGCCGGCCTCCACTGCGTTCTCGACGAGGAATTCATCGAGGCGACGCCGTTGTGTCATCACGCAGAGAACCTGGTCTGAGGAGCGTTCGATTGCCGGGCCGTAGCGCAAACGGCATCGCGCGCGGGTAATCCTGTCCTCCACGACGGGCTCCACGGAGAACGGAAGCTGCTTCACCGCGCGGGTGGTCAGCCCGCCGCCACAGGGCTTGTCGCGGGGGAAACGTGCTTTGTCTACTAGTAAGACGCGCGCGTGCGCGCGCGCGAGGCCGTAGGCGGTCGTGGATCCGGCGGGCCCTGCGCCGACGACGGCGACGTCAAAACGTTCCACCACCCAAAGCTACAATGCGCGGCCTCGGGGGTGTGCCCGAGCGGCCAAAGGGAACGGGCTGTAAACCCGTCGGCTCAGCCTACGGAGGTTCGAATCCTCCCGCCCCCACTCCGCTCGAACGTCCGGCCGCTTCGCGGCCATGATGATGTTCGAGCGATCGGTTTCGATTCGTTGCCGCAGCGGAGGCATCGGGCAGAGCCCGACGCGTCCGCGATTGGGGCGCACAGAAACTAGGCAGAAGATCAGTCCCCATTTCACGGACACGGTGTTAGCGTGGTCCTCCAGCGGCGTTCGCCGCGGTGCGGCATTTCACCGACCAATGAGGAGGAAACCTTGCTCCGACGCATCACGCTGATCGCGGTCTTCGCGATCGTTTTGGCTATCTTCGCGCAGGCGGCATCAGCAGATCCGCTGAACGCAAAGAAGGCGGATGTCTTTACCGCCGTCTGCGGCGGTAAACAGCTAATGGTTGCCGTGAACGGCAACGGCGAGTTCACCCCCGCACACGTGATTGGAAGTACGGCCGTCTTCATACCGACAGCGTTCGACCTGACCTTCTCGTTCACGCCGACCGGCGGCACGACCGAGTCGGAGACGGACACGTCAGCTAAGGCACACCAGCCGAAGAACGCGGTCACTTGTGAGCTGCCTGCAGACCTCAACACCTTCACGAGCCCCGAGGGAACGTTCGCGCTCTCGGGAACCGTGACTGGCTTCTTCACGCCGGCGAACTAGAGATCGGCCGAAGCGGACGCGCGATGCCTCGCCCGGCCGCGGCGGGGCATCGCCACGACGCTTGGACATCTGGTCTCGAAGCTGCTCTACGAGAACGCGGTCGCGCCTTACGGGCTCTGACAGAACGCGGTCGCGCCTTACGGGCTCTGACTCTTCTGCGCTTCTCGCTGGAAGGTGCTCACGACTTCCAGATATCGATCGGTCTCTTCCAGCACTGGGGTGTGCGAGCTGTGCTCTAGCACCACTTCGCGTGCGTTGGGGATGCCTTCGACGAGCGTCGCTGCGATCGGCTCGGTGCACATGTCGTAACGGCCGCGGACGACGAGCGTCGGCACGTCGATCGCGTGTAGCCGGTCGCGGATGTCCCAGCCTTTGAGGGCGCCGGTTGTCGTCCACTCGTTCGGGCCCTGCATCGCGCGATAGACGTCGGTCGCCCTGCCTTTCGCCATACGCTCGAGCTCGGCTCGCGGCTTCGGACCGCGGTAGAAGTGCCGGTCGAAGTACACCTCCATCGCCTGTTCGTACTCCGGATCGTCGTACGTGCCGTCCCGTTCGTGGCGATCCATGACCTCGATCACCTCCGGCGGTAGCTCGGCGCGTAACTCGAGCTGCTGCGCTGTCCACTGGTCGATGCTCGCGAGCGTCGAGCTGAGCACGAGGCTCACGATCCCCGGCGCACCCGAGAGGACATGCTCCTGCGCGAGCATCCCGCCCCACGAGGTCCCGAGAAGGTGAACGCGTTCGAGCCCGAGCTGGTCGCGCACCGCGGCGACCTCGTCGCGGAAGACGTCGAGGCTCCATTCGACGTCGGTCGGACGATCAGACTTCCCGCAGCCGATCTGGTCGTAGACGACCACGGGCCGCGCGCTCCCCAGACGTTCGAGCGGCGAGAAGTAGTTGTGCGTCGACCCGGGCCCACCGTGAAGCGCCAGCAACGGCGTCTTAGGCGTATTCAGGTCGCCGACGAAGCGATACCAAGTCCGGTAGCCGCGGAAATCGACGTATCCCTCGCGAGCCTTCATCGCGGTTACCATCCTCCCACCAGCCCTCTTAGCTCAGTCGGTAGAGCACCTCCATGGTAAGGAGGGGGTCGACGGTTCGAGTCCGTCAGAGGGCTTCCCCGATCTCGCTGCAAATCGGCAGGGTTCGTTTTCAACTGAGGCAGCATCTTCCGATCGGCGGACACAGAACGGACACCGACTCGTCGGTAGCACCAGGGAAAGGGCCTCATTTCCTCATTCGGGGAGTCGGCGCGTCCTTCGCTCGTCAGGAGCTGAGGTCGATTGCGCCGGCCGCTTGGAGCCCGCCGACCAAAGCATCGAGCTCGGCTTTGCCGATCGCGCCGCGCTTCTCGAGGAGTGCGAGCAGCGCGATCGTTCCGAACACGGGCACGCCAGCTTCGCGGTACAGGACGCGCAAGACTCGATCGTCGCTGTAGATTGGGAGTCGCTCGCGGAGCGCGACCGCGAGCGTCGCGCCGACGCCCGCTTGAACCATCGTCTGCACATCGTGAACTTCCGGCACT
>JBKPDB010000063.1:0-5692 GCA_046727655.1 Actinomycetota bacterium
GCAAAGGCGGAGACCGCGAGCGGCATGAAGACGGCGGTCTTGAATGCGAGCGACCAGCTCACGCGTTCGGTCAAGACCGCGAAGATGAGCCCGATCGCCGTCACGAGCGCCGGGACGACCGCCAGCCAGATCGCGTTGTTCTTGAGCGCGGTCAGGAGGATGTCGCTGGTGAACAGCTGCTTGTAGTTGTCGAACCAGACGAACCGACCGCCGCTGTCGCTGAAGAAGCTACGGACGATCGTCCTGACAGTCGGGTAGACGATCCAGATCCCGAGCAGGAAGAGCGCTGGGAGGAGAAACCCGAACGCGAGCGCGTACCTGCGCCAGAGCCCGCCCTCCGCGACCGCGAGGGCGCGGTGCGCGGAGGATTTCATCGCGACGGTCCTCCCGCTCATCGCGTCAGGAGCCCTTGTAGGCCTTGACCGCGGCGCTCTCGAGCGCGCGCGCCGTCCCGTTGATGTTCCCTGGGTTCCTGAGGAAGTCCTGGAAGATCTTCCACTCGCCCTGGCCCGGAGTACCTCCGAAGCCGACCGGCTGCTCGTCGGACATGTCGAAGCGGAACGTCTGCGCCTGTGTCACGTCCTGCGCGGCCTTCCTCAGGATCGAGTCGGAGTAGGTGCTAGGCGGCACCTTCTTGTTCGCGGACACGAAGCCGCCCCGCTTGATCCAAACTTCGGCCGCCCTCGGCGTCGCCAGGTAGTTGACGAAGGCACGGATGGCCGGCGTGTCGCGGAAGGCAATCACGAGGTTGCCGGCACCCACGACCACCGGCGGGGAGCGGTCGATCGACGGGAAGGTGAACTCCCCATAACCAGTGACCGGTTTGATCGGCGACGTGACGACTCCGGGGACGAAGTCGCCCTCGATGATCTGGGCCGCCTTCGGTTTCGTGGCGAGCACGTTGCCGACGGCTGTCGGAAAGTCAGTCTGCAGCGCGCCCGCGGTGCCGCCCGCGATGTTGCTCGAGTCGGCGAGCACCTTCGCCATCTCCCCGAGCGCCCTCTTCACCGACGGATCGGTCCAGGGGATCGAGTGCCTCGAGAGCGCGTCGTACTTCGCCGGCCCTGCCGTGCGCAAATAGATGTTCTCGAACAGGTCGGTCAGCGACCAGCCCTCCCCGCCCGGGATCGAGTACGCCGGCAGGCCGGAGGCCTTGATCGTCCGCGCGTCCGCGAAAAACTGGTCCCACGTCGTCGGAGGCGTCACGCCGGCGTCCTTGTATGCCTGGACGTTGTAGAAGACGGTCGACTTGTTGTCGGCCTTGTAGACGAGCGAATAGAACTTTCCATTTATCGTGCCGAGGTCGACGATTGCCTGGCCGAAGTTCGCGAGCGTTGGCTTCCTGGCGAAGTCGAGCGGCTTCAGCTTGTGCTGCCTGATGAAGCTCGTCACGAGCCCGGGCTGCGCGGGGGCCGCGACGTCGGGCGGGCTGCCGCCCTGGACTGCGGTCGTGAGCACGGTCGGGAGGTTGTTCCCGGCGGGGGTATACGTCACCTTGACGTTCGGAAACCTCGTCCGGAAGTCGTCAATGACAGCCTGGAACGACTTCTGCTCCTCGCCAACCCAGATTCCCATGACGGACAGAGAGCCGGAGACGGTCGGCGCCGCTGCGGCGCCGCCCTTGCTCGCGCCTCCGCCGCCGCACCCTGCGACGACGGCTGCGAGCGCGAGCACCGCAAGGAGGATCAGGAGAGTGATGCGTTGCGTGGTCATGCGTCAGCTCCTTCTGGAATCGGTGTCGTAGATCCCGGCGCCCGTCTCCGGGTCGAAGAAGTGCAGTGCCCGCGTATCGACGGACACCTCGGCGACCTGCCCCTCGCGGACCGACGAGCGCGCGTCGAAGCGTCCGACCATCGTCGTATGGGGTGCCTGGTCGGCCAGCTCCTCGCCGACGTCAGCCGCCAGCTCGCGGACGTCGTCGGTGAGCGCCGGGCGCGCGTCGATCTCGAAGTGCGCCACGATCTCCGAGCCGAGCGCCTCACGCAGAACGACGCGGCCGTGGAGCCGCCTGTCGAGCGGGGTCTCCGGGGTGAGTGCTGCGTCCTCGAGGTCCTCGGGGCGGATGCCGAGGATGATGCTCCGGCCCGCGTACGCCCGCAGCGCCGGGTGCGCACTCAGCTTCTCCGCGCCGAGCACGATTCGCTGGCTCCCGACCGAGGCGGCGAGCGCCCCGTTGCTCGGCTCGAGTGTCGCCTCGAGCATGTTCATCGCCGGGCTGCCGATGAAGCCCCCGACAAACAGGTTGACCGGCCGGTCGTAGAGCTCCTGCGGGCTGTCGACCTGCTGCAGCTCGCCCCTCCGCATCACGGCCACGCGGTCGCCCATCGTCATTGCCTCGATCTGGTCATGCGTGACGTAGACGGTGGTTGTCCCGAGCTCGTTCAGGATCCGCGCGAGCTCGGCCCGCAACTGCACGCGCAGCTTCGCGTCCAGGTTCGAGAGCGGCTCATCCATCAGGAACGCCTGCGGCTGGCGGACGATCGCGCGACCCATGGCCACCCGTTGGCGCTGGCCGCCTGAGAGCGCCCGCGGCTTGCGCTTCAGCAGCTGCTCGATGCCGAGAATTCGGGCCGCCTCCCGGACACGGCGGTCGATCTCCGCCTTCTTCATCTTGTGCAGCCGGAGGCCGAACGCGATGTTGTCGTAGACGTTCAGGTGCGGGTAGAGCGCGTAGCTCTGGAAGACCATGGCGATGTCGCGGTCGCGGGACGGCACGTGGTTCACGACGCGTTCGCCGATCAGCACCAGGCCCTCGGAGACCTCCTCGAGGCCGGCGACCATGCGCAGGGCGGTTGTCTTGCCGGACCCGGAGGGGCCGACGAGCACCATGAACTCGCCCTCGGAGATCTCCAGGTCGAACCCCGAGACGGCACGGATGCCGCCCGGATACACCTTGGCGACGTGCTGGAAGCTGACGCTGGCCAAGGATCGCTCCTCTAGTAGCCGTAGCCGCTGTTCGGCGTCTGCGTGGTGATCGGGTCGCCCGCCGAGGACAGCACGTACCAGAGGCCGCCGAAGGCGTTTACGCCCTGTCCGTTGGTGTCGCCGGACTTCTGGTCGGCTGAGAAGGTGTAGAGCGGATGGCCGTTGTAGGTGAGCTGTGCTTTTCCGTCCGAGCGTGCGCTCGTCGCGACGATGGAAGCATTCGCGCCGGTGCCGACCCTCGGGTTGCCACTCGCCCGCAGCGGCGGCCACTCGACGGCGCAGGCTCCGCTGCACGCGCTCTTTGTGCCCGAGTCCCTCTCGAACAGGTAGAGCGTGCGGCCTCGCGAGTCGACGAGGATTTTTCCGAGGCTGTCGCTCGCGACGCCGATCGTGGCCGACCGGCCGTTCGCGGTCTTCGGCGGCGCCGACGACCCGCTCGCGTTGCTGCCGCCGCTGCCGCCACAGCCGGCGACCGCCAGCGCGCCGAGCAGTAGTCCTGTCGCGCCAGCGAGGAGTGTGATGGGCCTGCGAGTCATGCTCGCTCCTTTCGTTTGATGGGAGAAGCGGTGAGACAATGAGCATGCGATCCCGCGGCGGCACTCGCCTCTAGGAGTCACGGGTGAGATCCCTAGCCGTGCTCCCTAGTCCCGGATCCCACAACGAGCCACACGCGGGTCTATGCTCTACGGGGTCGTGACCCGCTCGAGCGTCGCGCGGGATTCATTGGTTCTCCAGGGGCGCCGCAGCGAATGCGCGGCACTCGATCGGCTGCTCGAGGCGACGCAGCTGGGGCAGAGCGCGGTGCTGGTCGTGCGCGGCGAGGCGGGAATCGGTAAGACGGCCCTCCTCGAGTACACGGCTGAACGTTCGGGTGGCTGCCGGGTCTTACGCGCGGTCGGAGTGGAGTCGGAGATGGAGCTTCCCTTTGCCGGTCTCCACCAGCTGTGCGCGTCGCTGCTGGACGCGCTCGAGCGCCTGCCGACTCCCCAGCAGGAGGCGCTTGGGACGGCCTTCGGCCTGACGTCGGGCGCGCGGCCCGATCGGTTTTTCGTCGGGCTGGCGCTGCTGAGCCTCCTCTCCGACGCCGCCGAAGGCAACCGCTTCTGGGCCTGGTCGACGATGCGCAGTGGCTCGATCAGTCGTCGGCGCAGGTGCTCGCGTTCGTCGCGCGACGCCTGAAGGCGGAGTCGATCGTCCTTGTGTTCGCGGAGCGGGACCCGCGCGGGGTCGACGCCTTCGAGGGTCTGCCGCAGTTGCGAGTCGACGGGCTTTCGGAAGCCGACGCTGGCGAGCTGCTTGCCTCGGCAATGCGGGGGCCGCTGGATGAGCGCGTGGCCGAGCGGATCGTCGCCGAGACGCACGGGAATCCACTGGCGCTGCTCGAGTTGCCGCGTGCGCTATCGTCAGCGGAACTGGCGGGCGGCTTCGGACTGACGGCTGCGCTGCCGCTGCCCGGCCGGATCGAGGAGAGCTTCCGGCAGCGAGCGGAACTGCTGCCTGCCGATACCCAGCGGCTGCTGCTGGTGGCGGCGGCCGAGCCGATCGGGGATCCGACGCTGTTGTGGCGAGCGGCCGCTCGCCTGGGTCTCGGGGCCGGGGCGGCGGGCCCTGCGGAAGCCGCCGGCTTGCTCACGCTCGGCGCCCGGGTGATCTTTCGCCACCCGCTTTTGCGCTCGGCCATCTATCGAGCGGCCCCGGCCGAGGAGCGGCGGGCCGCGCATGAGGCTCTGGCAGCAGCCACCGACCCGGAACTCGATCCCGATCGCCGTGCGTGGCACCGCGCCGAGGCCACGCTCGCCCCGGACGAGGAGGTTGCTTCCGAACTCGAGCGCTCGGCCGACCGGGCGCGCGCGCGCGGCGGCCTCGCCGCCGCGGCGGCGTTTCTCGAGCGAGCTGCGGCGCTGACGCCGGGTCCCAGGCGGCGCGCCCGGCGAGAGCTGACGGCTGCGCAGGCCAAGCACGAGGCGGGTGCGCCGGCGGAAGCGCTCAAGCTGCTCGCGACTGCCGACGGGCGGCCCCTCGACGAGCTGCAGCGCGCCCGCCTCGAGCGGTTACGCGCACAGGTCGCATTCGCCTCGCGACGCGGCCGGGACGCTCCGCCGCTCCTGCTCAACGCAGCGAGGCACCTCGAGCCGCTGGACGCGGAGCTGGCACGTGAGACGTACCTCGAAGCCCTCGCCGCGGCGATCTTCGCGGGCCGTCTCGGTAGCGGGCGCGGTGTGCGGGACGTGGCAGAGGCGGCCCGGTGCGCACCCCCGGCCGCACAGCCGACGCGGACGCTCGACCTGCTCCTAGACGGTCTGACGACTCGCTTCGCCGACGGCTATGCCGCAGGCGCGGCCCCGCTGAGGCGAGCGCTCGACGCGGTGTCACAGGATGAGGGCCACACGGAAGAGGACATCCGGTGGCTCTGGCTTGCATGCCGCATCGCACCCGATCTGTGGGAGGACGAGATGTGGCACGCGCTGGCGACCCGCCAGCTCCAGCTCGCGCGAAATGCCGGCGCGCTCAGCGTGCTTCCGTTCGCGGCCACCTATCGCGCAGGTGTACACGTGCACGCCGGAGAGTTCGCCGCGGCCGCCGCCTTGATCGAAGAAGCCGATGCGATCACAGAGGCGACGGGCAACGCGACCCTCGGGTACACATCGCTCGTGCGGGCCGCCTGGCGAGGCCAGGAGGCCCAGGCTCTCGAAGTGATCGAGGCGAGCCGCGAGGACGCAACCGAACGGGGCGAGGGAAGAGCGATCGCGCTCGCCGAGTACGCCAC
>JBKPDB010000064.1:0-3362 GCA_046727655.1 Actinomycetota bacterium
CGGGAGGAAGGCGAGCCCGGTCGCAAGCGGCCCGGTGTCAAGCACGTTCTGCAGATAGAACGAGGAGAGCAGGAAAAGAGCGAAGAGCAGTCCCGCGGCGAACAGCATCAGGATCAAGCCGCCGCCAACAGCGCGGTCGGCGAGCCGCTTGACCTGGAGCAACGGCTCCGCGGTGTGCCGCTCATGGGCTGCGAAGAGAGCGAGTCCAGCAACACCGGCGCTTGCGATTACCAGCGTTTGCGCGGAGGTCCAGCCGGCGGCATCGGACTGCGTGATCGCATAGACGATCGAACCGACGCTCGCGGTGACGAGGATCGCCCCGCCGAGGTCAAGGCCCCGCCACTTCGGCTTGTTCGTGTCGGCGGGAACGACTGCCATGGCGGCCGCGGCGAGCACGACGGCGACCGGGAGGTTGACGTAGAAGATCATCCGCCAGTCGGCGAGTTCCGTTAGGAGACCACCGAAAATGACGCCGACCGCAGCGCCAGCACCGCCGACCGCTCCCCAGGCGGCCAGCGCCTTTGTCCGCTGTGGGCCCTGGAACGCCGCGGTGATGATCGAGAGCGCGGCCGGTGACAGCAACGCCGCGCCAAGACCCTGACCTGCACGAGCCACAAACAGCGTCGCAGCCGTTCCTGCAAGTGCGGCGGCGAGCGACGATGCCGTGAACACGGCGAGCCCTGTCAGGAAAACCCGCCGGCGCCCGAGCAGGTCGGCGGCGCGCCCTCCGAACAGCAACAGGCTGCCGAAGATCAACGTGTAGCTCGTGATCGTCCAGCTGATGCTCGCGCCGCTAATACCAAGGTCGCGGGAGAGGCTCGGCAGCGCGATATTCACGGCGGTGATGTCGAGGATCACCATCAACTGCGCGACCAACACCACCGGAAGAAGCCAGCGCAACGCCGACGTTGTCGACTCAGCATCGCCACCGTGTACGTGGTGGTGGGAGTGACCGTGCCGGGGTTGGGAGTGCCCCGCCGGCGGCGCCGGGTGGGCAGCGCCATGGTGACGAGCGAGGAGCGCGCGGAGCGGCCGCGCTGAGGCGTGAGCCGCACTCCACCGTGCTGCGCGTGCTGCAAAGTTGTATCGGCTGGGTTCGCAGGCTGTTGGCATCTGATGCTCCATCTTGATCCGACAGGACAGGACACTCGAATGAGCGAACTGCGGCGGCAACGCCAGAGGTCACAGTCGGAGAGGAACTACCAGGCCTCAGCGGCTTGAACAGCCAGAGCCAACGCGCTGGCTTCACGGTAGCCGAGATCCTTCCGACCCGCAGATCAGCTCAGTCCGTGGGCGGACCGGGGGTGGGGGTTGACCCGGTTTCGTTGACACCTTCACGCTTGGGCTTCCAAGCCCGGAAAGGAGTGAGAGGTGCCGAGGACGAGACCGCCGTATCCGCCTGAGTTCCGTCAGGAGGCGGTGCGGCTCGTTGAGAGCAGCGGCAAGCCGCAGGCCGAGATCGCGCGTGAGCTTGGGATCGCGGGCGAGACGCTGCGAAGCTGGGTCCGCCAGGCGCAGATCGACGCCGGCGAGCGTGAGGGACGACGTCGGAGGAGCGGGAGGAGCTGCGGCGCCTGCGCCGGCAGGTGCGTGCTCGAGGAGGAGCGGGAGATCTTGAAGAAGGCAGCGGCTTTCTTCGCGCGGGAGACCGATCAGCGGCGATGAGGTTTCCGCTGATCGAGGCGGAGAAGGCAGAGCACTCGATCTCCCGGCTCTGCAAGGTGCTCGGCGTCACCCGCCAAGGCTTCCATGCCTGGCGGCGGCGCGGCCCGAGTCTCAGGCAACTGGGCGATGAGGAGCTGAAGCGGCTGATCGTGACGATCTATGACGGCTCGCATCAGACGTACGGGGCCACCGCGCGTCCAGCTCGACCTGTCCGAGGACCACCAGGTCCAGGTCGGCCGCAAGCGGGTCGCCCGGTTGATGCGCGAGCTCGGCCTCCAGGGCGTTTCCCGGCGCGGGAAGAAGCCGCGCACGACGGTCACGGACGAGAAGGCGCCGCCGGCGCCCGACCTGGTCGAGCGCAGGTTCGTCGCCGACCGCCCGAACGCCCTTTGGCTCGCAGACATCACCTACGTGCCGACGCTCGAGGGCTACCTGTTCCTCGCCGTCGTGATGGACATGTGCTCGAGGAAGATCGTCGGTTGGTCGATGCGCGACGACTTGAAGGCAGAGCTGGTCGTCGACGCGCTCGCGATGGCGGTCACCCGACGGCGGCCGCCGGCCGGGCTCGTCCACCACTCCGACCGCGGCTCGCAGTACACCTCGCTCGCCTTCGGCAAGACGCTCAGGCAGTCGGGGCTGCTACAGAGCATCGGCCGCCGCGGCCACGCCGGCGACAACGCCGCCTGCGAATCGGTGATCTCGACCCTGAAGGAGGAATGGATCAAGCGCCACCGCTACCAGAGCCGCGACCAGGCCCGGCTCTCGATCTTCCGCTACATCGAGACGTTCTACAACCCGAGGAGGCGCCACTCCTCGCTCGGCGGAATCAGCCCCGGCGAGTACGAGAGAGAGAGGCGTTGCCTAAACAGACAAGAGGAAGAAAGGATTGATACAATAGAGACAACAAGAGCAGCCTAGACCCGCGGTGTCAGCGAGAACGGGTCAAGCTCCGCATCATCTTCGAAAGCGTCTCCCAGGACGATGGAGACCTCGTCGCTGTGACGCCTCGCGAAGCCTTCCTGCCCTACTTCATGTGGCGAAGCGAGAGCGGGGGGGAATACGGGAGCGACGGGCGTCTCACCCACATTTCCACCCCGTCGAAGTCCGCCCGGTACCCGGGAGCCGGGTCAAACGCAGTCACGAAACCATCTGGGGTCAGGCTGGAGATACAACCGGATCGCTTCAGTCACTGGCGTGATGCAGCATCGCTGCATGGCTCATTGACATCTCGAAGTTGTCCCTAGACCATCGTTCGATGAGTCCGGAATCGCACGCGCTCGCCCGCGTGGCCAATGGCGCGATCGGCGCCCTGGTAGGCGTCTACGCGTTCCTCGACGACCTTCTCCTCGGCCCGATCCTGGTTGCGCTGACGGTGTGGGTTCCGTGGACCTCGTGTTCGGCGTCGCGGCCTGCGCGCTCACGTTCATCAACATCGCCTGTTGCAACTGGATGCAGCGAAGCTGGGACGAGTGGATTCGCGGCTACGGAGCGAAGCTCGAGGCGCGGCTCGAGAAGATTCGGCGGGGCCGCCTCCTGAAGCACCCGCTCGGCTGGATCACGCGAGACTCGACCGTCTTGCTGACGATCGCGGCGGGGCTGATCGGCACGGTCATCGTCGTCGCCGTCACTCGTCTCGCGGGGAGCAAGCCGATCGGCCAGCGCCGAATCTTGTTCGCTTCCGTCGCGTACTCGGTCGG
>JBKPDB010000065.1:0-44697 GCA_046727655.1 Actinomycetota bacterium
AGCGGGTTTCGCCGGCGTCAGCACGCACGTAGATGTGCAGTTGGCCCGCGATCTCGTCTGTAGGGACAACGCAAAAAGCCGATTTGCAGGTCTTTAGTGGAGCGTACCGGGATCGAACCGGTGACCTCCGGCTTGCAAAGCCGGCGCTCTCCCAGCTGAGCTAACGCCCCGGGCTGCGGAGTGTAGCCAGGCGCTAACCGGATGAGAGAGCGCGGCCTACCGGTGCTCGAACCGCTAGACCCCCGGAGCGTTCGCATTGCAGCTCTGGATCAGGTTCGTCGGGTTGCCCGCGGCTGCCGGGGTGTACATCGCCCGCACCCAGTTCAGGCCGCCGTCGCGCGCAAACGCGATGATCGGGACCTGCGGCCGGGGTCGCTGCACGCCTGCCCGCCTCCACCACCGCGCGTCGTCACCGAGTTGGGCGGCGGCATTCGGAACACGGCCAGTCAACACCCGGGGGCCTCGTGGCGATCGAGAGCGGCGGTCATACCCGTAGCTGTCGTTACGCGGTTATTCCGTTACCGCCGCCTTCTACCGCGCGCCACTCCCCTGGTCGCGCTCGAGCGCGGCGATCCGTTTGCGGACGCGGGAGATCTCCATGTGCAGGCGGATGCGGTCGCGACTCATCGGCCGCACGAGCCCGAGGCGCCTGTAGAGCTCCGCGAGCTCGCGCTGCGCTGCTTGGAGCTGCGTTTCCTCCATGCGGTGCTCCTTTGCTCTCTTACGTGATCGTGAGGACGCCTTTCATCCCGGCGGCCGCATGGCCCGGGACGGTGCACTTGTACGGGTAGTGGCCCTTCCGTAGAAACGTGACGCGCAACGTCGCGGATTGTCCGGGCGAAAGCACTCTCGTCTTTCGGCTCTTGATCTCGAAGTCGTGACCGACCTTGCCGACGTTCTTGACGCGGAACACCACGACGCCGCGGCGCGCGGTTTTCTTGCTCAGCACGAACTTGAACTCGCTCGCGGACACGGTCACCCGTGCGAGGAGCGCCGCCCTCTCGGCGGCCTGCGGCCGCGCTGACTGCCCACTGACATGAGCTCGGGCGACTGGCACTGCGATCGCTCCCACGACCGCCGCGACGACCAACATCCTCTTCATCGTTCCTCCTAGGCAGCGACTACGAAGGATCGTACTCGCGTGAGAGGCCAGGCCCGAGGACGTCAAGTGAGGGCGCGATCAGCGTGATGCAAAGAAGACTCCCGGCCGGACACCGTCGCGAGGCGTCGACGTCCGCGGCTTCGTGACGCACGAGCTGCGAGAGCGCGGGCGTGGGGTCGGGTTCGAGGTCGAGACGATCGACGGCCAGCGCGAGACTCTCCGTGTTTCGCCACCATTCACGGATGCGCTCAGACGCCGGCCCGACGGCGGACGGATCCGCCTGAGGCGCGACACGCGGAACGAGCTGCCGGAACAGCTCGCGCAGCGGCTGTCAGCAGCCCCTTGACCTCACGCGGATGTCGGCGCTGCGAGCGTCACCGGATTGCCGTCGGGATCCGAGACGAATGCAACGCGTTCGCCCCACGGCATGTCCTCGGCCGCGCGGAGCACCGGGACGCCGGCTTCTCGCATCGATTCGAGCGACGCGTCGACGTCGTCGACGTACACGAAGAAATCGAACCGCGGCCCGCTCCCCATGCTCTTGCCGATCATCTCCTGCGGCGAAGACTCGTGGACGATCCCGAGATTTGCGTCATCGCGTCGTAGGCCCGCATACCCAGGTTCGCCGTCCGGCGGGAACTGGTAGTGCTTCTCGAAGCCGAGCCGTTCGTAGAAGCTGACGGCTCGTCCGACATCGCGCGCATAGATAACCGGGAATGCGCTCGCCATGCCGATGACCCTAAACGCCGCCAGACTGCCGCGCTGACCTCACGTGCGCCGACTCCTTTTCGCTCTCCTTGTACTGGCACCCCTCGCCGTCGCGCTCGACCGGTCGGGCGCGGCCGGCAACCTCGTCCTGTTTCCGCTCGCAGCAGTGGCACTCGTCCCCCTTGCGTGGTTGATCGGTGAAGCGACCGGCCACGCGGCGCGTTACACGGGACCCGGTATCGGCGGCTTCCTCAACGCGAGCTTCGGAAACGCACCGGAGCTGATCATCGCGCTGGTCGCGGTCTCGGACGGCCTCACGAACGTCGTCCGCGCATCGCTCACCGGCTCTGTGGTCGGCAACCTCCTGCTCGTGCTCGGCTTCGTGCTCCTCGTGAGCGAGCGCGGGACGATCGATCGAACCTCGGCAGTTGTCGCGCTCGGGACGGTGCTGCTGGCCGTGCTCCTACTGCTTGTTCCGTCCGTGCCGGGGTTCCACGGCAACCCCGACCGGGACTCGCTAGCGGTGCTCACTCTCCCGGTCGCAATCGTGCTGCTGATCGCGCGGGTCACGATCAACCGACGCTCGCTTCGTAGGTCTCGACGTCTGCAGGCTTCCGTAGCGGATCCAGAGCCGTCCGACGGGTGGTCGCTGCGACTCGCAATCGTCGTCCTCGCGGTGGCGACCGTGGCTACGGCGTTCGTCACGGAGACGCTCGTGGGGTCGCTGGAGGACTTCGCGCACCAGGCACACCTGTCCGAGTTCTTCGTGGCGATCGTGATCGTCGCCATCGTCGGGAACATCACGGAACACGGGAGCGCCGTGCTCCTTGCCGCGCGCGGCGAGCTCAGGCTCGCGGCGGAGATCGGGTTGGCGTCCGCGAGCCAGGTCGCCGGTTTCCTCATCCCCGTCGTGGCGATCCTCTCCTGGGCGATCGACCCGCTGGCGCTCAGCATGCGTCCGATCGAGTTGGGGAGCATGGCCATCGCCGTAGCCTCCGTCGGCGCGGCTCTCGCCGGTCCGAGGAGCTCACGTGCGGCCGGCGCGCTTCTCGTCGCCGCCTATGCGGCACTCGCCGTCGCCTTCTACTTCGCCGGAAGCAGGTAACGACTCCAGGTACCGACGTGCCGAGGAGCCAGGGCAAACCTGAGCGCGGCGGGGAGCTGCTCGCGCCAAAAGACGCCGTCGTGACCGCCCGGCTCGAGCACGAGCTCGTGCGACAGTCTGAGGGACTTGAGCTCTCGAGCGAAGTCGATCGCTGCGGCCGCGCTCGTGTGGTCGTGAGTCGTACCTGAGGAAAGGAAGAAACGGGTCCCGAGCCTGTGCAGCCGCAGGCTCTCGGCCTGGACGAGCAGGGACGGGTTGTGGGCCCCCAGCTCGGCGGGCCCGGCTTTGGCTAGTGAACCGTCGCGGAAGGGTTTGAAGTAACCGCTCCAGGACTCGAGCGTTCCGAAGAGGTCGGGATGGCGCAGGCCGATGTCGACCGCGCCGTAGCCGCCGGCCGAGAGACCGGCGAGCGTGCGTTCCCGCATCGAGCGTATGGTCGGGAGATGGCTGTCCACCCAAGGCACGACGTCGTGGACGACGTAGTCCTCCCATGGACCACTCCACTCGCCGTCGAAACTGCCGTTGACGCCGGCGGGCGGAGCGACGGCGATGAACGGTCGGATCGCGTCGCTTCGATCTCCCGATCGGCCACTGCCGCCAGGTGCAAGCCGAACGCGTACTCGTACGGGGAGCCGCGGAAGCCGTGCAGAAGGTAGAGGACGGGATAACGGCCGCCCGAAGAGATGGTCGGCGGGAGATAGACGACCGTGAGCCTTCGGGCATTCGGAACGGCGGGGTCCGGTATGCGGCCCTGCCAGACAGTTCCCCCGACGGGGCCCTGATCGATCAGCTCGAACGAGGCGGGCAAACTCACGAGTTGCGGCGCAGCGTGGGGACGGCCGGCTGAGCCAAGGAGCAAGATCGACCCGACCCCGAGCGCAGCGGAGAAAGCCCTCGCAACCTGAGCGCTCATGGAAGCGAGGATTACTCCGTTGATGGAGGCGCGGCATCGACCGGCCGAAGGATCGCCAGGGCCGGTTCGGGGTCAGAGATCGGACGAGATCGAGGCGAGCACAAGCTCGAAGCTCGCCTCGGCGTCGGCCTTCGCGTGGGTTGAGCGGCGGTAGATCTCGGCCGCTGCCCGGTGGAAGCCGTCCGGGAGCCCTGCAACGGCAAACGTTTCGGCGATCTCCTCCATCTCGCTCACCCAGCGCCACCCTTTGGTCACCGCCGACCGTGCAGCCACAGTCGAGCGTTGCGGCAATTCGGGCAGAGACATCCGCCACTCCTCGAGGAGCGTCTCGTCGACGCCTTCTGCCAGAGCCACCGCGCAAACGGCGAGCAGGAGGGCAGCCGTCCCCTTCGTCCACGCCGCGTAGGCCATCTTCACCGCGGACGCCGCGGCGACGTCGCCGGAAACGAGGCGCGCGTCGACGTTCGTGTCGGCGAAGAGACTGGCGACGTGCTGCGCCTCTTCGCCTGACAGATAGAGGCGCGTCGTGCCGCGCTCGCGCGGCGGAGGTCCGACGATTCCACCGTCGGCGTAGCGCGCGGCGAGCCCGGCGATTGCGCGAGCCGTCGCCGGGGACACCGCGTTCCCATCGACGTAGATGCCGTCGAAGGGCAGAACCGACCGAGCCACGTCAAGGGCTGCCGCGGGCGGACAGACGGCGAGGACAACATCACTTCGTCGCGCGAGCTCCTCGACCGTCCCGACATCCTCGAGGTCGGCGGCGCGTGCCCGCTCGGCCGTCGCGGAACTCCGTCCGGACGATGCCCAGAGGATCGACTCGCCCTTTGCGCGCAGCACCGCGCCGAGGGCGGCGCCCATCTCACCGGGGTGGAGGACTCCGACGGTCACCGCTCGCAGTTTCGCCAATGCTCGACTGTGCACGCAGTAAGGTGACGCCGTGGCACAGATCCGGCACGGGGCGGAGTGCATGGACGAGGGGGCAATGGTGCACGCCTGGCTGGAGCTCCCCAGCGTGGATCGACGCCGGGCGCTTTCGGCGTGGACAGAGCCGGGTCTCGTCCGCGACTGGTGGGGCGGGGAACTAGACGCAACGCTCGAGCTGGGCGGTGATTACGTGGTTCGCTTTCCCGCGCTCGACCAGACGATGCGTGGTCGAGTGCTCGCGTATCAGGCCGAAGCCGGGCTCGCGTTCATCTGGTCATGGCAACACGAGCCGGCGGCGCCGTCGCGCGAAGTCGAGATTCGGGTCGTCGAGATCCAGGACGGCACCCGCGTCAACATTTGGCATGGAACATTCGGCGATACCGAGGAGGAAAGGGCCGACGCCGTAGGCACTCAGGAGGGCTGGGAGCACTTCCTTCCACGCCTTGGCTCGATCCTGGCAAGAACGCCTTAGGGGTTCGTTTCCAGGGTCCTCGGGGGAAGGGATGACGACACCGGGCGCGAAGCGGACCGACGGACACATGAACGAGCGAAATCTTGCGGCGGAACTAGCGCTGCTGGCAACCGAGGTCGACTCCCTCGCGAAGACCCTCGTACAGCGAGAGGCCGAGCTCGCCGACGAGCGCACGCGGCGACAGCGTGCCGAAGCGGAGGTCGCCAGCCTGAGGGAGCAGCTGACTGTCGCCCGTCAGCGGGCGAAAACGGCGGAGCGGGAGATCGGCAAGCTTTCGAGCTACGGCGAGCACGAGCGGCACGGTGCAGAAGCGCGCGAGCGCGATCTCCGAGAACGACTCGCTCAGGCCGAGACGGCGCGAGACGACCTCCGGGGTCAGCTCGAGCAGAAGGAACGCGAGCGCAAGGCACTCGAGATCAACATCCGCGAGCTGATGGCCAATCTGCGCCACGCTGCCGTCAAGGCGGGAGAAACGTCCAACCACAACATCGGCGCGGCATGACCTGAAGCGGGATCCGGCGAAGAGCCGGATCCCGCTTCGAGGGCGTTACGAGAGGGTCAGCGAGACAGCCGAGATCTGGCCGCGGACCTCCCCGGCCGCGTTCTTGCGCGTGTGGATGTTCACGTACGAGCGTCCCGACTCGAGGGAATTCAGCACCGACGCGTCGACGGTTGCGCGCCCCCGCGCCCCGGTCTTGCACGGTGCGCAGAGCGGCACGATCACAGGCCCAGGTTTGCCGCGTGCGCCGCTGTGGATGTGCGCAGCGATTGCGCGCCCGGTCAGCTTGCTGAATGTCAGGCGCCACGTGATCACGGCCGAGTCGCCGCTCTTCGACACCGTTGCCGTGAAGGTTCCCCGCGCACGACGAACCTTGCCCTTCGGCTTCGGCCTCTCCTGCGCGGCGCGCAGTGTCGTCCTGACGGCTGCGACGGTCGAAACCTGATCGCGGATCTCACCCGCGGGGTTCGTCGGGGTGTGCACGTTCACGTAGGCGCGGTTGTTCTGGATCGCGTCGAGCACCGCCGCGTCGATGTTCGCAGTGCCGGTGGCGCCGCTGGTGCAAGGAGCGCACAGCGGAACGCGAACCGGCCCTGCCTGTCCAGGCGGAGCGACGTGCACGTGAGCCGCAATTGCGTTGCCGCTCAGGCTGCTGAAATCAAGGCGCCACTCCATCGATGCGCCCGTGGCGGTCTTGGTCAGGTTCGCGGTAAAGGTGCCACGTGCACCGCTGACGTCGCCCTTCGGGGTCGGCGTCTCGTTGGCGGACGTCATCGCCGCCGCTATCCGGATGTTTGTCGCCTGGCCGCGTGCACCCGCTCCGCCCGCGACGACAAGCGCGAGGGCGAGCGCCGCGGCGCTCACGACGAAGACAGACCTCTTCACCATTCCTCCTCCACTGTCGGGATCGCCCCTTTTGACCCTCTAGAGACCGCCTACGAGCAGCCGGCAGCTTCGGATTGCCCTTGTGAGGCGAGGCGGCCGCTGGAATCATCCGGCCGCATGGGGCGCAGGGGAGTCTGTTGTCTTGCCGTTCTCCTGTGCCTGACGGGAATCACGTCGGTGCCGGGTGCGTCCGATGACGGTTGGGAGCAGGTCCAGGTCCGCGTCCTGACGTTCCACTATCGAACGCACGACGGCTTTCGACGTGCTGCGTACGTCGTTCTTCCGGACTGGTACGGACCGCGCAACAACCCGCAGATTCCACTCATCATCTCGCCGCACGGTCGCGGTGTCTCTGCAAGGGAGAACGTCAATCGGTGGGACAACCTCCCGGTGCTAGGTCCCTTCGCCGTCGTGAACCCCGAGGGACAGGGACGCCGGCTGGCGCGGTTCTCGTGGGGATACCGAGGCCAGGTGGACGATCTCGCGAGGATGCCCAGCCTCGTCGCGCGCGCGTTTCCGTGGCTGCGGATCGACCGCTCGCGCATCTACGCCTTCGGCGCGAGCATGGGCGCGCAGGAGACGCTCCTCCTGGTTGCACGCCATCCCACGATCCTCGCGGGCGCTGCGGCGTTCGACCCCGTCACGGACATGCGACGGCGTTACCGCGAGTTCGCGAGCCTCGGATGCAACCGCCGCTGCCTGCAGACCTGGCGTTCCATTGGATCGGGACTGCGGAGCCTCGCGCGCTTCGAGATCGGCGGCACGCCGCGCGATTTCCCACGCGCGTACCAGGCTCGAAGCCCGATCGCCTACGCCCGGGCGATTGCGCGGTCCGGCGTCCCGCTGCAGCTGTGGTGGAGCCGTTCAGACCGCGTTGTTCCCGGCCGGTACCAGACGTCTCCGTTCGTGCGCGCGTTACGCCGGCTCCACCCAGACGCACCCATCGAGGTGATGACCGGCTCGTGGCCGCACGCGGCCGACATGCGTCCGTTCTTCATGCTGATGCCGGCGCTGCGGAAGTTCGGCCTCATGCCGTCGCGGGCCCCGGCCGCGTCCACGGCTACTTCTGCGCGAGGGCGGCCCGTGCATCCGCTTCTCCCGTGGCACCGAGCGGTCGTCGATCGACGGGGCAGGCTCTTGCCGTGGTACCGGCCGGGCGCCGGCCTCGGCTACGACCGCGTCCTCAGGCTCGGGTGGCGCTTCGTCGAACGACGCGTCCCGCGGGACCCGCGCACAGGGCGGAAGGTCTATCTCAATTACGCGGTGTTCGACGGAGGCTCGCGGCGTGGCGTCTACTGGCAGCACAACCCAGCGTTCTTGAACGCGGCCTTCGTCGACTCGCTGATCGCCTGGTATCCGTACTCCGGAGATCGCCGCGCAACCGCGGCTGTGCGGGAGATGCTCGACTACCAGCTCGCCCACGGCACGACGCCCGGGAGCTGGGCGTGGCCGCGCGTGCCGTTCGCGACGAGCTGCGCGGGCCAGCGGTCGTACGGCCGATGCCTGGCGGGAATGCCGCAACGCTTCTACGGCGGGACGGAGCCGGACAAGGTCGGGCTGCTCGGCCTCGGTTATCTGCTCTTCTACGAGCTCACGGGATCGCGGCGCTACCTCGCCGCAGCCGTGCGCACGGGCAACGCGCTGGCGCGCCACGTTCGGGCCGGCGACGACGCGCGGACACCGTGGCCGTTCCGCGTCGACGCGCGAACGGGGCGCGTTCTCGGCGGCGCCCAATTCGGCGGTCTCGTCGTCGGGCCGGTGCGGCTCCTCGACGAGCTGATCGAAGTCGGCGCGGGTTCGACCGCGCTCTATCGCCGCGCGCGCGAGCTGGCGTGGTCCTGGCTCTTGAGCCGCCAGCTCAATCGCGCCAGCGCGGTCTGGAACCGCTGGAGCGGGTTCTACGAGGACGTTCCCTACTTCCCACGCAGCCGCAATCAGGCGACGCCGACACTCACCGCCCACTACCTCTTGAGCCAAGGCTCGCCGGAGACGGTCGATCCTGAGTGGCGCGGGCACGCGGAGGCGCTCGTCCGCTGGGTTCGCGTCACGTTTGGACGAGGCCCCTTCGCGGGAGCGTGGGGAATCGACGAGCAACGGCGCCCGGGAGGCTCAGGATGCTGCTCGCGCGCCGGCCTTGGCAGCACGACGTCGCGCTGGGCGGCGGTGAACGCCCTCCTCTATGCGCGCACCGGCGACGAACGCGCGCGGGAGCTCGCGGTTCGTTCCCTGAACTACGCGACGTACTTCGCTCGGAGCGACGGTCGCGTCTCGTGCTGCGGTCAGAGATCGACGAACACGTACTGGTTCAGCGACGGCTACGCCGACTATCTCCGGAGCTTCAACTGGGCAATGGCGGCCATGCCCGAGCTTGCTCCGAAGAAGCAGGATCACATGCTCGGCTCGACGTCCGTTGTGCAGGCGGTGACGTACGGCAAGCGCAGCCTCAGCTACAGGACGTTCGACCCGGACGGCGTCGAGACGCTACGCCTCAGGTACGAGCCGCGCCGGGTTGTCGCCGGCACAGCGGTCCTCCCAGTGAGCTCCGATCTTGCGTCGGCCGGCTATTCCGTGCGCGCCGCCGCCGGAGGAGATTTCATCGTGCGGATCCGTCGCGACACCGCGCGACGGATCCGCATCGAAGGCTGAGCGGCAGGCGCCGCGGTACCCTCCCGCCATGGATCCGTCCGAGGATTCGTGGGAGTCCCTCGGCTGGGAAGCCGCCGAACGGCAGGACGAACCTGACCGCGAGCAGCTGCTGAGCCTCGCGCGACGGCTGGCCGAGGAGCGACACCGCGAGCGGAGCGAAGACCTGCTCGAGCTGCAGGAGATGAAGCGGGCACTCCGTGACCGGGCGGCGGATGTCGCGCAGCGCGAGCTCGACGTGGAGCGACGCGAGCGTGAGCTCGAGAGTGCGCGAGAGCGGTCGAACACCGGGCGTCGCGCCTTTCGGATTCGACGGCCCGAGCCGCCGTCTCAGTCGTCCGAAGCCGATCGCGCATATGCGGACGAGCTGCTGAGCCGACGCGAGAAGGAGCTCCAGGAACGCCGCGATGCCATCGCTCCGCGTGAACGGGACGTGATCGAGCGGGAGACGGCGCTCCGGGCGCGAGAGCTGAGGATCGAGGAAGCGCTGGCCGCCCTTGCCCGGCGCGAGCACGAGCTCTCGGCGCGAGAGTCGTCGATCGCGCAGCGGAGCGAGGCGCTCGAGCGTTCGGCCGCCCGTCTCCAAGAAGACAAGGCGTCACTCGAGGAGCGCGAGCGTGTGATGGCTGCACATGAAGCCGAGGCGGAGCGTGCCCGTGCGGAGGTCTCGCGCCTGACCGACGAGCTCGTCCGCAGAACGGCGACGCTCGAGGCGGCGGAGCAGCAGCTTGCAGCCCAGCGCGAGCCTCTGACCGACGGGCCTCGGGACTCGCGCCAGGTTGCCGAGGCGGAGAAGTCCGAGCCGCTGGATGACCGTGATCGTGAGCCGGCGGCGCAGGCAGCCTCGCTCGACGAGCGCGATCGTGACCTCGCCGCGCAAACAGCGGCTCTCGACGAGCGCCGCAGCTCGCTCGAGCAGGAAGAGCGCCGGCTCGGGGAGCGCCAGCAGCAGCTCGCTCGAAGTGAGACGGGCATTGCCGCACGCGAGGCCGAGGTGCTGCGGTTACAGGCCGGGCTTGCGGCACAGCAGGAATCGCTTCGAGCCCGCGAGCGCGCTCTCGAGGACGCCGAACGCGTGCAGGAACGCGAACAAGCCCGCCCGGCGGTCCCCTACGTCAGCTTCGCCGAAGGGCTCGACGCCTTTTCCGCGACGCGCCGCCGCGACTAGACGTGGCTCGGGCAGCGACGGGATCGGCAATGGACTTCCTACCAGAGCGGCGTTCACTGAACGCGCTTCGCGAAGCCGCGGCCGGTTGCCGAGGATGCCACCTCTGGCAGGTCGGCACTCAGACAGTCTTCGGCGAAGGCGCGAAGAACGCCGAGGTGATGTTCGTGGGCGAGCAACCCGGCGACCAGGAGGATCAACAGGGCCATCCGTTCGTCGGTCCGGCGGGCCGCGTCTTCGACGAGGCGCTCGAGGCTGCCGAGATCGACCGCTCGCAGACGTACGTCACGAACGCGGTCAAGCACTTCAAGTGGCAGGCGCGCGGCAAGCGCCGGATCCATCAGAGGCCGAACTGGACGGAGATGAAGGCCTGCCGACCGTGGCTCGAGGCGGAGCTCGAAGCCGTACAGCCGCGCGTGCTCGTCCTGCTCGGCGCGACGGCTGCGCAGTCACTCCTCGGACGGGAGTTCCGCGTGACACAGCACCGCCGCGAGTTGTTGGAGTCGGATCTGGCGGAAGCCGTGACCGCGACGGTGCATCCGTCCTCGATCCTGCGTGGAGAGCCGGCGGAACGCGACGCGAACTTCGCGGCATTCGTCGACGACCTGCGCGTCGTCGCCGGCTTGCTCAGGTAATCCGCGTCTCCTCTGCCGCGGCCTGGGCGCCTTCCGCCTCGCGAGCGCGTTGCGCGAGGTCGGCACTCAGATCCTCGGGATCGTTGTCAGTCTCTTCCCACGGTTGCGGCTGCGGGGTTGCGAACAACTTGCGCGCCCCGTACGCGAGACCGGCGGCGAGCGCGAATCCCAACAAGAGTTGCTTCATCAGGCCTCCTCTCGGACCGGGAGGACCTACCCTATGCCTACCGCAGCGACGCCGCGGCTCGGTGGAGCGCCAGCTGCGCTAGTCGCCCCAGTCGAAGTCGCGGCTCCGGCCCCAGAGGTGGGTGTCGACTTCCGGGCCCACGTGCTCGGCCGTCTCTTCGCCGGGCCACGCAAGCACGGTCGGCTCCAGCGCGACGGCCGGCTGCTGGCCGTCCATCGTCTCCTCGAGGCGGGCCTGCTCTTCTGTTTTGAACAGCGGATGATTGTCGAAGGGATCCACGGTCCTGTAGCGACCGAGGGGCATCGTGTCCTCGAGCCTGGCGTTCCGCTCCTTCAACTCGAGATGGTCCTGAATGACCTGCGCGAAGGCAGACGGGGTTTCTACCGGCATAGGGGCTCTCCTGTTCGGGGACGGGACTTACCGCAAGGGCGGGATTCTAGCCCCTTCTGGGGTTGGTCAAAGCGAGTGTACGAGCGGCTGCGGATGGGCACTGTGGGAAGATCCGCCGATGCCCAGGATGACCCGTCGACTCGGACCGCTCGGAATCGCCCTCACGCTATGGGACATCTGGCGGCGCTTGCCGCCGGCGCAGCGACGGCAGGCGATCCAGATTGCGCGGGCGCACGGCCCTCGGGTCGCCAGAAGCGTCATGGCGGCCCGGGCCCGGGCACGCGCCCGCAAACGGCCCTAGGTCGGCGGCGCGCTAGCTCAGCGCGGCGCGCACTATGCGGTCTTGCTCGCGGAGATGGGCCGTCGGATAGCCCTCGCTCGGGCTGGCGCGCCAGGGGCGGCCCGTGTAGGCGAGCCGGAGCCCCTTCTCCTGCAGCGGCGCCTCGAGGCGATGGCGGATCGTTCGCCAGGCGCCCATGTTCTGCGGCTCCTCCTGCACCCAGGTGACCTCGCGGAGTGCCGGATACGACGCGATCAGGTCCGCGTAATCCTTGACCGGAAACGGATAGAGCTGCTCGATCCGCGCGACGGCGACATGCTTCGCCTGCGCGCGCGCCTCGTGGCCCGTGATGTCGTAGTAGACCTTCCCCGAGCAGAGCACGAGCCGCGTGACCTCGTCTCGCGAAGCTGCCGGGTCGTCGATCACGTGGTGGAAGTGGCCCTCCGCAAGCTCGGGGAGCGTGGACAACGCCTGCTTCAGGCGCAGAAGCCCCTTCGGAGTCATCACGATCAGCGGACGCCCGGCGGCGTCGAGCGCCTGCCTGCGGACGAGATGAAAGTACTGCGCAGACGTCGAGGGGTTGGCGACTCGGACGTTCTGCTGCGCGGCGAGCTGCAGGAACCGCTCCAGCCGGGCGCTCGAATGCTCCGGCCCGTTCCCCTCGTAGCCGTGCGGTAGGAGCAGCGTGAGCCGCGTCGTCTCCCGCCACTTCGCGAGGCCGGCGACGATGAACTGGTCGACGACGATCTGGGCGCCGTTCACGAAGTCGCCGAACTGCGCTTCCCAGAGGACGATCGCCTCCGGCGCCGCCACGGAGTACCCGTACTCGAAGCCGAGGCACGCATATTCCGAGAGCGGCGAGTTGTAGATCTCGAACGAAGCGGTCGCGTCGTCGAGGTTCTGGAGCGGCGTGAAGATCTCGCCGGTCTGGACGTCGTGGAGCACTGCGTGACGGTGCGAGAACGTGCCGCGCTCGGTGTCCTGGCCCGTGAGCCGGATCGGAATCCCCTCGACGAGGAGCGACGCGAAGGCGAGGGCTTCGGCCTGACCCCAATCGATGCCACCTTCGTCGAGTGTCTGCAGACGCCGCTCGAGCTGGCCCTTCAGCTTGGGATGGATCGTGAAGTGTTCCGGCGCGCCCAGGAGCTCCTCGTTCAAGGCGCGCAGGACGTCCGCCGAGACAGCCGTCACGACATCGTCTCCCGTCGAGTACGGGATCTTGCCCTCCGGCGGCGGTGGGGACCCGAACGTCGCCTTCAGCGCGTCATGTGCGTGCTTCAGCTCCCCGGTCACCGTCCGGACGAGCTCGTCCGCCTCCGCCTGCGTCACGACGCCCTCTTCGGCAAGGCGCTGGGCGAACTGCTCGCGCGCCGTGGTGTGCGCGGCGATTTGCGCCGCCATCAGTGGCTGCGTGTACGCGGCCTCGTCCTGCTCGTTGTGTCCGTGCCGGCGGTAGCCGACGAGGTCGACGACGACATCGCTGTCGAACCGCCTGCGATACGCGAGCGCCAGGCGGATCGAGGAGACGGCGCCCTCGGGATCGTCGGCGTTTACGTGGATGATCGGCACGTCGAACCCCTTCGCGAGGTCACTCGAGTAACGCGTCGAGCGGCCCTCACGCGGATCCGTGGTGAACCCGACCTGGTTGTTCGCGATGACGTGGAGCGTGCCGCCGGTCGAGTACCCGTCGAGCTCCGAGAGGTTGAGCGTCTCGGCCACGCCTCCCTGGCCCGGGAACGATGCGTCGCCGTGGATCAGGATCGGGAGGGCGATGCTCGGGTCGTGCATGCCGTACCGCGTCGACCTATCCGTCTGCTCGGCGCGGGCGCGCCCTTCGACGACGGAGTCGACCGCCTCCAGATGGCTCGGATTCGCCGCGAGCGTGACAGTGATCTCGCCTGCCGGCGTGGAGCGAGTCCCCGCGGCGCCGAGGTGGTACTTGACATCACCCGTGCCGCCTTCCTCCGTCGCCACGACCGCCTCGATCGTCCGCTCCCCCTCGAACTCCCGCAGGATCGAGTCGTAGCCGAGCCCGAGCGTGTGGGCGAGGACGCTGAGGCGGCCACGATGGGCCATGCCGATCACAACCTCGTGGGCGCCGTTCTCGGCGGCGAGCTCGATCGCCTCGTCGAGCATCGGCACCATGACGTCCAGCCCTTCGATCGAGAACTGCTTCTGGCCGAGGAATGCTCGCCGCAGGTACTGCTCGAAGGCCTCGACGCGCGAGAGAGATGCGAGCAGTCCCTTCTTCTCTTCCTGCGAGAGCGGTTGCCGGTACTTCCCGGACTCGATCGCCTGCCGCAGCCAGACGCGCTTCTCGTGCTCGGCGATGTGCTCGATCTCGTACGCAACCGTGCCGCTGTACGTCTCGACCATCCGCGGCAGCGCATCCGCCAGCGTGTCGCCCGGGACGTAGAGGCGGAGCACGTTCGCGGGAATCCGCGCCTGGAGCTCCGGCGTGAGCTTCGGGATCAGACGCTCCGGCTCGAGCGCCGGGTCGCCGGGCGGCTCCGATCCGAGCGGGTCGAGGTGCGCCGCGAGGTGTCCGTGCATCCGCTGCGCCTTGACGAGCGCCATCGCGGCGGCGACTGCGCCGAGGAGCTCGTCGGTGACCGGCTCGGCTGCCGGCGCCGGCGCAGGCGCCGGTTCCCCTGCGCGAATCTCCGGCTCGGGTACGCGGACCGCTTCGGCGGAATGTCCGTTCTCCAGGGTTTCGAGCAGGCGCGCGAGGCCGGGATGCGCCGCGACCACGTCGCTCTGACCGCTCTCGAACACCTGCCGCCATTCGGTCGGGACCGCGTCCGGGTTCTCGAGGTAGTCCTCGAGCAGATCGCGCGCGAAGCCGGCGTTGAGGCCGTCGACGTCAGTCACTGTGTCCTTTGTAGCACCGTCGCGAGCGGCACCGCCGCGCGCGGCCTACCAGAGTGGGTTGCTCGTAATGACGGCTGCCGCCATGCCGACGACGAAGCACACGGCACCGGTCATGACGGCGTAGCCGGCGAGGCGCTCGTGCCGGCCGCCGATCGCAAGAGCCACGAGCGACAGGAGAATGGCCAGTGGAATCAAGCGGAGCGGCCTGTAGACGACGCCGGTCAGGCTGACGAAGATCGCGATCGCCGCGAGCAGGCCGGCGATCGTCTCCGCCGGCCGCGACCGTTCGACCGGAGTCGCGCTCACGCGCGGACCCGCGCGCGACTCGTACGCGCGTACGTGCGCGTCGGGCCGCCGTGGGGGCGCGGCCGACGTCGGCGCTGCGTCGGCTTCCACCCGTGCGGACCGGGCTCATCGCGCGCGGGGACGAGCATGGCCGGCTGCTCGGGCCGCGGTTCCGACTTGATCGCCCAGTACACGACCCAGCACAGGTAGATGATCGGGATCTTCATGATCAACATGAGCCAGATCAACTCCCACATGATGGGCGGAGTGTACCCCCATGCTCACCCCGCCACTCCTGCCTCGAGCTGACCCTCGACGAGCTCATGCCCGGTCACGTCGTACTGCGTGACGGCAAACGTCGCGCGCGAGCGGGCGAGATCGACGTCCCGGGTGGTGGCGATCCGCACAGGCAGCCCGGCGAGGACCTCGTAGACCTCCGTGTACCCACCCTGGTCGACGCCGACCCAGTGGGCGCCGGCGACCGGCTCGAGCCAGGCGTACGCGAGCGGTCTTCCGTCTTGATCCCGGCATCCGAGGTCGAGGCGGGGGTCGAGTAGGTGCCCTTCGAAGAGACGGCCTGCCGAGCCGCTGCACCAGGGTGGCGCGCGCTCTCCGCCGGCATCGAACCCGCCGTCGCAGGCGAAGAGCGTCGATCCGCGTCTATCAGTGAACGTGAGGCTCTCGCCGATCACGCCGATCCGCTCGATGACCACAGCGTCGTTCGCAGCGGACGGCGGACGGCAGCGCCGGAACCGACGCCCGAGGGTCGTGCCGCGAATGACGCGGCCGATCGTCAGAACGCTGCCGGGGACGGGCTTGAACCCGGCGGCCGCCTGGCCGTAGCGGAGGTGCGTGGGACGGGAATCCTCGTCGCAGCCGACGAGGGCGAGCGCGAGGAGAGCCGTCGTCGCAGCAGTCATCCGGTCCAGCCCCATCTCGCCACTCCGCTGTAGCTCGGGTCACTGCGGTACGTGCGGTAGAAGATGTTCGTCCCGCAGGCTTCGCACTTCGCCTCGACGATCTGGTCGCCGCCGTAGAGCGAGCGGAAGAACACCATCCCTATGTGCGCGTCGCTTGCGAACGCGTCCATGACGCCCGCCGTCGCTTTGTTGACGATGTGATTGGGGGCCCCGGCGCCGGCCTTGAACCGAGCCGCCGTGTACGGACCGTGGACGTTTCGCATCGCAAACCAGAACCAGCGTCCGTCACGCCACTCGTCCAACGACTCGCGCCAGGTCTTGAAGGTCAGCCCGGAGCAATCACCGCCTTCTCCGTGTGTCGATGCATCAGCGGGTGGGTCGTAGGGGTAGGAGTCGACGTCGTCGTAGTTCCAGCACCCGCCGCCCCACTGGTAGCCCTCGTAGCGGGCGGCATTCGCATAGTCCTGGGCCGCGTCGCGCGTCATGGACGTCGTGAACGTCGGCGCCTCGTAATTGCACCGCGCCCAGAAGCGGTGATTCGCCTGCGCACCGTTGGCACAAGCGAGGACGAGCCCCAGGCCGAGGCAGCAGAAGAACGCTTTCATGGCGATACCTCCAGTTCGAAGCGGTCGACGAACGCCTCGGACGGCGTCGAGCCGAAGTGGTAAAGCGAGTTGCCTGCGAGCCGGAAACGTGCGAGCGGCGCCGACTCGGCCCACTCGGCGGCGCCGACCGAGAACTGGCGCGCGACGCCGGCGCCGTCCAGGACAAGGGCAACGTACTCGGCCTGGTCGTCCGTGTACGTCTTGAGCACGACGACGAGACGATTTCCGAGCGGCTCGGCCAGCTGTACTTCGCCGAGCGGTGTCGAGCTCGTGACGCGCCACGAGCGGACGACGTCGTGACCGGCCGTCTCCGCGAGGCGAAGCTCGTCCGCGCCGATCCGTTCGACGATCACCTCCCGCCCTGGGGCGGTCGGGCGACCCGACTTCGCGTGCTTCGCCTGCGTGGCGCGGTCGAGCGGCGCTCCGTCGACTTCTGTCGGAACCCATTGCTCGGAGGGCGCCGCCAGGACAACGGGGCCCTCCGGGCCGGTGTCGAGCTTCGACCACGTCCGATCCGACAACTGCTGCGCCCACATGACGGCGCCGTCATGGCTGAGCTTCCGAAGGACGGGCACGGGCGTGACGCGGTTCGGCGGCTCGAGCACATCGACCGTTCCGTCGGCCTCGACTGCCAGATCCGCGAGTCCTCCGCTCACGTCGGCCCTCGTCGCCGAGACGCCGCCGTTCTGCCAGCGCTGCAGCCGACCGTTGACCTGGTCGAGCATCGTCACGGCTCCGCTCGGCTCGACGTCGATCGCCGACGGCCCCGTGAAGCCGAGCTCCCGAGAACCTGCGAGGCCCGCCTGCCCGACCGCGCTCCCCCACCGAGCTTCGACGACGCGCGCGTTTCCTTGCCGCGCCCGGCCGAACGCATGCGCTCCGAGGTCGATGCTGATCGTCTTGCGCAACGGCAGGCTGACCTGCGGCGCTGCCGCTCCCCCGCTCGGCACCGTCATCTCGGCGCCCGTCGAGTCGTCTCGGAGGACGGCGTAGTACGAGAAGCCGTCGCGATCGGACGCGATCTCGTCCGGCACGCGGACGAAGTAGCGCCCGTCGGCCGAGTCGGCACCGCGCTGCAGAGCGAGTCGGCGATAGGGGCCGGTGAGGCCGGCTCGGATGAAGACGTCGCCTGAGCCGTCGCACGGGCGGCCGTCGTGGCGCGGCGTGCAGACGATCGCGTATCGAAGCGTCACGACGTCGCCGGGCAGCGTGAGCGCCGGCGGTACGTGCGCGGCGTCGATGAACTGCTCCGCTTCAGGGACTGCAAGGTTCCCGGCAGAGCCGGGCGTTAAGACGATGCCGGCGAGAACGCCGGCGGCGATCCCGGCCGCTCCCCCCGCCAGCGACCGCTTGGTGGGACGGCGCATGGGACTCCTCCTGGTGAGATCGCTTTCGACGGTACGCGGCCAACTCGGACCGGTGGGTAACGTCTTTGTCACAGAAGTGCACGCTCGAGTTAGTCGGCAGGCGGAATCGGGGACAAGGCTGCGCAGTGGTCGTTGACGAGCGCCTACAGGCACTGCTGGAGCAAGGTGAGGAGCTCGGCTGCCTCAACCTCTCCGCTGTAACCGAATTCCTGCAGGAGGCCGATCTCGACGAGGACCAGACGACAGGCTTCTTCGAGCAGCTCGACGAACGCGGCATCCCGCTCACGGACGACTGTGCCCGTCCGAACGCGGCCGAGAGCACCTACGTCAACGGCGATCTCTCGGTTGCGACAACGGATGCGCTGCAGCTCTTCCTGAACGAAGCCGGGCGCTACAGGCTCCTGACCGCGGCGGAAGAGGTCGAGCTCGCGAAGCGCATCGAGCGAGGAGACAAGGCTGCGAAGGACCTGATGATCAACTCGAACCTCCGGCTCGTCGTATCGATCGCGAAGAAGTACCAGGGCCACGCCATCTCCCTGCTCGACCTGATCCAGGAAGGGATCATCGGCCTCATCCGGGCAGTCGAGAAGTTCGACTGGCGCCGTGGTTACAAGTTCTCGACCTACGCGACCTGGTGGATCCGCCAGGCAGTGCAGCGCGGTGTCGCGAACAAGTCGCGCACGATTCGGATTCCGGTCCACATCGTCGAGCGCGAACAGAAGATCTCGCGTGCCGAGCGTGAGCTGATGGCCCAGCTCCAGCGGGATCCGACCGACGAGGAGATCGCCAAGAAGGCGAAGTTGTCGCTCGAGCACGTCAAGGAGACGCGTGCCGTAGCGCGGGCGGTCGCATCGCTGGACAAGCCGGTCGGTGAAGAGGGTGACTCCAGCTTTGCCGACCTGATCGCCGGCGAGGCGGCCGAGCCGGCCGAGGAGGTTCACGTCAGCCTCACGGAACAGGCCGTTCGCAACGCGGTCGAGACGCTGCCGGAGCGCGAACGCCAGGTGGTGAAGCTCCGCTTCGGGATGGACGGCGACCCGGATCCGAAGTCGCTCGAGGAGATCGGCCGCAGGCTCGGCCTAACCCGCGAACGCGTACGGCAGATCGAAACGGCGGCGCTGAACCGGCTAGCGGAGCGGCGCGAGGTCGCGGCGCTCAGCGAGAACGCGGCCTAAGCTTCAAGCGAACATCCGCCGCCGGTGCGGGCTTCGCCCGCGTCGGCCGCGACGGCATCTTGGTAAAGAATCCGATCGAGAGATCATCATGCCCTGCGAAGCAGGGCGGATCTCGATCGGCGAATGGAGCCAACGGGACTCGAACCCGTGACCTTCTGCATGCCGAGCAGACGCTCTCCCAGCTGAGCTATGGCCCCGCGACGCCCAAGTCTAGCCGCGAATTCGAAATCGGCGGCCCAATTGACCCTGGCGGCTTGATTGTTCCGGGTGGGCTGGGTTCGGAGTCGGATCGCGCTTCGGTGCCCGAACACTACAACCGGAAGGAAGTAGCAGCGATCCGTTTCCGAACAGTACGCCGCGAACGCGTCGATCTCGTCGGCTGAGTACGGGCTCCGAAGCAGGCCGGTTCCGGCAACCTCGAGCTCGGCGATGACACCCTTTTGATCTGAGCTCAGCACGCAGCGAACGTACCTCCGCTTCCGGCTGGGCCATGGCCGCTTCGGCGATCTTGCGGTAAACCGCGCGCGTCCGCACGTTGGATGCCGTGTCGCTCCGACCAGCACTCGCCGCCGTTGGCCTGCTCCTACTCGGCATCGCGCTAGTTGCGCCGCGCGGCGGGTCGCAGAAGTCGCCCTACCACGCGAATCTCGTTCGCACGCCGGGCGTGGTCAACACCGACGTGACACAGGCGAACATCGCCTCGACGGTCTGCAAGCACGGCTGGACGAAGACCATCCGGCCGCCGAGCGACTACACGAACGCGCTGAAGGTGAAACAGATGCGTGAATACGGCGTCGGCGGCGACCTCTCCGACTACCAGGAAGATCACCTGATCAGCCTCGAGCTCGGCGGGCACCCGACCGACCCGCGGAACCTGTGGCCCGAGCCCTATCCGCGGGCCTCCGAGATGGATCGAATCGAGAACGAGCTGAACGCGAAGGTCTGTTCCGGCCGGCTCTCGCTCGCAGAGGCGCAGCTGCAAGAGAGCTCGATCAAGCACACAGACGGTTGAGGCTCCGGTGTGACGACAACATCTACACTCGGCGGATTCGGTCAGTCGCGACGATCGGCCGCTGGAGCGCGCGCCATCCGTGGCGCGCCATCGCCGGGTGGCTCGCGTTCGTCGTGATCGCGGTCGCGGCGATGGTTGCGACCGGAACGCAGAGCCTGCAGAACGGTGCGGTCGGCGAGTCGGCCCGCGGCTACGACCTGCTGGACGCGAACAACGTCTGGCCGGCTCCGCGTGAGATCGCCTACCTCCACAGCGCGACGATACGCGCGACCGATCCCACCTTTCGCGCCGCAATCGAAGACGTCGCCAACCGACTCAGAATCCCCGGCCTCGATCTCACGACGCCCCGCGACGACCCAAGGCTCATTTCGAGGAACGGCCACTCGGCTCTCCTCGTCGCCACCCTGACCAATAGATCCGCCGAAGACGTGCGGGCTCGGGTACTCGCCGCCGCCCCGGCGCATCCCGGCGTGACGATCAAAGAGACGGGCGACATCACCGCAAGCGACGCTCGCGACAAGTCGATCAACGACGACCTGCACAGGGCGGAGATCCTCTCCGTGCCGGTCACCTTCTTCGTCCTGATCTTCGCCTTCGGCGCCATCGTGGCCGCCATCGTTCCGGTCGTCCTCGCGCTGACCGCGGTCGCGGCAGCGTTCGGCCTGCTCGGTCCGATCAGCCAGGCGATCCCGATCGACGACAGCGTTCGCACGGTCCTCGTGCTGATCGGCATGGCCGTCGGCGTCGACTACGCGCTCTTCTACATCATCCGCTCGCGCGAGGAGCGCCGCCGGGGTCGGCCTCCGCACGAGGCGCTCGAGCGAACCATCCGAACGTCCGGCCGCACGGTGATCGTGTCGGGCACGACCGTGATCGTCGCAATGGCGGCCATGTTTCTGGTCGGCACGAAGGTCTTCAACAGCCTCGCCGCCGCGACCATCACCGTCGTCGCGTGCGCGGTCGTGGGCTCCGTTACCGTCCTGCCGGGCTTGCTCGAGCTGCTGGGCCCGAAGATCGATCGCGGGCGCATCCCGTTCCTCCCACACCTCAGGACGGATCGCACTCACTCGCGGTTCTGGTCGACAGTTATCGACCGCGTCCTGCGCCGGCCGGTCCTCTCCATCGTGCTCGCGGCCGGGTGCTCGTCGGGCTCGCGCTTCCTGCCCTCTGGCTCAAGGTCTCGACGCCGGCGGACAACACGCTGTCGCCGCAGAACATCCCCGCGCTCCGAGCGCTCGACGACGTCAGGCGCGACTTCCCCGGAGCGGCGGAGCCGGCGAAGCTCGTTGCAACCGTCCCCGACGGTCGTCAGTCCGAGCTCCTGCGGGAAGGCAGGAGACTCCAGACGCTTGCGCTTCAGACCGGAATCGCCCACGGCCCGGTCGTCGCGACACGGAGCGACGACGGCACCGCCGCCTCCTTGTTCCTACCGCTAACCGGAGCCGGAAACAACTCCGCCAGCCGGCATGCGATCTACGTGCTCCGTCACGATCTCATCCCGCGCACGATCGGCACGATCCCCGGCGCCGAGGCGGCAGTCACCGGCGACGTCGCCGAGGACGTCGACTTCACGCACCAGCTGAAACACGGCCTGCCGTACGTCATCGTCTTCGTCCTGCTCCTCGCCTTCGTCCTGCTCCTCGTCGCCTTCCGGTCGATCGTCGTCCCGCTCAAGGCAATCGTGCTCAACCTGCTCTCGGTCGGCGCGGCGTACGGCGTGCTCGTGCTCGTCTTTCAACATCATTGGGCACAGGGCCTACTCGGCTTCACCTCGAACGGCTCGATCATCTCGTGGCTGCCGCTGTTCCTCTTCGTCGTGCTCTTCGGACTGTCGATGGACTACCACGTGTTCATCCTGAGCCGCGTACGCGAAGGAGTGGACTCCGGAATGTCGAGCGACGACGCGGTCCGCTACGGCATTACCGCCACCGCCGGAGTAGTCACCAGCGCGGCACTGGTCATGTTCGCGGTCTTCTCGATCTTCGGGTCGCTCTCGTCCCTCGACGTCAAGCAGGCGGGCGTCGGCCTCGCCGTCGCGGTCCTCATCGACGCGACGATCGTCCGTGCCGTCCTGTTGCCGGCGTCGATGAAGCTCCTCGGCGACTCGAACTGGTACCTGCCGCGAGCACTGGAGCGGCTGCCTCGAACCGGGCTCGAAGCGCCGCCTGCGCGCGATCCCGTCTAGGCGATGAGCGTCGCCGCGATCGAACGGCAGGCTGTCCGCGGCGCGTCGACCGTGCTTCCGGCGGCGCTGCTCGCAGGCCTGTCGGCATGGCTCCTCTTGCGCCTCGCACCGGATGTCACCGGCAAGCCGCTCCACGAGGACGAGGCAGTGGCCGGCCTAGTCGCGGCGCGTCCTTTCGGCGACATGCTGCACACGGTCGTGCTCGACCGTGGCGGAGCGCCGCTGCACTTCCTGCTCGCCCACGCCGTGTTCAGCATCGACGCGTCACCCGCCGCGCTCCGCTGGCTTTCCCTGGTCTTCGCGGTCGCGACGCTGCCGCTCTGCTATGACCTCGCGCGGAGGTTGGCGGGGCCGATCGCAGGCGTGACTGCCGCGGCGTTCGCGGCAACCTCGCAGCTGCTTGCCGTCTACGGAACGTTCGGCCGGATGTACTCGCTGTTCGCGTTCGCCAGCGCGCTCGCGATCGACCTCTTCGTTCGGGCGCTCGACCGGCCGTCGAACCGCACCGCAATCGCCGCGGCGGCTGCGGCCCTCCTCCCGCTCGCGGTGCACCCGTTCGGCGTGTTTCTCTTCGGCGCCGAAGCTCTCGTCGCCGCGTGGCTCTGGAGGGCACGAGATTGGACGTCAGCACTGCCGGCTCTCGCCGTCGCGTCGCTCGCAATCCCACTCGTGCTCGCGGATCTGCGGCTATCGGATCGCTACACGCCGGAGGCGGGCCACGATCTCACCGGTGGCTACTCGCCGGCGACTGCCGCCGTGCGTGCGCTCGGCGGCGCCACGGGCGGCCGCGGGGTCGTGTTCGCTGCGTTTGCTGCGGTTGCGCTGGCCGGCGCCGTAGCGATCTGGCGCAAGCGTTCGGCGTTCGTCGCCCTCGCCGCGCTCGCGATCCTCGCGCCTCCGTTGCTGCTCGGCGTCGCCACGGCGGTCGGCGCAACAAGCGATCGGCTCGGGCCGCGACACTTGATCTTCACGCTGCCGCTCTGGACTGCGCTTGCCGCGATCGGAGTGGCCCGTCTCGCGGCGACGGTTCCCGGCAGGGCCGGGCTCCTCGCACCGGTCGCGGCGATTGCGGCCGCAGCGCTGGCGCCGGCGGCGGTGTCGGATCCGCGCACGATTGCGACGGGCGGGCAAGAGGCGGTTCGCGCACCCGCGACGTGGCTGCGCGCGCAGCTCCGACCGGGGGACGTCTTCTACCCGTACTCCCCGTTGTTCCTCGCGGCCCTGCCGGCCGCCGCGTCCGCCCGCGGCTACCCGCGTGAGCCCGTCGCGCTCGAGCGGGCCCTCGCGCGAACGTCCCGGGTCGGCACCGTCTTCGTCTCGCTGCCGCTGTCCACGGGGATCAGCTCGGCGACATTCGAGAGGCTGCGCGCCACAGGCGTCGACGCCGTCGCGTTCCCGCGTTGGCTGATCCTGCGAGCCGGCGGCCCGTTCGAGGACGGCCGCGAGGCATTGAAGTCAGCCGCGGACACGCTCGGCCGCGCCGGTCCGCTGCTTGCGCAGACACCGCGCACGCACGCGTTCGTTCTGCAGCTTCGCGGCGCCGCGTGTGAAGCGCTCGCGGGCTGTTAGGCCGTCGCGGCCTCTACCTCGACGGACGGCACGTCGCCCCAGAGATCCTCGAGCCGGTAGTACGCCCGTGCCTCGGGCGTGAAGACGTGCAGGACGACGTCGAGGTAGTCCGCGACGATCCAGCTCGCCTCGCGCTGACCGTCGACGGACTGGGGCAACAAGCGCACATCCGCGTGCTTCATCTGCTCGTGGACGGCGTCGTAGATGGCGGCCGTCTGCCGCGGGTTCTGCCCCGTGCAGATGACGAAGAAGTCCGTATAGGAGCAGACGGGCCGCATGTCCAGGATGACCACGTCTTGCGCCAGCTTGTCCTGGGCGAGGCCGGCGATTCGGCGCGCTTGTTCGATTGACGTCAGTGTCGCTTCAGATCCCTTGTGGTTGCGGCCGAAGTGTAGCCGTGCGCCTCGACGTTCCGGTAGAGCCCGAGCGACTCGATCAAGTCCGCGACGGCAGCCGGAACGAGATCGGCGATCGGCTCACCGCGCGCGACGCGCTCGCGAATGTCCCGCGAGGAGATCGGTAGCGGGTCGATCTCGAAGAACCGCACACGCTCCGGCCGTGCCAGTCCGCCGATGACCTCGTCGAGACGCTCGCGTGGATAGCCCGGGCGCGTCGCCACGGCGAGCCGGGCACGCGCGAGCACGCCGTCGGGGTCCTTCCACGTCAGAAAGTCGGCGAACTCGTCAGCGCCGATGAGAAACAACGGATCGCGCCAGCGCCCCGAGTTCAGCATGTCCACCGTGCGCTCGTGCGGATCGAGCTCGACCTCGCGATCCGGAAACGCAGCGCGCGCCAATCGCAGCCGCATCTCTCCGTCGAGCGCAACCGCCTTGTGGCCCGGCCGCGACGAGACGAGGATCACGAGCTCTTCGAGATCGAATTCCTGCTCGGCTGCGTGCGCAAGCGCCACATGACCGTTGTGCGGAGGATCGAACGCCCCTCCCAGCAGGCCCGTCACTGGACCTCCATGACCTCTCCGCCGACCTCGACCTCGTCGCCCTTCCGCGCACCGGCGGCTTTCAGGGCAGCAGCGAGCTCCGCCTCCTCGGTGGGCGGCTCGCCGCTGATTCGGAAACCGCGATCGGTCCGAAGGATCCGGAAGCGGCGTTCCGCCGGCTTCGGCCGGTAGACGAGGAAATCCACGACCCCGTCGTCGGCGGCCGCCTGAGGCTCCTGCGGGGGACAGAGCTCGAACAGTGCCCGCTTCAGCTCGTCGATCCCAGCTCCCGTCGCGCACGAGACACGGAAGACGCGCTGGATGCGCGGATCCTCGACGGAGAGCTTCGGCATGTCGCTCCGCAGGTCGATCTTGTTCAGCACGACCGCCTGCGGGCGCGTCTCGAGACCGGCACCGTACGCGGCAAGCTCGTGGTCGATCGCCGCGAAGCGCTCGGCCGCGTCGTCCTCCGAGGAGTCGATCACGTGCAGGAGGAGATTCGCGCGCTCGAGATGGGCCAAGAACTCGTGTCCGAGGCCGTGCCCCTCGCTCGCGCCCTCGATCAACCCGGGGACGTCCGCGACGGTTAGCTGACGCGTCGCGTCCGGCGCGTCGACGGTGCCGAGCACTGGCGCCAGCGTCGTGAACGGATAGTCGGCCACCTTCGGCTTGGCATTCGAGATGCGCGACAAGAGCGACGACTTGCCGGCGTTCGGCAACCCGACGAGAGCGGCGTCCGCCAGAAGCTTGAGCCGCAGCTCGAGCGTCGCCTCCTCGCCAGGGAGCCCCGTCTCCGCGAAGCGTGGAGTGCGTCGCGTCGGCGAGGCGAAGCGCTTGTTGCCGCGACCGGCGATGCCGCCGCGGGCCGCGACCGCGCGCGCTCCGGGCGCGGTCAGATCGGCGATCACCTGGCCGTCTTCGTCGAGCACCTGTGTCCCCACCGGCACGCGTAGCTCGATGGTCTCGCCGGTCGCGCCGTGCTTCAGCGCGCCGCGACCGGGCCCGCCGTTACCGGCCTTGAAGTACCGGCGGGTGCGAAACGAAGACAGGTCGCGGAGCTCCGGGTCTGCAACCAGAACGACGTCCCCGCCGGGCCCGCCGTCGCCGCCGTCCGGCCCACCCTTCGGGACGTGCTTCTCGCGACGGAAGTGGACGCTGCCGTCACCGCCGCGGCCCGCCTGCACCTTGATGCGGGCGCGGTCCTGGAACATGCCTACCTAGTCGGGCGTGCCGTTGACTTCGACGAAGCGACGCTCACCGCTCTGACGGAACGTCACCGTACCGGGACGCGTCGCGAAGATAGTGTCGTCGCGGCCGATGCCCGTGCCGTCGCCCGGACGGAACCTCGTCCCGCGCTGCCGCACGAGAATCATCCCGGCCTTGACCTCCTGGCCGGAGAAGATCTTCACGCCGAGCATCTTCGGATTCGAGTCGCGCCCGTTGCGAGAAGAGCCGAGTCCCTTTTTGTGCGCCATCTCTAGCCCTCCTTTTCGTGCTTCGCAGCGAGCGCAGACTCGAGGACTGCGATCGCGCCCTTGCGCTTTGCGTTCGCGTGCTCGAACTCTAGCGCCGCTTCCAGTTGCTCCACGTTCCAGCGCTTCGACTTCTCCGTGATGTCGGCAATCGTGAAGTCGGAGTAGCCGCGCGGCAGCGGCGCGGCCTCGGCCGGCTGTTCTTCCGTCGGCTCGGGCGCGGCCTTGCGCTCGGTGGTCGCGCGGCTCGAGCCGCCGATTGCCTGGATCTCGATCTGCGACAGCTTTGCGCGAAAGCCCGTCTGCCGGCGGTACCCCGTCTTCGGCCGTCGCTTGCCGATTCGGATCTTCTCTCCGAGCACGTGGCCAACCACCTTCGCGGTCACCTGCGTCCTCGGTGCGAGCGTGCCCTCGCCGTCGCCGCCGACGAAGAGGACGTTCGGGTGGAACGTCTTCCCCTCGTCCGTCTTGAGCCGGTCCACGAGCAACCGCTCGCCTTCGCGGACGCGGTACTGCTTTCCTCCGAGGGAGATGATCGCGTAGGAGTTTCGTGTCGTAGCCATGGCGTGAAAATGCGGGCCCGGCCGAGCCCGCGGGCGCGAAGTGTAGCTAGCCCGAAAGCTCCTCGTCATCCCATTCGGACATCGGTACGTACTCCCAGTCCGCGTTCTTCTCCTCCTCCGGGGCGCCGTCCGTCGACGCCTTTGCGGCAGCAGCCACGGTCTTTCTCTTCCGGCCGCGCCCGCCACGAGTCCCGCGACGCGTCTTCGGCTTCGGCTTGGGCGCCTCGGCGCCGTCTTCCGCCGGCTCCGCGCTCGCCGCCCTCGCCTCGTCGTCGACCGATGCGTCGCTGAGCTCCGGACCGGGCGCGTGGATCTTCGCGGCCACGGGCGCTACAGCCTCGGGCGCGCCGGCACCGTTACCCCCTGCGGCCGCGGCGACGGCCGTCTTCTTCTTCCGGCCGCGCCCGCCTCGCGTCCCCCGGCGGGTCTTCTTCTTCGGCTTCGGCTTGGCCCCTTCGTCGCCGACCTCCGGGCTCTCCGGCTCGGCCTTTTCGGACGCGGCCGGCTCGACCTCGGCGCTCGTAGGCTCCGGCCGTTTGGCGGCTGCGCGCCGGGTCGGCTTCTCTGCCTCGCTCTCGGCGGTGATCGGTTGTTCCGCCTGCGTGCCGCGCACCAGCGTTGCGTACGCGATCCCATCGAGCACTCGTTCGACTTGAGCCTTGACCTTCTTCCCGACGAGCTTCGCCGCTCCCGCGACGGCAACATCGATGCCGTCGAGCTTTGCCACTCCCGCTTCCGGGTCGCGCAGGCCGACCTCGACGAGCTTCAGGTCGACCCTCGCCCCCTCTTCGACCGGCGCCTCGGGCGCCAGCGCTTCGCGCTTGCCCTCGGCGAGCACGAGGAAGTGGTCGAGGTGGACGCCTTCCTCGGGCACGAGGTAGAAGCGCCGCCGTGTCTGCTGCTCGAGCTCTGTAAGCCTCGACGCACCCGGCCCGATCAGCAACTCCGCGATGCTTGCCGCCACCTCGACGCGGTAGGCCTGGTGACGGGAGCCGGCCGCCAGGGCGCGGAGCCGCCGCTCGACGTCGACCGCGGCCGATGCCTCCGAGATGACGATCCCGTCGCCGTCGCACGTCGGGCACTTCTTCGTCATGACCTCACGCGGACCGTCGGTGACGTTCTGACGCGTCATCTCGACGAGCCCGAGCGGTGAGATCTCGACCACATACGTCTTGGTGCGGTCGCGTCCCAGCTCCGTTCGCAGCGCCTCTTCGACGGCGGAACGATTCTTCGGATTCGCCATGTCGATGAAGTCGATGACGATGATCCCGCCGATGTCGCGCAGGCGGAGCTGCCGGACGACCTCCTTCACCGCCTCGAGGTTGTTCTTCGTGATCGTGTCCTCGAGCCGCGCGCCGGAAGAACGCGAGCGCGAGCCGACAAAGCGGCCCGTGTTCACGTCGATCACCGTGAACGCCTCCGCGTAGTCGAAGACGAGATAGCCGCCCGAGGGAAGATCGACGCGGCGGCTCAGCGTCGATTTGATCTCGGCGTCGACGCCGAATGCCTCCATCAGCGGTTGCTTGTCCTTGTAGCGGACAACGCGGTCGACCATGTGCGGCGAGGTCTTCTTCAGGTAGCCGACGATGCGCTTGTACGCTCGATCCTCGTCGACGAGCGCGCGCTCGAACCCTTCGGTGAAGAGGTCGCGCGTGACGCGGAGCGGAAGCTCCGCCTCCTGGTAGAGCAGCGTCGGAGGCTTCGCGGACTTGGCGCGCCCGTCGATCGACTTCCAGAGCTTCTGCAGGAAGATGAGGTCGCGCTCGATGTCTTCCGGGGATGCCCCCTCGGCCGCGGTTCGGACGATCACGCCACCGCCCTTCAGGTCGAGGCCCTTCAGCACGTCCTTGAGCCGGACGCGCTCCTCGTCGTCGAGCCGCCGGGACACACCGAAGCCGTCGCCGTTCGGCTGGTAGACCACGAACCGGCCCGGCAGCGAAATCTCCGTGGTCAGCCTCGCGCCCTTGGTCTTCATCGGATCCTTGACCGCCTGGACCATGATCGTCTGGCCGCGGCTGATCAGGTCCTGGATCTTCTTCCCCTGTCGCGCCTTGCCCTCGAGCTCCGGCGTGACGATCTCGTCGACGTAGAGGAAGCCGTTCTTCTCGAGGCCGATCTCGATGAACGCGGCCTCCATGCCCGGGAGCACGTTGTCGACCGTGCCGAGGTAGATGTTGCCCGCGATCGAGCGACGATCCGGGCGTTCGAGGTAGACCTCGGCGACTCGGTCGTCCTCGAGGACGGCGACGCGCTGCTCCCCCACGTCGACCGACACGAGGAGCTCGCGCTTGGCCTCCGGCAGTGGCGCGCGACGCGGTGGCTCGCGACGGCGGCGCTGCTGCGGGCGGTCGCGCCGCTGTGCAGCGGGCTTACGTTCCGGCTGCGCCGGCTTGTCCTTCGGCGCCTTCTCCTTCTTACTCTCGGCCGCGGCCGTCTTCCGGGAGCGGCCCTTGCCGCCACGGCTACCGCGACGGCGTTTCGGTTTCGTAGTTGCTTCTCCCGCTTCTTCGGCGGGGTCGGGAGTTACGGGCTCAGGTGCTGCTGCGGGAGCGGCAGCCTGTGCCGGCGCCTGCTCCTTGGGGGTCCTTCGACGTCGAAACCAGCGCAAGAAAAATCTCCTTCGTGCGCGCGCGCTGCAGCAGCGTCCCCGAGGACGCCAGCGCGGAGCGCGCGCGGCAAGTTGTGATTGACAGTGCGAAACATCTCGTCACAGGCTAGCAACCCACCCTGCCGAGCCGGCCTCCCCCGAACGCCGTCCGGCGGCGGTCCTACGCTTCGGGCCATCAACGCAACCGGGAGGAGGGTCTCGTGGCCGGACAACGCGAAGCGCACGAGCTGCTGCTGATCGAGGAGGCCGACGCCTGGTTCGAGTACCTCGAGGCCACCAGGGGCCAGACCGTCCTCCGATACAAGGAGGTGGAGCCGTGGGCCTGGGCTCGACTCTCCCAGCGGCTCCGGGCGATCAAGACGCGCCGAGCGAAGCTGAAGCCTGCCGCGGAGGTGGCGTAGCGGCAGCCGCTACGCCCGCGCCCGCGAGCGGGCGTGGATCGCGAGCAGCAGCCCGACGGCGATCAGGTTGGCGATCATCGACGACCCGCCGACGCTGACGAACGGGAGCGGGATCCCGGTGATCGGGGCGATCCCCATCGTCATCCCGACGTTGACGAAGACCTGGAACAGGAAGGCGAAGACCACCCCGCCGGCCACGATCGCCGAGAACGGGTCGCGTGCCAGCGCTACGATCCGCAGGCCTCGCCAGACGACGAGCAGGTAGAGCATCAGCAGCAGTGCAGCGCCGACAAAGCCACGCTCCTCCGCGAGCGAGGCGAAGACGAAGTCCGTGTGGTGCTCCGGCAGGAAGTTGAGCGTCGTCTGCGTCGCGTTGTCGACGCCGCGGCCGTCGAGCCGGCCGGCGCCGATGGCGTTCTTCGACTGGGTGATGTTGTAAGTCGTCCCGCCCGGGTCCTGATCCGGGTTGAGGAAGCTCGTGAGCCGCTGCTGCTGGTAGTCCTTGAGGATCGGAATGCCGGCCCCGGGCAACACGCCGAGCACCAGCACTGCGGCCGTCGCGCTCGCTGCCGCGAGCGCTGCTATGTGCGTCCAGGGCGTCCCGGCGACGAACAGGACCGCGCCGACGGCCGCGCAGTAGACGAGCGCACTGCCGAAGTCGGGCTGGAGGAACACCAGGAAGACGGGCACCGCCCCCAGGCCCACGACGGCCAGCGTCGTTCGCCACTCGTTGAGGCGCCGCGTGCGCTCCGCCAGGAAACCGGCGAGGGCGAGGACGAGCAGCACCTTCCCGAACTCCGAGGGCTGGAATCGGAAGAAGCCGAGGTCGAGCCAGCGCTTCGAGCCGCGGATCGGCCCCGCGAGGAACACGATGGCGATCAGGAACACGGTGCCGCCGTAGATGAAGCGCCAGCGCATTCGGTAGAGCTGCGGGTTGATCACGACCGCCGCGAGCAGCCCGATGCCGCCGATCACGGCGTAGACGATCTGTCTCGTCAGGTAGTAGTTCGCGTCGCCCGGCACGTCGTGCCGGGTGATGCCGGCGATCGCCCAGAGCCCGTACCCGATGAGCGCCGCCGTGGAGGCGATCAGGACCCAGTCGAGGCGCCGGACGAACGATGCGACATCCGCTGCCTCTTCGCGCCGCCGTGCGCGTGATGCTGCCCTGGCGTTGGAGGCGTAGTCGACCATCAGTCGGAGTAAATCGGACCCGTCTGGACGGCTTGCTTGCCGAAGAACGCTTCGAAGACCTTCAGCGCGGCCGGCGCGGCCGCGTCTCCCCCGTGGCCACCGTTCTCGATCAGGGCGCAGACGACGAGCGTGGGCGAGTCCGACGGCCCATAGCCGCACCACCACGACTGGTCGAACGTCCGCGGGTACCCGTCGCCCGGGTCGATGATCTTCTCGGCGGTCCCTGTCTTGCCCGAGACGGAGACAGGGAAGCTGCCGAAGATCGCCGACGACGTCCCGAAGGTGTAGTGCGTCGCCTGGTACAGACCGTCCCGCACGACGTTCAACGCCTGCGCGTCGACGTTCGTCTGCTCCGGCGCGGGCGGAGGCGGAGTCGGAAGAGCGCGGCCGCGGCGGCCGTTGGACGACGGCTGCTCCACGTCGAGGAGCAGGTGCGGCGTCACGAGCTTCCCGCCGTTCGCGATCAGCGCATAGAACCTCGCCATCTGCATGGGCGTCACGAGCAGGTCCTTCTGGCCGATCGCGAGCTGGATCGAGTCACCGGACTTCCACAGCCGGTCGATCTGCCAATGGTGCGGGTCGGTCTTCTTCGTGTAGGTCTTCTTGCGCCAGTCGGGCGTCGGCAGCAGGCCTGCGGTCTCCGACGGGAGATCGATGCCCGTCCGATGGCCGAAGCCGAAGCGATGCGCCCACGCCTGGAGGCGCGGTCCGCGATCCGCCGGCATCCCGTAGAAGCGGTAACCCACTTGGTAGAAGTAGGTGTCGCACGATTGCGCGAGCGCGGTCGAAAGCGTCATCGCCTCGTTCACGTACGGATTCCAGTTCTTGAACACCGTGCCGTCCTTCTCGTACGACCCGGTGCAGGGAAGTGAGTCATACGGCTCGAGGATGTGCTCCTGCATGGCTGCGATCGCCGTCACGGGCTTGAACGTCGAGCCGGGCGGATACGCCGCGTCGAGCGCACGGTCGAGGGCCGGGTAGTTCATCGAGCGGGCGCTGCGCACCGTCAGGCCAGCGGCGTCGAGCGCGCGCCGGCGCACGCGGCCGACGTAGATATTCGGCGGATACGTCGGGTACGACGCGAGCGCCCTGACCGCGCCGTCACGCGGGTCGAGCGCGACGATCGCGCCGCCGTTCGAGAACCAGCAGCCGATGCAGTTGGAGTTTCGGGCGCGGTCGATCCCGTAGCGCAGAGCCTCCTCCGCCGCCGTCTGCAGCTTGAGGTCGAGCGTGAGGCGAACGGCGTCGCCTGCGTGGAACAAGGTCGTCGTCGTCACGCCACTCTTCGGGCGGCCGAGTGAGTCGACGTGGAACTGCCTCACGCCTGGGGCGCCGCGAAGGTACCTGTCGTAGTACGCCTCGATCCCCGACTGCCCGATCGCGTCTCCGGGCTCGTAGCCCTGCTTTCGGAGCGCCTTCAGCTGCGCCGGCGAGATCTCCGTCAAGTAGCCGAGGACGTGCGCCGCGAGCTCCCGGTGCGGGTAGTAGCGCAGATACGTCGGAACGGGCTTCACGCCCGGAAAGTCCTCGGCCCGTTCAGTCAGGTATTGCACTTGCGCCTCGGTGGCCCGCGCCTTGATCGTCACCGGCGTGATCGGATCGCGTCGCTGACGGCGGGCGGCACGGCCGATCTGCCACGACGGCACCTGGAGCGCGCGCGCGAGCGTCCTGATCTCGCGCAGACGGATAGCGCGGTTCTTCGGAAGGTCGGCCGACCAGATCTGGATCGCTGTACCGGGGACGTTCGTGACGAGCACGTTGCCGTTGCGGTCGAGGATCGGCCCACGCGGCGCCTGGAGGCGGATCTCGCGTCGCTGGTTGTTCTGCGCGGCGCGCAGGAGCTGCTCGCCGTTCAGGATCTGCAGCGACCAGAGACGCAGGAAGAGCACCGCGAACACGGCGACGGCGAGCGTCCCGAGGAGGCCGATTCGGACCGCGATCCTCGGCGTCAGGCGGTACGGCTCCTCCACGCGCGGGTCGGGAGCAAGAAAGCGGCGCGAGGAGACGCGCTTATCCAAGCAGGCGAACCTCCCGCGCCGCCCATTCGCGCGGGCGCAGCAGCCTGCGCGTCAGCGCGTAGACCGGGATGGTGAGGATGATGTTGAGGAGAACCGTCTGGACGATCCCACCGAGGATGTCGCCGGCCGGTGCCGGCTCGCCGAGGAGGTAGCGGAGGATCAGCGCCGTGATCTGGTACAGGAACGTGATGACCGCGATCGTGAGCAGCGGCGCGTGGCTGCGATCGCGGCCCGTCGTCTCGCCGTAACGTCCGCTCCAGTAGCCGGCGAGCGTGAGGAGGAGGGCCGTGAAGCCGAGCGTTCCGAACACGCCCGTGTCCGCGAGGAGGCCTGCGCAGAACCCTGCGACGGCGCCGAAGATCGCGCCCCGCAGCAAGGCGATGCACACGACCGTGACGAGCAGGAGGTTCGGGTGCCCGCCGAGGATCTCGATGTTGGCGACGATCGAGAGCTGCACGACGACGGTGAAGAAGAGGAGCGCCGCAGCCTTTGCCGCATCCGCAGGCATCAGGGAGCTTTCGGCATTCGCTTGCGCGTGATCAGTGCGGTCACCGCGTCCAGCGACGAGAAGTCGACGAACGGCTCGATCTGAATCTGTTTGTAGAGCGACGTGTCGCTCTGTCCGACGCTCGTCACGACGCCGATCTGGATGCCGCGCGGGAAGAGGGACGGATACTGCGCCGACCGCGTTCCCGAGGTGACGATCACGTCGCCCTTCTCGACCTTGCGGTCTTTCGTGACGCGATCGAGGATGAGCGACGACTCGCCCTGCCCGTGCCGTACGAGCCCCGCCGCATTCGTCTTGACGTCGACCGCCTGGACGGCGCTGTTCTCGTCCGTGATCAAGGTCACTTGCGCCGCGCCGCCGTTGAGGTCGGTCACCCGTCCGACGAGCCCGGCACGTGTCACGACCGGCGTGTCCTGCCGGATCCCGCTGTCGGACCCGGCCGAGATGACCACGCGCTGGTCGAACTCCATGGGACGCGCGATGATCCGGGCGTTCACCGGGTGGTAGTCCTCAGGGAAGCGCGGCCCGTCGACGTACTTGAGCGCCGACCGCAGCTGCTGGTTCTCCTGGCGCGCCGCCTGACCCTGAAGGGCGAGCTGCCGTAGCTGGTTGACCTCCTTGCGGAGCCGCTCGTTCTCGCTCTTCGCGTTGACGAGGCCGCTGAAGTAGCCGTAGACGTCCTGGAACGGCCGTGCCACGCGCTCCGCGGCGACTTCGAACGGACGCAGGACCGTCGCGCCGGCGCTCTCGATGCCGTGCAACGGGCCGCCCGTCGGCTCCCGGAACGAGATCGTGATCAGGACGAGGGAGAGGACGACGAGACCCGCGACGACCGCGCGCCGGCGGAGCGTCGACCGAGTGCGGGAGGGGAACGGCTGGGGCGTCGGTCGCGCCCCGGACGAGCCCAGGACCGCGGAAACACTGCGGTTGCGAGCCACGAGGCGACTTAGGTTAGCGCGCCGCCAGGCGGGCTACCGGCGGTGGTTGTTCCTCCGGCCCTTCGCGCTGCGGTGAATGGCCTCGAATTCCTCGAGGCTGCGCCCGGAGCCGACTGCGACACAGGTGAGGGGACTCTCGGCGAGATGAACCGGCATCTGCGTCTCGTGGCGGAGCCGCTCGTCGAAGTTCGCTAGGAGGGCGCCGCCGCCGGCGAGCACGATCCCGCGATCCATGATGTCGGCCGCGAGCTCGGGCGGCGTCTTGTCGAGCGTCGACTTGATCGCCTCGACGATCTGCTGCACCGGCTCCTCGAGCGCACGTCGCACTTCCTCGGAGCTCAACACCACGGTCTTCGGCAGACCGGTGAGCATGTCGCGACCGCGCACCTCCGCCTGCAGCTCGTCGCGCATGTCGTACGCGGACCCGATCTCGAGCTTGATCTCCTCCGCGGTCTGCTGGCCGATGAGGAGCTTGTACTCCCGCTTGATGTGATTGATGATCGCCTCGTCCATCTCGTCGCCTCCGACGCGAAGCGACTGGGAGACGACGATTCCTCCGAGTGAGATCACCGCGACCTCGGTCGTGCCGCCACCGACGTCGACGATCATGTTCCCGGTCGGCTCCGCCACGGGCAGGCCTGCGCCGATCGCGGCGGCCATCGGCTCCTCGATCAGATACGCCTGGCGAGCGCCCGCGCTGAGCGTCGCTTCTTCGACGGCGCGCTTCTCGACGCCCGTGACGCCGGACGGGACGCAGACGACGACGCGAGGATGCGCAAACCGGTGCTGGTGCACCTTCTGGATGAAGTGGCGCAGCATCTGCTCGGTGACGTCGAAGTCGGCGATGACGCCGTCCTTGAGCGGGCGGATCGCGGAGATGGTGCCGGGAGTGCGGCCGAGCATCCGCTTCGCCTCGACGCCGACCGCGTGCACCTCGCCGGTGCGTTGGTCGATCGCGACGACCGAAGGCTCGGACAGGACGATGCCGCGGCCGCGCACATAGACGAGCGTGTTCGCGGTGCCGAGGTCCACGGCCATGTCGCGGCCGCCGAAGCCGCCCATGTTGTCGAAGAGACCCATCAGGAGGTTCGAGTCTAGCGGGGCATCTGCGATTAGCCGAACCCGTACACCCCTGCGAAGCGCTCGGCGAGGAGGCGCACGAGAAGCGCGGCCGGGAGCCCGACGACGTTGAGATAGTCGCCTTCGATGCCGCGAACGAGGTTCGCGCCCAGGCCCTGAATCGCATAGGCACCGGCTCGTCCCTCCCACTCCCCGCTCGCCACGTAGGCTGCGAGGTCACGCGGAGTGAGCTCTCGGAAGGCGACGTTCGTCGCCTCGTGCTCCAAGATCTCCCATGCGCGCGTGTGCAGGCACAAACCCGAGATGACCACATGCGTCTTGCCGCTCAGCAGCTCGAGCATGCGTTCGGCGTCGGCCGCGTCTCTCGGCTTGCCGAAGATGACGCCGTCGAGCACGACGACGGTGTCGACGCCGAGCACGGGCTGGTCGTCCGCTTGGGGGGCGACGGAACGAGCCTTCGCACCGGCGTGCTCACGGGCGATCTGCGCTGCATCGCCGGCGGCCGGGGTCTCCTCGTCGTAGCGCGGCGGCACGACGTCGAACGGGATGTGCAGCTGCTCGAGGATCGCCTTGCGCTGCGGGGATCTCGAGGCGAGTACCAGCGGCGCTGCAGGCGGTGCGTCAGCCACGCTTGCGCGCTACCCACAGATCCTCGCACGGCCACTTCCGCGCCCACTCCGCCGTCACGTAGTCGTAGTACGTGTGTGTTGCGCGGTCGGCAGGGGCTTGGAGCTCGTGCAGCGCTTCGACCTCGAAGCCGTGGTCCCGCAGCAGGCGGATCCACTCGCTGTGGGTCGGGTGGTACTCGACGCCGGCCTCGCCGGGCCACTCGATCGTGTAGAGGCCCTCGAACTGCGGTCGCAGCAAGCGCTCCTCTGCGAGACCCTCGTCGGGCGCACAGAGGATGACGAGCGTCGAGTTCGTCAGGAAGACGAGCCGCCCGTCCACACGCAGCAGCCGCGCCGCCTCCGCGAGCCAGCGGTCAGGGTCGGCCCAGAGCGATGCGCCGTACTCCGACACCGCGAGGTCGAAGGAGGCGTCCGGGAGCGGCACTACCTCGGCGGCCGCCTCGACGAGTGGAAAGCGAATCCCCGTCTCGTCCTGCATTCGCCGCGCAGTGGCCAGCTGTGCCGGCGTCGGGTCGACGCCGACCGGGCGCGCACCGCGCCTTGCGAGCCAGGCCGAGAAGTAGGCGGTGCCGCAGCCGAGCTCGACGATGTCCTTGCCGTCGATGTCGCCGAGGCCCCCGAGCTCGGACTCGGGCACGCCGAAGACGCCCCAGCTGATCTCGTCGCGGGCCCAGGCGTCGGCGGCGTCGCGGTCGGTGTAGTCCGCATTGGACTTCGTCCACTTCCCGACGTTCGCGGCAACGCTGTCCGGCAGCTCAGACGAGCTCATCGTCCGAGAACCAGAGGGTGATCTCGCGCTGGGCCGACTCAGGCGAGTCGGATCCGTGGACGAGGTTGTCCGGCATCGCGACGGCGAGGTCGCCGCGGATCGAGCCGGGCTCCGCGTCGGCCGGATTCGTCGCGCCGATCGTCTTCCGCAATGTCGCGATCACGCCCTCGCCTTCGACGACGAGCGCCCACGTCGGGCCCGAGGTGATGAACTCGACGAGCTCGCCGAAGAACGGCTTCTCGCGGTGCTCGGCGTAGTGCGTCTCGCCGAGCTGCCGATCGACGTGAATCAGCTTGCCGGCACGCACGGTGAAGCCGCGCCGCTCGATCCGCCCGAGGATCTCGGCCGCGAGCCGGCGTTCGACGGCATCGGGCTTGATCAGAACCAGTGAGCGCTCGACGGCCACGGGGCGGCGAAGTGTAGTAGCGCGTTAACTGCCGGCTGGTCGCTCGCCCGATCGGCGGCGCCGCCGCGGCGGACGCACCTGCTGAAACGTCGGGAAGTCGACGGCCGCGGGTTCGACAGGCGTCTCGCAGTACGGGCACACCTGCCAGAGCGCCTCGAGCGGCGCCTTGCAGTTCGCGCACGCCTGGCGCAGCTTCGTCGTGCAGACGGGGCAGACGAGGAAGTCGGCTCCGACCTCAGCGCGGCAGACCGGACAGTACTGGTCACGCCGTGCGAGCCGCTGCTCCATCGCCTTGATCTCGAGCTCGCGCTCGCGGACGTCCTCGAGGTACTCGGGCGGGCGGAAGAGCATGTAGACGAGCGCGCCGAGGAACGGCGGAACGAGACCGAGAATCACGGCCATGGCCACGAGCACGGGATCGGAGATCCGTCTCTTCGCGTCCTTGTAGACCCAGTAGCCGACCGCCAGCCAGAAGACGATCAGGAAGAAGAACAGCAGGTTCCGGATGACTTCCCACGTGCCCGAGCTGAAGAAGTCGTGGACCCCGCTGAAGGTGCTGGCAACGATCACAACAGGATTCTTCCGATTACGTACCCCGCTAGAAACCCGAGCCCCACGATCGCGGCCAGGACGAACGCCGCGAACGCGAAGACTGTCAACTTGTCGCCAACGTTCGCCATCGTACGCTCTCATCCTTGGCGAGGTCGGCCAAGAGGTAAAGGGAGCCCGTGGCGAGAAGCGGCTTCCGGAGCGAGCGGGCGTAGGCCAGCGCCTCGGACGGCGACTCGATCGGGACGATCTGCTGGAAGTACGGCTCGGCCCGGTCGGCAAGGTCCGTGGCGGACAGGGCGCGGATGCTGCTCGAGGTCGTCGCGACGATCGTGTCGCCGACCGCGGACAGCGCGGCGAGCATTCCGTCCACGTCCTTGTCGGCCAAGATCGACGCCACGAGCACATAGCGGCCCCTCGGCAGACGCGGCAGGACGTAGCCGACGCCGCCGAGGTTGTGGGCTCCGTCCCAGATCTCCAGCGGGTCGTCGTTGACGCGCTCGAGCCGCCCGGGTAGCGACACCTCGACATGACCGTCCACCGGCCGTCCGAGCCACGCTTCGGCGGCGGCCAGTGCGAGGGCGAGGTTGCTGCGTCCGGCGACCACGACCTGCGCGGCGTCGTTCTCGCGGGTCATGTCCTCCCATTCGGGCTCGCCGAGCACGACGGTGGCGCCGGGCCGGACGACGGCGAGCTTCTCCGCCGCGATCGCCTCGCGCGTCGTTCCGAGCACCTCGGTGTGCTCGAGGGAGACGTTCGTCAGCACCTGGATCGGCGAGCGCAATACGTTCGTTGCGTCGTAGCGACCGCCGAGCCCCGCCTCGACTACTGCCACGTCGACGCCCGCGGCGGCGAACTCGGCCAATGCGGCCGCCGTCAGGAGCTCGAACTGCGTCGCCTCGAGCCGCTCAGCCGGCTCGCGGACACGCTCGATCGCGGCGTCGAAGTCGACCTCGCGGTCGTTGACGCGGATTCGCTCGCTCCAGCCGCGAACGTGCGGCGAGAGGTACGCACCGACGGCAACGCCCTCCCTTGCGAGCAACGCCTCGGTCGTGCGTGTGACCGTCGACTTCCCGTTCGTACCGACGACGTGGACCGAGGGATAGCGGAGCTGCGGGTCGCCGAGTTCCCGAAGCAGCACCTTGATGCGGTCGAGCCCGAAGCCGTCCTTCGGCCAGGGGCTCAGCGACTCGACGTATGCGGTTTGGTCGGTCACGTTGGCGGATTCCTGGGTCGCGAGAACCAAGCCACGGAAGGACGCGGGGAGGGCCCATGCCTGACGGCATGGGCCCGACTGAGGACGCCCCGTGGCGCAGCGTTATCGCGGGCCAGGGGCCGCCGCACGTGGCCGATCAAGCCGCTACCCGGTGAGAGCATCGAGCTCCCGCCGGTAGCGCGCGAGCTTCTCGCGTTCCGCCTCGACGACCTCGGCCGGCGCCCTCTCGACGAAACGGTCGTTGGCGAGCATCCCCTCGGCGCGCCGGATCTCCTTCTGCAGCCGCTCGATCTCGGCGGCGGCGTTGCCGTCCCCGGCGCGCTTGTCCGGGCGAACGACCGCTTCGAAGATCCGCAGCTCCTCGCCTTCGAGGGGGATGCGGACACCGCTGCGCCGGAACATCTCCGCCGCCTCTTGCACGCCCTGGAGCGCTCCCGCCCCGGTGTCGTCTCCGGCCTGCGGCCACGGGGCGACGATCAGACGTGTCTCGCGGGCGGGGAGGTTCGTCCAGATCTCCTCCGTCACGTGCGGCATCGCCGGGTGGAGCAACTTGAGCAGCCGCTCGAGGGCCGCGGTTGCAGTCGCGCGGGCAGCGGCGTCGCCGTCGTAGAGGCGGGCCTTCACGGCTTCGGCATACCAGTCGCAGAAGTCGTCGAACGTGAGGTGGTAGAGCTCGGCGACGAGGTGCGAGAAGTCGAACTCGTCGAGTAGGCGTTCGAGCTCGCGCTGCGTCTGTGACAGCCGTGCGAGGATCCAGCGCTCCTCGAGCGTCCGCGGCCTCTCTTCCGGCGCGGTGCCTTCGGAGGCGGTGATGATGAGACGCGCGACGTTCCAGAGCTTGTTCGCGAGCTTGCAGCCTTCCTCGATTGCTCCCTCCGAGAAGCGCACATCCTGGGAAGAGGCCATCTTCATCAGGCCGTAACGCATCGCATCGGCCCCGTACGCGTCGATGACCGCGATCGGGTCCATGCCGGTGCCGAGGCTCTTCGACATGCGTCCACCGGTCGGCGCGTGGACGGTCGAGTGGATGACCACGTCACGGAAAGGAACGTCGCCCATCAGCTCCAGGCCGGCGAAGATCATCCGGTTCTCCCAGAGCCGGATGATGTCGCGCGCGGTCGTGTTGAGGTCGCCGGGGTAGAAGGTGCGGAGGTCCTCCGTGACGTCCGGCCAGCCGAGCGTTGCGAAGGGCCAGAGCGCGGACGAGAACCAGGTGTCGAGCACGTCGGTGGATCGAGTCAGCTCCCTCGACCCGCACTCGGCACACGCCTTCGGTTCCGTCTCCTCGACGGTGATGTGACCGTCGTTTGGGCACGTCCAGACGGGGAGCTGGTGGCCCCACCAGATCTGACGCGAGATGTTCCAGTCGGGTGCTTCCTGCAGCGACTGCGTGGCGAAGCGGTGCTGTGATTCCGGGTGGTAGCGAACGCGCCCGGAGCGGAGGGCCTCGAGCGCCGGCTTCTTCAGCTCGTCCATCGCGCACCACCACTGCAACGAGATGCGCGGCTCGATCCGGCTCTTGCAACGGTCGCAGAGCGAGATCGAGTGCCGATACGGCTCCTGCTTCTCGACCTGCCCGTGCTCCTTCAGCCATGCGAGGACCCGTTCGTCGGCTTCCTCCTGGCTGAGCCCCGCAAGGTCGCCGGCCTCTTCGTTCATCCGCCCGTCAGGGCCGATCACCGTCAGCTCCGGCAGCTCGTGGTCGATGCCGATCTCGTAGTCGAGCGGATCGTGGCCGGGGGTCACCTTGAGCGCGCCCGTGCCGAACTCTTGCTCGACCCGCTTGTCGGCGATGATCGGAACGCGCCGCTCGACGAACGGCACGATCACTTCGCGGCCGACGAGGTGGCGGTAGCGCTCGTCGTCCGGGTGCACCGCCACCGCGACGTCCGCGAGGATCGTCGCGGGGCGCACCGTTGCGATCGTGATGTAGCCGTCGCCCTCGGCGAACGGATAGCGAGCGTACGTAAGCACGTCGCCGACTTCGATGTGCTCGAGCTCGAGATCGGACAGCGAGGTCTGGTGGAACGGGCACCAGTTGATGATCCGGTTTGCGCGGTAGATCCAGTCCTTGCGGTAGAGGTGGACGAAGAAGCGCATCACCGCGCGGATGTACGCCTCGTCCATCGTGAAGCGCTCGCGGCGGTAGTCGAGCGACGCGCCGACACGCCTGAACTGGAACATGATCTTGCCGCCGTATTCGCGGAGCCAGTCCCAGACGAGCGCGACGAACGCCTCGCGTCCCAGCTCTTCGCGGGTCTTGCCCTGCTGCGCCAGGTGCTTCTCGACAGCGTTCTGCGTCGAGATGCCGGCGTGGTCGAAACCCGGCTGGAAGAGCGTGTTGTAGCCCTGCATCCGGCGAGTGCGGACGATCGTGTCCGCGAGGGAGAGCTGGAGCGCATGGCCGAGGTGCAGGTCGCCCGTCACATTCGGCGGTGGGTGCGCGATCGCGAAGCTCTCCCGTGAGGGATCGGCGTCCGCGTTGTAGTGGCCCTCTTCCTCCCACGTCCGCTGCCAGCGCTCTTCGACGCCTTCCGGTTTGTAGAGGGAATCCATCTCGCGCGCGATCCTAGCCTCGCCTCGGAGGCGGCTCAGGGGGCGGGTGTGATCACGCAGCGACTATGCGCGGGAGTCTACCGCCCGGCAGCGTAACCCTGCATGCCCCGGGGATTGGCGCCGGCGCGGAGCTGGCCGTTCTCTCGCTGGACGGCGGTGACGCGGCCGAGCGACCAGTCGGGCATGACCTCGACCTCGTGGCCGCGCCGGCGGAGGTCGTCGATGGTCGTCGTCGGCGAGAAGCGGCCCTCGACGGACACCGACCGTCGGGCGAAACCGCGCGGGTAGAACGACGAGATCAGGTGATCCGTGTCGAACTCCGGCGCGTCGATCGCTTCCTGCAGGTTGAGGCCGCGGTGGACGTGCCGCAGGAAGACGTGGAACGCCCACTGCTCCTGTTGGTCGCCGCCCGGTGTCCCCCACGCGAGCCACGGCTTGCCGTCGCGCAGTGCGAGGCCCGGTGAAAGGGTCGTCCGCGGCCGCGCGCCGGGACGTAGCGAGGACGGCAGCCCCTCCTCCAGCCAGAACATCTGCGCTCGCGTGCCGAGCGGCCATCCGAGTGCCGGGATCACCGGCGAGCTGTGCAGCCAGCCTCCGCTCGGAGTCGCCGAGATCATGTTCCCCCAGCAGTCCGCGACGTCGAGATGAACTGTGTCGCGTTGCGTCGGCTCGCCGGCACCGGCCATAGCAGTCGCGGCGACCATCGTCGGGAGGCGTCCGAAGCCCGGCTCGTAATCGCCGGACGCCTCGTCGGTCACGAGGGCCCGACGGCGATCGTTGTACTCCGGGGACAGAAGCATGTCGAGCGGGACACCGGCGTCGCCGTAGAGCGCATCGCGATCCGCGAACGCCAGCTTCGCGCACTCGATCACGATGTGGACGAATTCCCCCTCGGAGAGAGCCGCTACATCGAAGCCCGAGAGCAGAGCGAGCTGCTGCAGCGCGACGGGACCGGCCCCCCACGGTCTGGTCTTGCAGACGGTGATGCCGTGGTAGTCGAGCGTCGCCGGCGGCTCGAGCGTCGCGCGCCACCGGGCCAGGTCGTCGCCGGTGAGCAAGCCGCCGTTCTCCTCGCTGAAGCGGTCGAGCTCGTCGGCGACGAATCCCTCGTAGAACAGTGCCCGCGCACGTTCGATCTCCTCCTCGCGACCGCCGCCCTTGGCCTCGTCGACGATGCGCTTGTAGGTCGCCGCGAGTTTCGTGTTTCGGAGCTGCGAACCGGCTTCCGGCGCAGGCAGGTACAGCGCAGAGGAGCCCGGCCAGGTCGCGATCAGGCTCTCTTCCCGCTCGATTGTCGCCCGCACGCCGGGAGCGACTGGAAACCCGTTCTCGGCGTAACCGATTGCGAAGGCGAGGACGTCCTCGAGGTGCCACGTACCGAACTCGCGGAGCAGGAGAAGCCACCCGCCGAAAGCTCCGGGAACGCACGCCGCAAGCACGCCGGTGCCTGGGATGAGGTCGTGCCCGAGCTCGCGGAAGCGCTCGATCGTCGCCGCGGCCGGCGCGACACCCTGGCCGCAGAGGACGAGCGGCTCGCCGCGCTCGACCGGGAAGAAGACAGCGGGGACCTCGCCGCCGGGCCCGTTCAGATGCGGCTCGACGACCTGCAGCGTGAAGCCGGTCGCGACGGCGGCGTCGAACGCGTTGCCGCCGCGCTCGAGCACCGCCATCCCGACGGCCGTCGCAACCCAGTGAGTCGACGCCACCATGCCGAATGTGCCGCGCAGTTCCGGTCGCGTCGTGAACTCCACGTCGGCGGACTCTAGTCGGAGGGCCGTTCGGCGAGGTGCAGTCGGCGCCCGGCGCGAGTACGAGACTTGTGTCAAAGCTGCCACGCGCTCGTTCGATGGGCCGGTGTACACATCACCCATGGGCCGGCGCACACATGTGACGTTCACGGATCGGCAGCACGCGTTTCTGCGCGACGAATCGTTCCGCACCGGCCTCTCGATGGCAGAGCTCGTGCGGCGCGCAGTCGACAACACCTACCGCCCGCACTCCCGACCACGGTTGCGGGGGTTCGAGGTGAGCATGGGCCTTTGGGATCGGCCTCCGGCTGCGATCGCCGGCCGGCGTCGTCTCGGTGTGTAGCCCGACGCGGCGGTCGGAGACAGGGCCAGGTTTAAGGTCATCTGCGTGCGCTACGCCATCTGCCTCGCCAACATCGGGACGTACGCCGACCCGCGTGCAGCCGTTCGCGTTGCCCAACAGGCCGAAGCCGGCGGCTGGGACGGGATCTTCGTGTGGGATCACCTCGCCTTCGTCTGGGGACCGCCCGCTGCTGATCCATGGACGACGCTCTCCGCGATCGCCGTGTCGACGGAGCGCCTGCTGCTCGGGACAGCCGTGACTCCGGTCGCGCGCCGTCGTCCCCACGTGCTCGCACACCAGGTCGCGACGCTCGATGTCCTCAGTGGTGGGCGCGTGGTCCTCGGCGCCGGGCTGGGTGGTTCGCCCTCAGAGTTCGGGAAGTTCGGAGAGGTGACCGACGAGAAGGTCCGGGCGGCCATGCTCGACGAAGGGCTCGACGTACTGCGGCGGCTCTGGTCTGGCGAGGAAGTCACCCATCGCGGAGCGCACTACATCGTCGATGCGGTGAAGCTCGCGCCAACGCCGGCGCAGGATCACCTGCCGATCTGGATCGGCGGCAACCGGGGACCGTCACAACGTCGGGCTGCACGCTGGGACGGTTGGATCCCGGATACCGCGTATCCGCCTGGTCGGGGGACGACACCGGAGGACGTCGCCGCCGGGAATCAGCGCATCCGCAGCACTCGGCCGACGGATTCACCCTTCGACGTCGCCGTCCTCGGTGAAGGCGGCAAGAGCGATCTGGCGGCATACGAGCAAGCAGGCGCCACGTGGTGGCTCGAGAACGTCCACGACCGCCGCGGGTCGCCGGACGACGTACTGAGCCTCGTCGGCGCTGGGCCGCCTCGCCGCTAGCGCAACAGAGGCC
>JBKPDB010000066.1:0-48280 GCA_046727655.1 Actinomycetota bacterium
ACGCCGCTAGGCACGACCAGCCTCCGCAAGCCGCCGCCGAAGGTCGCGAAGCGGCCGAGCGCTCGTGACGTAAGGGATGCGGTCGAAGTTGTGCGGCGGCGGCGGCGACGTCGTGTACCACTCGAGCGTGTCGGCCAGCCACGGATCGTTACCGGCGCGGGCTCCGCTCCGCGCGGTTTTGAAGACGTTCACGATGAAGAGCACGAGACCGATCGCCATGATGCCGGAGCCGATCGTGGACATGAGGTTGTACGCGAACCACAGCCCGTGCTCGTGGTAGGTGAAGTTTCGGCGGGGCATGCCCATCAGCCCAAGCAGGTGCTGCGGGAAGAAGGTGAGGTTGAAGCCGATGAACACGAGCCAGAACTGGGCTTTCCCGAGTGTTTCGTCGAGCACGCGGCCGAAGATCTTCGGCCACCAGTAAAAGATCCCGGCGAACACACCGAACACCGCACCGCCGAACAGCACGTAGTGCATGTGCGCGACGACGAAGTACGTGTCGGTCACCTGCCAGTCGACCGGAAACGCCGCGAGGAAGATCCCGCTGAGCCCTCCGATGGTGAAGACGGCCACGAACCCGAGAGCCCAGAGCAGCGCGGTGTCGAAGATCAGGTTTCCCCGCCACGTCGTCGCGATCCAGTTGAAGATCTTCACGCCCGTCGGGACGGCGATCACCATCGACGACAGCATGAAGAAGATGTTGAGGAAGCTCGGCAGCCCGACGCTGAACATGTGGTGCGCCCACACGAGCATCGAGTAGAATCCGATCGCGACGGTGGAAAACGCGATCGCCTTGTAGCCGAAGATCGGCTTGCGCGAGAACACGGGGATGACCTCCGAGATCACCCCCATCGCGGGGAGGATGATGATGTACACCTCGGGATGGCCGAAGAACCAGAAGAGGTGCTGGTAGAGGACCGCGCTGCCGCCCTGGTCAGGCAGGAAGAAGTGCGTCCCTACCTGGCGATCCAGCAACAGCAAGGTGAGGCCGACGCCGATGACCGGCAGAACGGCGACGAGCAGGAAGGAGTAGATCTCTATCGTCCAGACGAAGAGCGGGATCCGCATCCAGCTCATCCCCTCCGCGCGCATGTTGTGGATCGTGCAGATGAAGTTGATCGCACCGAGGAGCGAAGAGATGGCGACGAGGTGCAGCGAAAGGATCCAGATGTCCTGACCGTTGCCGGGTGAGAAGAAGTTCTCCGACAGCGGGGGGTAGCCGTACCAGCCTGACTTCGAGGCGCCGCCGCTGGCGAAGAAACTGAGAAACATGATCCCGCCGCCGAAAAGAAAGAACCAGTAAGACGCCGCGTTGAGGCGCGGGAACGCCATGTCGCGCGCGCCGACCATGAGCGGGACGAGGTAATTCGCAAGCCCTGCCCAGAACGGGACGATGAACAGGAAGATCATCGCCGTGCCGTGGATCGTGAACAGCTCGCTGTAGGAGTTCTTGGTGATGAAGTTCTCGTCCGGAGTCGCCAGCTGGGCCCTCATCAACAGCGCGAGGATGCCGGCAAGCGCGAAGAAGAGCAGGGAGGTGGCGATGTAGAGGATGCCGATCCGCTTGTGATCGACGGTCGTGACCCAGCTCGCGACGCGCCCCTGCCTCCAGTCGGCGCGATAACGCTCGACGGTCTCCGCTCTAGCCGCCACTCGAGCCCTGAGCCTTGTAGATGTTCTGCCTCAAGTACCTGTCGAGGGCACGGAACTGTTCGTCCGTCCAGCCGCGGCCGACCGGCGGCATGTAGCTCGAGACGGGAGCCGTCCGGTTCTGGCCCTCCTCGAGGAGGGCCTTCAGGCTCTCCGGCTGGATGAGGATGCTGTTGTTGTAGATCGCCGGGCCGTAGCCGCCGTGGCCCGTGATTCCGTGACACTTGGCGCAGACGCCCTCCCATTGGCTGCGGCCGAGCTCGCTTGGAGCTGTCGTCGACACCCACGACTGGTACGCCTGCCTCGGCTCGACGTTGACTCGCGCCGCCATCTGGGCATGGAACACACCGCAGAACTCGCCGCACTGTCCCGTGAAGGTGCCGACACGCTCACCCCTGAACCAGGTGTGCGTGGGGTGCCCCGGGATCGCGTCGAACTTGCCGCCGAGCTGTGGAATCCACCAGCTGTGGTTGACGTCTGACGACATGATGTCGACGCGGACCGTCCGGTGAACGGGTGCGTGCATTTCGTCGATGGAGATGGCGCCGTTCGGATACGTGAACTGCCAGTAGAACTGGTGCGCGTCCACCCTGATGGTCATCGGTCCACCTTCGGCGGTCGCGGCTGGGACGTTCTGGATCCCGGGCAGCTTGTAGAAGACGAACGCAGCGATCGCAACGAGGATCAGGACCGGGATCGCGGTCCAGATCAGCTCGAGCCGGGTCGCGCCGTGGATCTGCGGTCCCTCGACGGTCCGCGGCCTGTCGCGGCGCCGGTAGCGGACGACGAACCACAAGAGCGCGCCCTCGACCACGACGAAGATGGCGAGGGCGAACGCTGTGATCCAGAGGTATGACTGCTTGATGCGCTCGGCATTCGGCGACTCGGGCGGTGCGGGAGCGAAGCCCCCGTTTCCTGCAAAGGCAACGCTTGTCAGCGCCAACACGGCGCCGAGGGCAAGCACGAGAACGAGAGTCTTGCGCCTCACGCGGTGGCATCCTACGAGAGTGCAACCTGGGTCGCGTGTCCAGCTGCCGCCGGGCATCGGACCTAGTTACGAGGTGTACGTGAACGGCGTCCGGCAGGTGCCGGGGGACGATTTCGACCGCATCGGCGACGAGCTCGTCTTTCGCCGCCCGCTCGCGCAGGAGGGCCGCCTGGGCCCGATCCGCTGGCTCTCCATGTTCCTCGGCATCGCCGGGACGTACCGAAAACACGAGAACGTGGACGTCGTCTACGACGTCGGTGGGCGTCGCACCGTTGCGAGTCTGAAGCCCTCGTGACTAGCGCTGCTTGATGCGAGCAATCGTCTTTCGGTCTGCAGCGAGGATCGCCGGGGGAAGCTCGGCGAACTGAAGACCGGCGGCGAACCTCTGGCCGGGCCCGATCGCGTAGCGGAGAAACGGCTTCAGAGCAGCTGCTTTTCCGGACCGTTCGGGCACGAGCGCGTATGTGAACGTCGAGAGCGGATAGGCGCCCACGGCGGAGGCCGGTGGATCGACGAGCGAGACCGCATTGTCCTCCGGAACTGCGGTGGCCGCCGCTGCTGCGGCTGAAACCGCGCGCCGGCCCGGGAGCTCGAAGGAGCCGGCGCGATTTTCGAGCGCAGCGTACTCAAAGCCGTTGGCGATCGAGTACGCCGCGTCGATGTACGTGATCCCGCCCTTCGCACGCGACAGCGCTGCCGCGACTCCCGAGCTTCCGTTCGCGCCGGCGCCGGCCGGGAAGCGGACCGACGGACCGGTGCCGACCTTTGTCTTCCAGTCCGCGCTGACCGTTGACAGGTAGTCCGTGAGGTTGTACGTCGTTCCGCTCGAATCGCGGCGATAGATCGGCGTAATGCGAAGTGCCGGCAGCACGGTTCCGGGGTTGAGCTTCGAGATCGCAGCGTCGTTCCATGACGTGACCTTCCCGAGGAAGATGTCCGCGAGCAGCTGGCCCGTCAGCTTCAGGTGATTCGGTGCGCCCGGCACGTTGTACGCGATCGAGGTACCCGCCAGGGCCCACGGGAGCTGCAGGCAGCCTTTGCAGGCATCTGCCTGATCGGGCGTCATCGGCGCATCGCTCGCGCCGAAGTCGATCGTGCGGTTCGTGAGCTGCTGGATGCCGCCGCCGCTTCCAATCGGCCCGTACGTGATCTTGGCGCCGTGGGTCTTCGAGTAGTTCGGAATCCACCTGGCGACGAGCGGATACACGAACGTCGAGCCGGCACCGAGGAGGTCGCCTCCCGAGGAACTGCCTGCGCCGTCACCTCCGCAGCCCGCCGTGAACAAGACGCACGCGGCGGCGGCCAAGTGGGCGCGGCTCACGCCTCTGTTTTTGCCTCCGGCTCCAACCTGTAACCCACGCCGTAGCGGGTCTGGATGAAGGTGTGCTGCGAAGCTCGCCGGTCGATCTTGTCCCGCAGCCGCCGCACGAAAACGTCGACGGTGCGATCGCGGTGCGTCTCGCGACGTCCCCAGATCTTCTGCAGCAGCTCGTCGCGCGTGACGACGCGGCCTCGCTCGAGGGCGAGCTGGTAGAGCAGTCGGAACTCCGTCGGTGTCAGCTCAGCGCTGACGCCGTCGACGAATGCCTGCACCTCGCGCGGGTCGATGCGCAGCTCCTCGATGTCGATCGGCTCACCCCGCGGGGTCTCGTCGCGCCGCTGCGCCCGGCGCGACGCCGCGCGGACGCGCGCGACCAGCTCCTTCATCGAGAACGGCTTCACGAGGTAGTCGTCGGCTCCGAGCTCGAGCGCGTGCACACGGTCGTGCTCGGTACCTCTCGCGCTGACGACGACGATCGGCGTCGCGATGCCCTCGGAGCGCGCCGACTGGATCACGCTCCAGCCGTCCAGCTCGGGAAGCATCAGATCGAGCACCACGACGTCGGGGCGCTCGTATCGCAGCCGCGCCATCCCCTGGTCTCCCTTTCCCACGACGACAGGGTCGAAGCCCGCCGTCGCGAGATGGCGGGCCATGCCGCCTGCGATGACGGAGTCGTCCTCGACGATCAGGACTTTGGCCATACTCGTCCTGAATGATGGAGGAACTGCGGGCCTACGAGGAGCTTCGGGTCGGCTTCACCGCAGCGGTCTCTCACGAGCTGCGGACGCCGCTGGCGCGTCTGCTCGTGCTGCTCGAGACGGCCATGCTCCCCAGTGCAGACCGCGACGACCTGCTTACCCAGGCACGACAGCAGGTCGAGGAGATGCGTGAGCTCGTCGACGACGTCCTGTTTCTCTCCGAGCTCGAGAGCGGCCGGGAGGTCGTCGCGCTCGGCACCACCAGTGCCCTCCCCGTCCTCGAGGAGGTTGCAGCGAGGGTCGCGGACAGCGCGGAGCGGGCGGACGTCGCCCTTCGGATCGACGCCTCGCCCGACGTCGAGCTTCCGCTGCGCCGGCGCATGCTCCAGATCGTCGTCCAGAACCTCGCCGAGAATTCGATCTGGTACGCCGGCCCCGGCGCGACTCTGACGCTGGCGGCGCGCAGGGGCGTCCTCGAGGCTGCAGACGACGGACATGGAGTCGACGAGGAGGAGCTGCCGAGGCTCTTCGAGCGCTTCTACCGGAGCGACCGCGCGCGGGCGTCTCGCGGAAGTGGGTTGGGGTTGGCGATCGTCAAGCACGTGATCGTCTCCGCCGGCGGCGACGTGGAGGCGTCGGGTGGTCGCGGGCGGGGCCTGCGGATCGTCTGCAGGTTCCCCGCCCAATGACCTGAATCCCGCTCAGCTCTTGACGAGCGCGAGCGTCTTGAGGGATGCCTTCTTGACGACAGGCGGCAGCGGCGAGAAGAGCAGCTTCGGACCGTCTGTCTGACCCTTCGTCAGCGCCCAGGTGACGAACTTCTTGAGGTCTGGGGCCTTCGACGTGTGCTTCGGGATGATGATGTAGGTGAACGTGCAGATCGGATAGGCGAGCTTCTGTCGCTTGGCTGGATTGACGATCGAGATGCCGCCGTTGTCGGGAGCTACGCGCAGAATCGTGTCACCGGCTGCCTTGATCCCCTTCAGCCCGGGCAGTGCGTAGATGCCGGCGCGGTTCTTCACGGCCGCGAACTTGAAGTGATTCTGCAGCGAGAAGGCGACGTCGACGTAGGTGATGCCGCCCTGAACTTGGCTCAGCGCCGCGGAAACACCTGCGCTTCCACGTGCACCCACGCCCACCGGCCAGTCGACGGCGACGCCTTTGCCCGGGCCGCTCTTCCACGAGCGACTCACGGTGTTGAGGTATTCGGTGAGGTTGTACGTCGTTCCGCTGTTGTCGGACCGGTGGATCACGGTGATGTCGAGGTCCGGCAGGCTCTTGCCCTTGTTCAGCGCCTTGATGGCAGGGGCGTTCCACTTCTTGATCTGTCCCGCGAAGATGCCGGCGAGCACTGGCCCGGTCAGATGGATGTGGTTCGGGAGCGCGTCGCCCCTGTACGCGATGGAGGTCGCCGACAGCGCCCACGGAATCTGGACGCAGCCCTTGCAGGCGGCGAACTGGTCCGGGGACAGCGGCGCGTCGCTCGCGCCGAAGTCGACCGTACGGTTCGTGATCGCGTTGATCCCGCCGCCGGACCCGATCGGGCCGTATGTGATCTTGATGTCGAGCTGTGAATCGACCTTCGGAGTCCACGTTTGAACGAGCTTCGAAACGAAGGTGCTGCCTGCACCGGTCAACTCGCCGGCATTGGACTTCGCCTGCACCGAGCCAGCAGCGCTCGCGAGAATGATCGCGAAAGCCGCCGCAAGAACGCCGGCGACGGTGATGGCCTTCCTGGTCAACTTTTCCTCCCCTGTCGTCTTCAGTTTTGAGTTCGATCAACGCCGACAATGCCGTCGGGCGTGCGCGGGGTGGGCAGACGCAAGGTGAAGTTCTGGTGACAGCCTGGTAACGGCCGATAAAGCCCTCAAACGTCTTCCCTAGGGTGCTGTTTCTCGTGAACGTCGTCCCGTCGTCCTACTCACTCCGCGCCACGAGGCGTCGTCTCGGCGACCGCATCGGCGACTTCGCCCTGAAGGGCATCACTCTCACCGCCGCAGTCGCGTCGGTCGTGCTGCTCGGCGCGATCGTCTGGAAGGTCATCGACCTCGCCTGGCCGGCGATCGAGCACTATGGCCTGAGCTTCATCACCGGCACGACCTGGGACCCGGTCAAGAAAGTCTTCGGTGCTCTGCCGTTCATCTACGGGACGGCTATCTCGTCGCTGATCGCGCTGCTGATCTCGACGCCCTTGGCGATCGGGATCGCCCTGTGGCTCAGCGAGCTCGCGCCGCGGGGAGTTCGCGGAATCGTGGGGTCGCTGGTCGAGATGCTTGCGGCGATTCCGTCCGTGGTGCTCGGCCTCTGGGGCATCCTCGTGCTCGGCCCCTACCTCGCGAACCACCTTGAGCCGTGGCTGCACGACAAGCTGGGGTTCATCCCGATCTTCGGTGTGCCGTCGGCGACAGGAACCGGGCTCTTCACGGCCGGCCTGATCCTGACGATCATGGTCGTCCCGATCGTGGCGAGCATCTGTCGAGAGCTCTTCCTGCAGGTCCCGAACGAGCTCGAGGACGGCGCGCTCGCGCTCGGGGCCACGCGCTGGGAGATGGTCCGAGGAGTCATCTTGCCGGCGACGCGAACGGGAATCGCGGCCGCGATCATCCTCGGTCTCGGGCGAGCACTCGGAGAGGCGATCGCCGTGACCCAGGTCATCGGCGGCGGGACACAGATCACCCACAACATCTTCGGGCCGAGCGACACGCTGGCGAGCAAGATCGCCGCGAGCTATCAGGGTGCCGCCTCCGGGCTGGAGACCTCGTCCTTGATCTATCTCGGCGCGATCCTGCTCGTGATCGGCCTGCTGACGAACTTCCTCGCGCAGTTCATCGTGCGGCGCTTCGACCCGCTCAAGGGCGCTCACTGATGTCGGCCGTCAGCCCTCGGATCTCCCTCGAGCCCAGTGGACGTCTCCGTCGCAGGCGCATCGTCAACCGGATCATGGAGAGCCTGGGCACGCTCGCCGCGCTGTTGGCCGTGGCCGTGCTCGTCCTCGTGGTGGTCTCCGTTGCGGTCCGCGCGGCGCCGGCGCTCAGCTGGGACTTCTTGACGCAGCCACCGAACCAGTTCGGCGGTCCGGGCGGCGGCATCTCGAGCGCGATCATCGGATCCGCGCTCATCGTGGGGATGGCGACCGCGATGGCGCTTCCGGTGGGCGTGCTGATCGCGATCTACCTCACGGAGTTCGCGCACCCCCGAGTTGCGGCCCCGATCCAGCTCGTTCTGGACGTGATGAACGGCCTCCCCACGATCATCACCGGCATCTTCATCTACGGTCTCCTCGTCGTCGGCCACGTGCAGAGTGCCTTCGCCGGCGCCTGCGCGCTCGCGATCGTGATGCTTCCTCTTGTCTCGCGTGCGGCGCAGGAGGTCTTGCTGCTCGTGCCGAACGCCTTACGGGAGGCGAGCCTGGCGCTCGGCGTGAGCCGCTGGCGGACCGTGCTCGGGGTCATCCTCCCGACGTCGTTCGGCGGCATCCTGACGGGCACTGTTCTGGCGGTTGCGCGTGCGGCCGGCGAGACAGCTCCGCTGCTCTTCACCTGTTCCATCTTCAGCACCGCCGTCTCGACGGATGTGACTCATGCGCTGCCGAACATTCCTGTCCTGATCTTCACGTACTCCGAGCAGCCCGATCAGGCGTTGCACGAACAAGCATGGGGGGCAGCGCTCGTGCTGATGGCCTTCGTGCTCGTCGCCAGCCTGACGGCGAAGGCGCTGCTCGCTCACTCGAGGAGGAAGCTCGGACGATGAGCACCGACGAGGCTACGATTCACACGGACGTGGGACCCGTGGAGATCGCCCAGGAACGCAAGGCCTCCGCGCCCGCGAAGCGCGAGACAGTGTTCGACGTCCAGGACCTCGCGGTTCATTACGGACCGACCACTGCGGTCAGCGGCGTGAACCTCGAGATCTACCGGAACTTCATCACGGCGATGATCGGGCCCTCCGGTTGCGGCAAGAGCACGTTCATCCGATGCCTGAACCGGATGAACGACCTCGTACCGGGAGCGAAGGTCGACGGCCACCTCCTGTACCACGGACAGGACATCTACGGCGACGGCGTCGATCCCGTCGAGGTAAGGCGCCGGATCGGGATGGTCTTCCAGCGCGCGAATCCCTTCCCGAAGTCGATCTACGACAACGTCGCCTGGGGGCCGCGCGTGCTCGGAATGAAGAAGGGGCTGGACGAACGCGTCGAGAAGGCCCTGACGGGTGCCGCTCTCTGGGAGGAGGTGAAGGATCGCCTGAAGAAGAGCGCACTGTCGTTGTCGGGTGGTCAGCAGCAGCGGCTCTGCATCGCCCGTGCGATCGCGATCGAGCCCGAGGTTCTTCTCCTCGACGAGCCGGCGTCTGCTCTCGATCCGATCGCGACCTCCGCGATCGAAGAGCTGATGCACGAGCTCAAGCGCGACTACACGCTCGTGATCGTCACCCACAACATGCAGCAGGCGGCGCGCGTCGCCGATCTGACCGCATTCTTCTCGCTCGAGGTCGGCGAGGGAAGGCGAACGGGAGTGCTCGTCGAGTACGACCGCACCGACAAGATCTTCACCAACCCGAGCGACAAGCGCACCGAGGACTACGTGACGGGTAGGTTCGGTTGAGAACGTCGTTCCAGGACGACCTGAACCTCCTCGAGGCGACGTTGCAGGAGGAAGGCGCCCTCGTTCTGCGGGCGCTTCGCGGATCGGTGAACGCCCTCGAGCAGCGCGACAGCGAGCTCGCGGACGAGGTGATCGCCTTCGACGACGACGTCGACGCGCGCTATCTGCGCATCGAGGAGGGCATCCAGACGCTGCTCGCACGGCAGACGCCGGTCGCGAGCGACCTCCGGCTCGTGCTCGCGATCCTCCACATCAACCTCCACCTGGAGCGGATGGCCGACTATTGCGTCACCGTCGCCAAGCTTTCGAAGCTCGTTCCCGAGGTCGATCCCGGCCCGCGCTTCGTCGAGGGCTTCGACGAGATGGGGACCCGTTGCGAGGAGATGATCCGAGTCGCGCTCGACTCGTTCGGCAACCGCGACCTCGCCGGTGCGGAGTCGCTCGTCGACCTGGACGAGCTGATCGATCGCGCGAACCGCCGCGTCGTCGAACGTGTGCTCGAGCTCGGCGAGGATCCTGCCATGCGCGAGTACGGCCTGCGCATGGTCGTCGTCTCGCGGGCGCTCGAGCGCATCGGCGACCATGCCGTCGACATCGGGGAGCAGACGGCGTATCTGCTGACGGCGGAGTTTCGCGAGTTCACCGACGCCTCACATCCCACGCCTCGCGCGTAGTGCTTGCACGGCATCGGTTTCTGCGTCAAGATCGCTCTCCCCGTTCGACCAAGGAGGCCGGCCCTTGACCCCGGCGGCACTCGACGAGACGTTCGAGAAGCGCATGAGGCAGGCGGAGAGCGACGTTGCGCGTGAATTCGCAGCACTGGATCCAGCGCTCGTGCGCGCCCAGTTCGAGCAGGTCGCCGGCGTGCTGCTCCGCAACGCGAGGGTCACGGACTTCGTGCCGGTGCTCGCACAGCGTCAGGTGCGCGACATCTTGAAGGCGATACCCGCCCCGGCGACCGCAGGCGCATAGCGACCTTCTCCTCGCGGTCCTCTTGTGGGGACCGTGAGCGGCGGCGGGCACGGAACCGCCGCCGACCGGACCGTCACGAACGCTGACCCGAGAACGTCACCATTCGTTTACGGGTCGGACTCCCATCGGGAGGCGGCCGTCCGTCACCGTTTCGCCTATGCGCTTCGCGCTCGTCGCGCATCAACTCAGCGAGACGAACGTGGAGCTCGTGAGCCGCGGCTGGCCTGGAGCCGACTCCCTCCTTCTGGATCCCCGGAGCGCTCTGCGTCGGTTGGAGCCCGGAGACATTGCGTTGAACCGCCTCGACGTCCTGCCGACCATGAACGGCGTGGAGGACGGCCTCTGGATCGTCGGCCAGCTCGAGGCGCGCGGCGTGCGGCTCCTGAACGGTGCGAGCGCGCTTCTGTCCGCCCACGACAAGCTGCTGACGGCGAGGTTGCTGCGGTCGGCCGGACTGCCTCACCCGCGCACGGTTCGACTGACGCGCGCGCGGGATGCAACGCCGCTCGGCTACCCGGTCGTCGCCAAGCCGCGCTTCGGGAGCTGGGGGCGTGACGTCGAGCTGTGCCTCGACCAGGGCGACCTGGGACGCTATCTGGCCTCGTCCCTGGAGAAGCCGTGGGGCCGACCGGGCGCCGTCGTCCAGGAGCTGATCGAGCCGGCCGGCCGCGACCTGCGCATCGTCGTCGCGGGCGGGAAAGTCGTCGGTTGCGCGGTGCGGCAGGCACGCGTCGGCGAGTGGCGGACGAACGTCGCGCTCGGCGCGCACATCGAGCCCGGCGTCGCCGATCCGTCCGCATCAGAGCTCGCGGTCACGGCGACGCGAATCCTCGGCCTCGACCTCGCCGGAGTAGACCTGATCGCGGCACCCCGCGGTTACGTCGTGGTCGAGGTGAATGCTGCCGTCGAGTTCCGCCCGCTCTACTCACGGACGGACGTCTTCGGGGCGGCGATGGCGGCGCTCGGCGAGCGTCGGCTGGTCGTCGCGCCCTGAGCTCCGGATCGCCGCTAGGATCGCGCGGCGGTGGGGAAGAGCCCGTTCTCCGAGAGCCATCAGAACGGCGACGACGACGTGTTCGTGGCTACGTACCACGACACCCCCGACCGTCACCTTGCACGTGCCAGCATCGCGCTTCGGCGTCGACTTCGAAACGGGACGGGCGTCTGGGAAGCGCAGATCGGCGACGGGGTCTTCGCAGCGCCCGGCGGTCCCGCGTCCTTACCGCCTGAGCTCGCGGACCGACTTGCGGCGCCGCTTCGCAACCGTGAGCTGCTGGAGGTCGCGCGCCTCCGGAACGGCGAGGAGGACGTCGCGCTGCTCGAAGGCCAGCGCGTCGTGCGGAGCTACGGCGATCTCGATACCGCACTGCGCCAGGCGGTCGCGCCACGGGAACAAAAGCCGCCGCGAAGAGACGCGCCTGCGATCGAGCACGTCCGTGCGTATCTCCGTGAGCAGCTGGCCGCGATCGAGCGCACCGATCCGCTCATCCGATCGGGCGACGATCCGGAAGCCGTCCACGACTTCCGAGTCGCCGTCCGCAGGACGCGGAGCGTGCTGCGAACAACGCGGAAGCTCTACGACGAGGAGTGGCTCGCATCGTTTCGCGCCGAGCTTCAGTGGCTCGCACGCGGGCTCGGCCCGCTTCGCGACCTCGATGTCTTGATGTCGTGGATACGTAAAAAGCAAGCATCCGATGCAGCCCCCGTCCTCGAGCTGCTCGAGACCGATCGTCGCCACGCGCGCGAGAGCGCGCTGAGGATGCTCGCGAGCGACCGATACCTCGAGCTGCTGGATCGCTTCGCCGCTGCCGTAGACGCCGCTCCGGTACGAGCCGCCGAGATCTCGCTCGAAACGCGTGCCGCGAAGGAGTTCCAGAAGCTGAGGCGTGCGGCAGCCAAGCTTCGTGGCAGTCCTACGGACGCCGAGATCCACCGCATGCGCATACATGCGAAGCGCGCACGCTACGCCGCGGAGTTGGCGGAACCGGTCGTCGGAAAGCCGGCACGGCGGTTCGTCGAGTCGGCCAAGAAGTTCCAGGACGTCGTCGGCGCCCATCAGGACACAGTTGTCGCCGGCGAGCGGATCCGGGGCTTGCTCGAGCGGTCCGGGAGCACCGAGACCGCGTTCGTCGCCGGGCAACTGGTGGAGCGCGCGACCCGAAAACGGCAGATCGCACGACGGAAGCTTCCACGTGCGTGGCACCTGCTCGAGCGCCGCGGCCGCAAGAGCTGGACCTGAAGCAGCGGATCAGCGGCTAGGCGTACGCGGAGCGCGCGGCCGCTTCGGCCTCCGCCAGTAGAGCAAGCGCTGCTCCCTCGCGAATTCCGCCTCGGCCGACCTTGAGGCCGACCGCTAGGCGCCGCTCTATCTCGAGGAACACGAGCGCTCCGGCCGTCATCGTGCGAGCGCGGACTTCTGGGACACCGTAGTCCTTTGCGATCTTCTTGGACCCCTTCTTCGAGAGACGGCCGATCGCAAGCAACAGGCTCTCTTCCGTGAGCTCGTTGCCGACGACCTTTCGCAGGGCGCGGGCGGTGCCGCCCACGGCGATCGCTGCGAGCGGCAACGGCGGCGCTGTCCGGGCGAACTCCGCCGCGAGGATCCTGCCCGCGCGCGCCACGTCTTCCGTGTCGGGTGGATCGTTGCGGAACGCACGGCGTGTGAGTCGCAGCGATCCGATGTCGACCGAGCGCACCCATGACGGGTTGTCGGTCGCGCTGCCGACGGCAATCTGTGTGGAGCCGCCGCCCACGTCGCATACAGCCACCGTCTCCGGGAAATCGGCGGAGGCGTTGACGGCGCCCCGCCACGCGAGCTCGGCCTCTTCTTCCGGTGCGAGCACGCGCGTCGGCGCGCGTGTCGCAGAAGCGACCCGCCGTGCCAGCTCCTCGCCGTTTCGGGCCTGACGACCGGGCGAGGTCACGAGCACGTCGACCGCGTTTGCCCCGAGCTTCCACGCTCTGCGCACGTGCGCCTTCGCCGTCGCCGCAGCTTCGTCGAGCTTCGTGTCGCCGATCTCGCCTCGGCGCTCGATGTCCTCCCCCAGACCGAGTTGTACGCGATCCTCGCGGACGACGGCGAGGCTGCCGCTCTCGGCCGACGCGACGAGAAGCCGCACGGTATTCGCTCCCACATCGACGATGCCGACCCGCACGCGGGGGATTCTGACCGGGGCGGCGGAAGGCGCATCGTGATCGAGCAGGTGGCGAAAGGAGGCGATCAGCGCGTCCGTGCAGTCGGGGCGCCGCGCCGCGCACGTGCACGCGCGCTGCGCATGAAGACCTGCTGCGACCGCTTGGCACGATCGCCCTTCTTGGGTCGGAGCTTCAGCCACCTACCTTCGGAGCTGAGCTCCCACGCAGAGGCGTTGTCGGCAAGCATGACATCGAAGGCGCGGATGAGCTCATGCTGTGCCCGCGGGTCGTCGACCGGCGCCACGAGCTCGATCCGGTGGTCGAGATTGCGTGTCATCACGTCCGCGCTGCCGATCAGAATCGTGCGTCGGTCACCTGCGTCGAAGATGAACACGCGGCTGTGCTCTAGGAAGCGTCCAAGGATGCTGCGCACACGGACTCGCTCGCTCAATCCGGCGACGCCGGGACGCAGGGTGCAGATGCTTCTCGCGACGATGTCGATCTTCGCCCCCTCCTGGGATGCGCGGTAGAGCTCCTCGATCAGGGCTTCGTCGTTCAGGTTGTTCACCTTCAGCCGGATGCGCGCCTCGTCGCCCTCGGCCGCCGCCCGGCGTACCTCGCGGATCCGCTTGACGAGCCCTTCGCGCAGATTGAACGGCGCGACGAGCAGCTTGCGGAATGCCTGCGGCCGGCTGAATCCAGTCAGATAGTTAAAGAGGTCGGCGACGTCGGCTGCGGTCTCCGGATCTGCGGTGAAGAGGCCGTAGTCTTCGTATGTCCTTGCGGTGATGACGTTGTAGTTGCCGGTGCCGAGGTGGACATAGCGCCGCAGCTCGTCGCCCTCACGTCGGACGACCAGGGTCGTCTTCGCGTGGATCTTGAGGTGCGGGAAGCCGTAGACGACATGGACCCCCGCCTGCTCGAGCGAGCGCGACCAGCCGATGTTGCGGTCTTCGTCGAAGCGCGCCTTCAGCTCGATCAGCGACACGCTCTGCTTCCCGCGCTCTGCCGCCTCGATCAGCGCGGGAACGACCGGCGAGTCTTCACTCGTGCGGTAGAGCGCCGTCTTGAGGGCGACGACGGCCGGGTCCCGGGCGGCCGCGTTCAGGAAAGCGTCGAAGCTCGATGCGAACGAGTCGAAGGGGTGGTGGACGAGAATGTCGCTGCGACGAATCTCGGCAAACAATTCGTCAGCATCGGCCGCAGCGGCAAAGCGCGGGGGCACGACCGGGAACCACGGCTCCTCCTTGAGATCCGGGCGATCGAGGGAGACGAGCTCCTGCAGCTCCGCGAGATCGATGAGTCCCTGGATGAGGTAGATCTGCGCTGAGCTCGTCCGCAGGCCGCGCTCGAGCCGTTCGAGCATCCGGCTCGACGCGGAGCTCGAGACCTCCACCCGGACGACGTCGCCGAAGCGCCTGCGTTTGAGCTCGTCTTGCACCGCCTCGAGCAGATCGTCAGCTTCGTCCGAGACCTCGAAGTCCGCATCTCGTGTCACGCGGAACGTGCAGCACTCGCCGATCTCCATCTCCGGGAACAGCCGTGACAGGAAGTGGCGGATCACGCGCTCGAGCGGGAGGAACACGCCGCGTTCGCCGACTGCTAGGAACCGAGGAAGGAGCTCCGGCACCTTCACCCGTGCGAACCGCTCCTCGCCCGTTTCGGGAGACCGCACGAAGACGCCGAGACTCAGTGAGAGCGGCGAGATATATGGGAACGGCTGGCCGGGCCCAACCGCGAGCGGCGTCAGGATCGGATAGATGTCACGCTCGAACCGCCTCTCGAGCTCCTGGAGCTCCTTGCGGTTGCAGTCCTCCACGTCGGCCACGACGATTCCGGCATCCGCAAGCGCGGGGCGGAGCTCGCGCTTCCAAAGCTTCCCCTGCGCCTCGGTCAGGAGGAGGGTGCGCTCGCGGACTTCCGCGAGAGTCCGCTGAGCGGTCCTTCCGTCGGGCGAGCGGACGACCAATCCAGACTCTTCTTGCCCCATCAACCCTGCGACCCGCACCATGAAGAATTCGTCGAGGTTCGACGAGAAGTACGCGCAGCTACGCGACCGCTCGAGCAGCGGGAGCGCCGGATCGGCCGCACGGTCGAGCACGCGTGCGTTGTAGTCGAGCCAGGAAAGCTCCCGGTTCAGCACTCGCCCCTCGTCGGTTCCGGGGGCCACTTCGGCGCGAGCCACGCGGTCATGTTCTCCCATTCGAGTGGGCGATGGGTTACGAGGTGGTGACTATCTGGGGTCAGGCCGCAAGCGGCTGCGCGACGCGCTCGTCCACTGCATACGGAGTGAGGTAGACGCGTGCACGCGAGCGCAGGCAGGCGACGATCGCCTGCTCGTCCTGCTCGCATCGCAGGAGCGTCTTCCACGAGGGCAAGTGGTGCGCATGATGAAAGTCGCCGGTCGCGACGGGCGGTAGCCGGTCCTCGGCTATCCAGGCGAAGGTCTCGTTGCGGTTGAAGAGCTCGTAGCGGTGGACGAGGTGGCGCAGCGCCTTGTGCTCGCGATGGAAACGGCGTGTCGGCCTGCGAGGCAGGGGGTCCTCCCTCGAAGCGGGATGCGCGGCGACGATCGCCGCGCCGGCATCCCTTGCTTTTTCGAGTGCAGCAGTGAGCCCGGCCTCGACCGAGATGAAATCCGCAAGGCCGACCGCGAGCGCGTGCGCGGACTGATCGGGATCCGCCCAGTTGTCAGTGAGCTCGAGACCGAGCAGCACCAGCATTCCGTACTCGCGGGCAGCACGATCCGCCTCAGCGCGAACGCACTTCGCATACGCGGGCCACGTCCACGGATCTACCGACGACGGCATCGGGTCGTCGAGCCTCACCGTGTGGTCGGTGACGGCGAGTACATCAAAGCCTCTCCGGCCATAGAGGTCGACGAGCTCGCCGACGCCGAGTGCGCCGTCGCTCCACGTCGTGTGTGCGTGCAGCTCACTGAGGAGCAGGTTGTCGCCCATGCTCCTAGTGTTGTCCCTGAAGGCAGGACCTGGGAATCCGAACGGTGACGATTTGGAGTCGAAGCTGTGAGTTTTGCTTAGAGTCCTGCCGGCCAAGGAAGGAGCGCAGTGGCGCGGATCTCGCTGGTTCCCCAGAACAAGGAGTTCTTTCGCCTCCTCGAAGGCGCGTCGGACAATGCCGTCGCCATCGCGCGCCGGCTCGTCGACCTGATGGACGGTTTCCCACCGACCGGAGACATCCTCCGCGACATCAAGGACCTCGAGCACGAGGGCGATCGCCTCACGCGGGAGGTGGTGGACCTCCTCAACCGGACGTTCGTGACGCCTTTCGACCGGGATGACATCTACCGCCTGGCGACCGCCATCGACGACGTCTGCGACCACATCGACGAGGCGGCCGGGGACATCGCGGGCTACGGTATCGACCGGATCCGGCCGAAGGCGAGCGAGCAGGCTCAGGTAATTCGCAGTGGCGCCGAGCAGCTGCACGAGGCGGTGGAACGACTCGAAGGGTTCAAAGACTCGAGTAGCCAGCTTCGCGCGTTGCGTGACCTCGAGGACGAGGGCGACCGGCTCAACCGGGAGGCCGTCTCCGAGCTCTTCTCTTCCGGCGAGGACCCCATCTCGGTGATCCGGTGGAAGGACATCCACACGCAGCTCGAGGAAGCCGTCGACGCCTGCGAGAACGCCGCGGACGTCCTCGAAGCGATTCTCGTCAAGAACCGGTAGCGGGCCGTGGAAGAGGTCTTCCTCGTCGTCGGGATCGCCGTCGCGCTCGCATTCGACTTCACCAACGGCTTTCACGACACGGCGAACGCGGTCGCGACGTCGGTCTCGACGCGCGCGCTCACTCCGCGGCTGGCGGTGCTCATCGCATCCGTTGCGAACCTGGCCGGCGCATTCGTGACCACGGCGGTCGCCAAGACGGTCGGCAAAGGCATTGTCGACACCAACCTGATCACGACGCGCGCGGTCGTGGCCGGCCTACTCGGCGCGATCGCCTGGAACCTGCTCACGTGGTGGTTCGGGCTCCCGTCGAGCTCCTCGCACGCACTGATCGGGGGCCTCGTCGGCGCCGCGCTCGCACAATCGGGTGCGAACGGCGTCAACTGGCACGGATTGGCGCACAGCGTCGTCATACCTGCCCTCGTTGCGCCGCTCATCGCGTTCGCTGCGGCATTGGTGCTCCTGGTGGCGATCTACTGGGTCTTCTCTGCTCTGACCCGCGGCTTTGCGAACCGCGGCTTTCGGCTCGGCCAGCTCGCGTCGGGGACGTTCGTGGCGTTCACCCACGGCGCAAACGACGCGCAGAAGACCATGGGCGTCATCGCGCTGCTGCTCTTTACCCATGGCTCCATCGACCACTTCTACATTCCGACCTGGGTCAAGGTCGCGGCGGGGCTCGCGATCGCGCTCGGCACCTACGTTGGCGGTTGGCGGATTATGCGAACGCTCGGGCAGCGGCTCTACAAGATGGAGCCGGAGACCGGGTTCGCCGCCCAAGCGTCGGCGGGCGCCACCATCTGGCTCGCGACGAAATACGGGTACCCGCTCTCGACGACGCACGTGATCTCCGGCGCCGTCCTCGGCGCCGGCGCGACGCAGCGGCTCTCCGCGGTCCGCTGGGGCGTCGCGGGAAACATGGTCGTCGCCTGGGTCCTCACGATCCCGGCCGCCGCCATCGTCGCGGCCGGCTTTTACTGGCCGATCCAAGCGATTTTCTGAGTCACTTCGGTGGCGCTTCGCCTCGCCCGCGTAACGCGAACGAGCGGTTCTCCGTTGTCTTCCTGCGGAAATCAACGAATGAGGAACACCCGAAGGGAGGCGCCAACCGCATGAGCATCCTCTGGATCATTCTGATCGTGGTGCTCGTGCTCGCGTTGCTGGGATTCTTCTCGCGCGGGTACTGGTAACCGAAAGCACAAGTAGGACTTCGACTTGGGGGTTGGGCCGCCCGGCACTTGCCGGGCGCCCCCTCTTGTGGCGATCATGACCGAGTGGGTCAGACGCCCATCCTCGAGCAGCTGGAGCGCGGCGACGCGGCAGCGCAGGTTCCCCGTCTCGGCGGCATGGCGCGCGCCGACGGCGTCGTCATCGTCAGCGAACGGTACTGGGCGTTCGCGGGGACCGACGGCAGCTTGAAGGAAGGACGCATGCCGACGGCGCCGCGTGTCCTGCGCGCGATTCCCTTCGCCCGCGGGCTCGTCCGTCTCGCCGGCTCGCTGTCGCCGCTCTTCCGACGCCGCGGCGTCACGCGTCGGCGCGAGCGTCTCTTCCTCGTGGTCGCCCTCGTGCTTCCGCCCGCTCTCGCGTTCGCGCCGAACTCGATCGCGCTGGTGGTCGGCCTCGCCGTGACCGCGGCCCTCCTCTCGTGGCTCCTGCGCGGCCGCACGCTCTTTCTCCACGGTGCGGAGCATCGTGCGATCGCGGCGCTCGAGGAACGGAAGCTCTGCCACACGTGGAGCGGGCGCGCGCGTCCGTCACGTTTCTCGCTTCGCTGCGGGACGAACTTCGCCGCGCTCTTGTTTCCGGTCGCGTTGGTCGCGGGCCGCCTCTGGCCGCTTCCCGCAACTGCGCTGACGCCGCTCGTGGTATCGGTGCTCGCGCTTGCGCTCACGATGGAGCTCTGGCTGCTCGTCCAGGGCTCCCGCCGCGTTGCGCGCATCGTGCTTCTGCCCGGTCTTGCGCTCCAGCGCCTGACGACACGTGAGCCACGTCTCGAGGAGACGCGCGTCGCGTTGACGGCGCTCGCTGCAGTTCTTCGACGGGAACAGGCGTCTATGTAGCCTGCGGGGGTGAAAGACCCCCGCGAGAACAGCATCGAAGCTCGCGGCCTCGTTCGCGAGTTCAAGAAGGGACCACGCGCGGTCGACGGCATCGATCTCCGTGTCGAGCCCGGTGAGATCTACGGCTTTCTCGGGCCGAACGGCGCGGGTAAATCGACGACCGTGCACATGCTCACGACCTTGCTGCCGCCCACGGCAGGCACCGCGCGTGTGGGCGGTTACGACGTCGTCGAGGACGGGCCGAAGGTCCGCAAGGTGATCGGCGCGGCGCTCCAGGAGGCGGCGCTCGATCCGTTCCTGACGGGACGCGAGCACCTTCGCCTGCAGACCGCGATGCACGGCATCACGGGCGAGGAGCGTCAGCGCCGCAGCGACGAGCTGCTGCACCGGGTGGGGCTCACCGAGGCGGCCGACCGCAAGGTGAAGGGCTACTCCGGCGGGATGAAGCGGCGGCTCGATCTTGCGCTCGCCCTCGTGCACCGGCCGCGCATTCTCTTTCTCGACGAGCCCACGACCGGGCTGGACATCCAGAGCCGCACGGCGCTCTGGACCGAGGTCGGCCACCTCGCGAAAGACGAGGGAGTGACGGTGTTCCTCACCACGCAGTACCTCGAGGAGGCCGACGTCCTCGCCGACCGCGTCGGGATCATCGACCACGGCCGGATCGTCGCGGAGGGCACGCCGGAGCACCTGAAGGCAGAGATCGCGTGCTCGACGGTCGAGGCCGTGCCGGCCGATCCCGGCCACCGCGACGCCGTCGCCGAAGTGCTGGAGCGATTCGGAGACCAGACGACAGGCTTCGGCCCGGGCAGCATCGCGGTGCAGCTGAGCTCCGCGAACGGCAACCTCGCAGAGATCGTCCGCGCGCTCGACGCAGAGGGTGTCGTGCTCTCGCAGCTGCAGGTCCACGAGCCGACGCTCGACGACGTCTTCCTCGCGAAGACGGGCCGTCACCTCGAGGGCGCCGGTGAAGAGGAGGAGGCCGAGCCGGAGGGCGAGCCGGTCCGCGCATGACGGCGGTCGTACTGCCGCAGATCACGACGCTCGGGCGCCGCGCGGTCATCCGCACTGCGCGTCAACCCGCGAACGTCATCTTCCCGCTCGTCTTCCCGATGCTCCTGCTCGCCGTCAATGCCGGCGGGCTGAACGCTGCGACGCGTCTTCCCGGCTTCCCGACCGACTCGTTCGTCGCCTTTGCACTCGCGGTGCCGTTCATACAGGGCGCGCTGCTCGCCACGATCAACGCGAACGTCGAGTTCGCGCGCGACATCCAGACCGGGTTTCTCAACCGGCTGGCGCTAACGCCGGTGCGGGGTCTCGTCCTCCTCGTCGGCCAGCTGGGCGGGCTGCTGACGATCGCCCTCGTGCAGGCCGTGTTCTATCTCGCGGTCGGCCTTGCCTTTGGTGTTCGCCTCGAGAGCGGGGTCGCCGGCGCCTTCATGCTGCTTCTCCTCGAGACGGTGATCGCACTCGCGTTCGCCGCGCTCGGAAGCTGGGCGGCGCTGCGCACGGGGTCGACCGAGGCCGTGCAGGGCCTCTTTCCCGTCTTCTTCGTGTTCCTCTTCCTCTCGTCGATGAACATGCCGCGGAACCTCATCGAGGCCGACTGGTTCCGCTGGGTGGCAACGATCAACCCGGTCTCGTACCTGGTTGAGGCCGTCCGCTCGCTCGTGATCGAAGGTTGGAACTGGGAAGCGCTCGCACTTGGCTTCGCGGTGGCCGGAGCGCTGAGCATCGTCGGCTTTGCACTCGCCACGCACGCGCTGTGGCGAAGACTGGAGCGGACGTGAGAGACACCATTGCTGTCGCACGCGGCGTGTCGTGGCGCGTGTTGCACAACTTCTTTACGAACCCGTCGTTCCTGCTCCCGTCCATCGCCTTTCCGCTCTTCTTCTTCACGGCGTTCGTCGGCGGCCTATCGCGGGTGTCGCAGGTCCCCGGCTTCGACTTCCCGTCCGGGTACACGGCGTTCCAGTTCGTGTTCGTGCTCCTGCAGTCGGCCGCGTTCGCCGGCGTCTTCACCGGCTTCGGGATAGCGCGCGATTTCGAGAGCGGCTTCATGCGCCGCCTGATGCTTGCGGCGCCGAACCGCAGCGGCATCGTGCTCGGATATGGGGTCTCCGCGCTTGTCCGCTGGCTCACCGTTGCGACAATCGTGACGGTCGTCGCGCTGCTCGCACAGATGGAGATCGGCGGCAGCGGCGTCGACATCTTCGGGCTGTACACGCTGGCGCTGCTCGTGAACGTCGCCGGAACCCTGTGGGCGACGGGAGTCGCTATGCGGCTCCGTACGCAGCAGGCGGCGCCGGTGATGCAGATGCCCGTGTTCCTGATCCTGTTCTTCGCTCCCGTCTACGTGCCGCTCGCCTTGCTGGAAGGCTGGATTCATGCCGTCGCGTCGGCGAATCCGATGACTGCGCTGCTCGAGGCCGGGCGTGGGTTGATCTCGGGCGAGCCCGAGCTCGTGGTCGCGGCATTCGCCATTGCCGTCGGCCTGATCCTCGGCTTCAGCCTCTGGGCGCTGCGCGGTCTGCGAAGCGCCGAAGCCGCCGGGTAGCTGTGTGGCCATAATCTCCCGCTGATGGAGCACGAAGCCTGGCCGCAGCCCCAAGGGCCGTCGCGCGAGCCGTTGCCGCGCGTCGAGGACCTGCCTGTCGCAGAGCAGGGCTACGAGCAGGAGAGCGTCAAGGCGGCGTTCGACTCGTTCTATCGCCACGCCGCTCAGCTGGATGCCGCGCTGCGGACGCTCGAGGCGGTCGACTCCTTCCACCGGCACGCGGCGTCGCTCCGCGCAGATCTTCGTGCGCTCCGTGCCGCCGGGTGGACGCAGCAGTCCTGGAGCTCGTCGCCGCCCGGCTACGGCTACGGGATGCGCGCTCCGCGCGAGGGAGTGCCGCCCGCGGTCTGGCGGATCGCCGGAGAGGTCGCGCTGCTCGTCGCGGTCGCTGTCGCGCTCGGCGTGGCAAAGGTCTCGTGGTGGGTGATCGTCGCGGCGATGGGAGGGGCATTCCTGCTCGTCTGCTTGATCGAGTGGTTGGCGACGCGCAATCAGTTCAGGTTCGAGGAGCCTGCCGCTTCGCCGCCCGTGCACCCGGTCGTCGAGGCGGACCGCATCGAGGAGACGGACGAGCACGACTCGCTCGGCTGGACCGCGTTCGAGGAGGCGCAGGAGCCCTCGGATGCGATGACGATCATCGGCGCCCCGCCTCGCGAGCCCGAGGCGGATGCCGAGCCCGCGCCGCCGGAGGTCGAACGTGTGGTGGAAGCGGAGCCCGAGCCCGTGCCCGTGCCCCAGACCGAGCCCGAGCCCGAGCCGCAGGAGCCGGACCTTCCCCCGGCAGCAGCCGAGCCGGCTCCCGAGGTCAAGGAGCGGCGGCGTTGGTGGCGCAGAAGAGAGAACGACGACGAGAGCGTTCCGCCGCCGGCGGACAGTCCATCGCCCGTGCACGTGCTTCCCGGCGCGGACGCGAGCGAGCCCGCCGCCTCCGAGGAGCAGACGGAGGATCCTCTGCTCGTCGAGGAGCCCGGACGCCGCCGCTTCAGGCGCCGCTGACCGTCACCTCGTGCACGCGTTCGAGATCTCGGCCGTCCGCGAGCGGCTCAGGGAGGCCGGCGGAGGCTACGAGGTCGTGCACGAGTCCGCAGGGGTCGAGATCGGCGTGTACGTGCTCGTGGCGCCGGAGCCCGACCGTCAGCAACCGCACGACGACGACGAGATCTACGTTGTGCTCGAGGGGGCAGGTGTGTTGCAGGTCGAGGGCGCGGAAGTGGCCGTTCGCGAGGGCAGCGCGGTCTTCGTCGAGGCCGGTGCGGACCACCGCTTCACCGCGTACGAGAATCTCAGCGTGCTCGTCGTCTTCGAGCGAAAGCCTGCGGAAAACCCGTAGACAGGTTCGGCAGTCGTCGCGGATGGCGTCGGCTTGGATCCTGGTGCATGCTCGTTGCAACGACCAGGGAGGCCGTCATGAAGCGCATGATGATCGTCGCTCGTCTTCGCGAGGGAACAACGGCGGAAGCGGAGGCGCTGCTCGAGAAGGGACCGCCGTTCGATCCAGAGGAGCTCGGGCTCCACAGCCACAGCGCGTACCTGACCTCCGGGGAAATCGTCTTCGTCTTCGAGGCCCCGGGAGTCGAATGGATCGTCAACGACATCATCGATGATCCGGTCGTGGCCGGAGCGCTGGCGCCGTGGCGCGAGCTCGTCGACGGCATGCCGCACATCGCCCATGAGCGGTTCCAGTGGACGCGGGGTGAGGGAAAGCTCGGACTGGGTCTGGGGAGTTAGGAGGAGTCCTCCGCAAGCAACCCGTGTGAGAGCGCATAGCGCACGAGCTCGGCTCGGGTCGAGAGCCGCAGCTTCTGCATGATGTGCGCCCGGTGCGACTCGGCGGTGCGCACTGAGATGTAGAGCCGCCGCGCGATCTCCTGGTTCGTGTGGCCGAGCGCGAGCAGTCGCAGGATCTCCCGCTCACGATCCGAGAGCGGATCGGCTTCAGCCGCGGCGCGCTCCTCCGCCTCGGCCGAGATCATGCGGGCGCCCAGAGCAGGATGAACGTACCTCCCTCCTGACGCGATCTCCCGGACGGCGGACACGACCTCTTCGTCGACCGCCTCTTTCAGGACGTAGCCGCTCGCGCCCGCGGCGAATGCTTCGCGCACGTAGCTGGGGTCGTCCTGCATCGACAGGACAAGTACCTTCGTCTCGGGCGACTCCTTCAAGAGCTTCGGCAGGACCTCGATCCCGCTCTCCCCGGGCATGACGACGTCGAGCAGGATCACGTCGGGCTTCAGCGCACGCGCTCGAAAGACTGCGTCCTTCGCGTTGCCCGCTTCGCCGACCACCTCGATGTCCTCCTGGGCATCGAGGAGCAGGTGCAAGCCAGAGCGCACGACGGCATGGTCGTCGACGAGCACGACCTGGATCACACCGGCACCTCCGCCACGAGCGTTGTTCCGGATCCAGGGACGGACTCGATCGTCAGGCGTCCGTCGTGAAGCTCCACCCGCTCGCGCATGCCGAGCAGGCCGACTCCGTCCTCCCGAACGTGGTCGGGATCGAAGCCCCTGCCGTCGTCTTCGATCACGACGGTGGCGGTCGCGTTCCGCCGGATGAGCAGGATGCTGACGCTGGTCGCTTCCGCGTGCTTGACGATGTTCGTGAGCGCCTCCTGGACGATCCGGTAGAGCGTCGTCTCCACCTCGGCGGGAAGGCGTTCGTCCCCGAGCTGCGGCTCGAGCTCGACGCGCATCTCCGTGGCCTCGGCGAAGGTCTGTGCGAGCCGCTCGAGCGCCGGAGCGAGGCCGAAGTCGTCGAGCGCCTTCGGGCGCAGCTGGACGGCGAGGCGGCGCACGTCCTGCAGCGTCGCGACGACGAGCTCGCGCAGCTCCCCGGCGGCCTTCCGCATCTCCTCCGCTCCTTCGGACTCCTCCACCGCACGCAGACCGAGCAGGATCGACGTCAGCGCCTGGCCTGTCTCGTCGTGGAGCTCGCGCGCAAGGCGCCGGCGCTCCAGCTCCTGTCCCGCGACGACGCGGCGGAGCGCGTCTCGAGCGACGCGGCGTGAGAGATCGACGGCGGTCGCCGCGTGCGTCGCGAACTGCTCCGCGAGCCGCAGATCCGCGCTCGTGAAGCGTGGATCCGGCCCGATCCTGTCGTGCGCGACGAGGACTCCGATGGCGCGTTCTCGCACGAGCAGCGGAACGTAGAGGCCGGTCGATGCCTCGAGCCGTCGTGTGACGTCCTGATCGACCTCCGGATCTTCGAGCAGGGACTCGATGCGTTCGCTTCGCCCACGTTCGAGCACATGCGCCGTCTTCGAGTCCGCCGCGAGAGACTCGACCGCTTCGAGAGCAGCGGCGCCTTCACCGTCGGCAGCCGCAATACGAAGTGCCTCTCCGCTCGGAAGGGCGATCGCGACGAGTCGCGCTTCGATCAGCTCACGCAGCCTGCGCACCACGAGGTCGAGCAACGGTTCGAGCTGCAGCTCGCTGACGAGAGCTCCGCCGATCTCGTTCAGCGACTCCAGTTGCTGAGACCATGCGGTTGCCGATTCGTAGAGGCGTGCGTTCTCGACGGCGATCGCGGCCTGCGCCGCAAGGAGGGTGAGCAGCTCCTCGTCCTCTTCGACGAAGTCGCCGCCGCCTTCCTTCTCCGCCAGATAGAGGTCCCCGAAGGCGACGCCTCGGAGCATGATCGGGACGCCCAGAAACGTCCTCATCACCGGATGTCCGGGTGGGAAGCCGACGGAGCGTGGGTCCGCGGTCACGTCGTGCAGCCGGAGAGGGCGCGCTTCTCGAATCAGGACTCCGAGAATGCCGCGCCCGTGCGGCGGCTCGCCGATCTCCGTCCGCACTTCCGGCGCGATTCCGTAGGTGACGAACCTTTCGAGCCCGGTACCCGCGCGGTCGATCACACCGAGTGCGGCGTACTGCGCGCCCGTAACCTGCGCCGCGGCCTCGACGATCCGCTCGAGGACGCCGTCGAGCGAGAGCTCCGAGTTGATTGCGATGCCGGTCTCGACCAGCGTGCGCAGCCTGTCGGTCTCGAGATGCGCCTTCATCGCCGAGATCGTCTCAGAAGCTGCGTAGAAAGCCGCAGCGGATCCGCGGTCGAGCCTCAGCAACAGGACGGTCGGGCGCGGATGGCGCGAGGGCACTCTGGAGCTTCACTGGCCTCATCCGGAACCACCACAGGGATTGGAGGCAGAGATGAGCGCTATCGCAGCCAACAAGCGAACGGCACACGTAGTTCGCGAGAGGAGCGAGCTGTTCCGGAAGCTCTTCGAGTGGGGCGGCTTCGCCGCGGGCGCGGTTCTGATCGCGTTCGGCGTGGTCGCAATCGTCATGGGCTTCAGCGGCCGGAGCACGGTCGCCGACAGCCTGAAGCAGGAGAAGATCGTCGGCTCGGCCGACATGACGCCGGCGCTGATCGCCAAAGAGGCGAAGGAGGCCGGCCTGACGGGCGTCGACCTGCCGACCGTGGCGGTCGCAGGCAAAGCGATCGACAGTGGGCCAAGGGCGCGAGCCTTCGCCGGCTACATGCGGATCCACGCCCTCGAGGCAACGGGCGGCTACACCTACGCGCAGATGGGCCGGTTCGAGGCGAGGCCCAACACGCCGAAGGCTGAGCTCGCCGTCGGCGGCGGGACCGACAACCCGCAGTGGGCCGTCATGGACAGCGCGTCCAAGCAGCCGGTCGCAAACGGCGCCCGGAACATCTGGGTGACGGAGACGGCGCTGGCGACCGCACTGAACACGTCCTACATGGCCGACCGGCTCGGGCTGTTCGGGATCGTCGTCGGAGTCGCGCTCCTGCTCAGCGGGGTCGGCTTCATCGTCCTTGCCTTCGCAGCGCTTCATCGAAGGACTGCCGCAGCAAGCTAGACGCGGCGGAAGACGGGCCGGTGCCCGGTGGTTTCCGAGACAGGCGCCGGCCCTTCCCTCCCAAGACCACTCCGGCTCGGCGGGGTGGTCTTCTCGTTTTGCGCGCCTCTTGTCGCGGGACACGGCTCCGATTCAGTAGAAGCCCGCACGCTGAAGCGGGGGCCGCCCGATGCCGGCCGTCGCGGTCGAGCAGAGACTCGAATCGTGAGCCAGATCGAAGCCCAGACCTGTGCGCTGCGCATGATCGCTGAAGGCCGAAGCGAGGCGTGCTCGCGCGATCGGTGCTCTTTCTGGGAGCCCGGCGGCGCAGTCGTCGAAGGACGCTGCCTCATCGAGCGGCTGGGCGTCGACATCCGCCGCCCGGAACTGGCCGCTTACCTGATCGAGGTGCGCGGGCGCTTAGAGCAGGCGAGAGATCTCTCGGCGGCCGAGGCAGCGCACCGTGAGTTCTCGCGGCGTCTCGGCCGCGAGTAAGGAAGGAGGAGTCATGACCACGTCAGCTCTCGAGCCCGTCACCGGCGGGAAGATCGGCACGGAGACGATGCGTGCGGCCGTCGTCCACGCCTTCGGAGAGCCTCCGGAGATCGAGGAGGTGCCGAAGCCGGTCGCCGGCGCAGGCGAGGTCGTCGTCAGGATCGAGGCCTCGGGCATGTGCCACACCGACATCCACGCCGCGCACGGTGACTGGCCGGTCAAGCCGAAGCTCCCGTTCACGCCCGGCCACGAAGGCGTGGGCGTCGTCGAAGAGCTCGGGACGGACGTCACCGGGGTCGCGGTCGGCGACCGCGTCGCGATCCCGTGGCTCGGTTATGCCTGTGGGACGTGCGACTACTGCGTCTCCGGCTGGGAGACGCTGTGTGAGTCCCAGCTCAACACCGGCTACTCGATCGACGGAGGCTTCGCCGAGTACGCCAAGGCGCATGCCCGACATGTCGTCAAGGTGCCGGCAGGGATCGACCCGTTCGACGCCGCGCCGCTGACGTGCGCGGGCGTCACGACGTACAAGGCCGTGAAGGTGAGCGGCGCAAAGCCGGCCGATCTCGTTGCCATCTGGGGCATCGGCGGGCTCGGCCATCTCGCCCTCCAGTACGCGCGCATCGCCGGCGGGAGCGTCGTCGCCGTCGACTTGATCGAGCGGAAGCTCGAGCTTGCACGCGAGCTCGGCGCCGAGTTCACGGTGAACGCGGCCGAGGAAGACCCGATCGCCGCGATCAAGCGCCTGGGCGGCGCCGATGCCGCGGTCGTGCTCGCGGTCGCGCCGAAGGCGTTCGAGCAGGCGTTCGCGTCGCTTCGCCGAGGCGGAACGATGTCGCTGGTAGGGCTCCCCGCAGATAACCAGATGGACCTGCCGATCTTCGAGACCGTGCTGAACGGGATCACGGTCGTCGGCTCGATCGTCGGCACGCGGCTCGACCTCCGGGAGGTGTTCCAGCTCCATGCCGCCGGCAAGACGCGCGTCATCCGCGAAGAGCGTCCCCTGGCAGATGTGCAGGCAGCGATGAAGGACCTCCTCCACGGTGACGTGCCGGCGCGCATCGTCTTCCGACCCTGAAAGGAGGCTTGCGATGAATCCCGTCTTGTTGGCAACCGACGGTTCGCCGACCGCCGCAAAGGCGACCGACACGGCGATCGAGCTCGCACGGCTTCTCGACACGGAGCTCGTGATCGTCTGCGTGTGGGACGTCGCGTACGCGGCGACCGGCCTCGCTCCGATGCCGCTCAACGGTGAGCTCGCGAAGATGGAGGAGCAAGAGGCGCGAAAGGTCGCCTCGGAGGCGGCCGCGCGCGCAGAAGAGGCGGGACTGGAGGCTCGCGCCGTCGTCCTGCGTGGGCAGCCGATCGAAGAGATCTGTCTTGCGGCGGAGACGTACGAACCGCGCTTCCTCGTCGTCGGCTCGCACGGCTGGGGAGCAGTGAGGCGTGCGCTCTTCGGCAGTGTGTCCACCGGCGTGCTCCATCACGCCAAGTGCCCGGTGCTCGTCGTGCGAGGTGAGGCGCGCGACATCGAGACCACCGCCGAGCGTCGGCGCGAGGAGATTCACGCCTGACCGCGACGCGGAGGAACGGCCGGCGCCGAGAACCGAGCGGCGCCGGCCACGCCCGCTTCGAGGAGGACGAAACGATTACGGTTCGGTCGAGGTGACCGAGACCCGCGCCCCGGCGAGGCAGGCCGATGTTCTGAGCGCAGATGAGGTGGCGCGGCTCGACGCGTGGTGGCGCGCGGCGAACTATCTCTCCGTCGGCCAGATCTACCTCCTGGACAATCCTCTGCTCCGCGAGCCGCTCGCTCCGGAGCACGTGAAGCCGCGCCTCCTCGGCCACTTCGGGACGACGCCCGGGCTCAACTTCGTCTACGCACACCTCAACCGGGTGATTCGCAAGCGCGACCTCAGCGTCATCTACGTCACGGGCCCCGGTCACGGCGGCCCGGGCCTCGTCGCGAACGCGTACCTCGAAGGCACGTACAGCGAGCTGTACTCGCACGTGACGCAAGACGAGGAGGGCCTGCAGCGCCTTTTCCGCCAGTTCTCGTTTCCGGGAGGCATCCCGAGCCATGTCGCAGCGGAGGTACCCGGCTCGATCCACGAGGGAGGAGAGCTCGGCTACGCGCTCGTCCACGCGTACGGGGCCGCGTACGACAATCCGGACCTGCTCGTCGCCTGCGTCGTCGGCGACGGCGAGGCCGAGACGGGGCCGCTCGCGACGAGCTGGCATGCGAACAAGTTCCTGAACCCGCGCAGCGACGGCGCGGTCCTGCCGATCCTTCACCTCAACGGCTACAAGATCGCGAACCCGACGGTCCTCGCACGGATCCCGGAGGACGAGCTCGAAGCGCTGATGCGCGGCTACGGCTACGAGCCGCTGTTCGTCTCCGTGCGTGCCGACGAGGACCATGCAAACGTTCACGTGCGGTTCGCCGGCGTGATCGACGAGGCGCTCGACAACATCGAGGAGATCCAGCGAAGCGCGCGTGAGGAGGGCAGCACCGAGCGCCCGCGCTGGCCGATGATCGTGCTCCGCTCCCCGAAGGGATGGACGGGCCCTGCGGAGGTCGACGGGCTGCCGGTCGAAGGCACCTGGAGGTCGCATCAGGTGCCGATGACGGACGTCCGCGAGAACAAGGACCACCTCAGAATCCTCGAGGAGTGGATGAGGAGCTATCGCGCGGACGAGCTCTTCGACGAGCACGGCCGGCTTCACCCCGAGGTCGCAGCTGTCGCGCCGACTGCCGAGCGGCGAATGAGCGCAAACCCGAGCGCGAACGGGGGCCTGCTGCTCCGCGACCTCCGTCTTCCCGACTTCCGCGACTACGCCGTCGGCGTCGAGGCGCCCGGCGTCGAGTTCGTCGAATCGACCCGCGTCCTCGGCTCGTTCCTGCGGGATGTGATCGCGAGGAATTCCGACAACTTCCTCCTGTTCGGCCCGGACGAGACCGCCTCCAACCGCCTCGGCGACGTGTTCGCCGCAACGTCCCGGCGCTGGCTGGCGGAGAGCGAGGCCGTCGACGAGGAGCTCGCCGCCGACGGGCGCGTGTTCGAGGTCCTCTCGGAGCACATGTGCCAGGGATGGCTCGAGGGTTACTTGCTCACGGGCCGGCACGGGCTCTTCAACTGCTACGAGGCGTTCATCCACATCGTCGACTCGATGTTCAACCAGCACGCAAAGTGGCTGAAGGTCACGCGGGCGATTCCGTGGCGGCGGCCGATCGCATCGCTCAACTACCTGCTGAGCTCACACGTCTGGCGGCAGGACCACAACGGTTTCTCGCACCAGGATCCAGGCTTCATCGACCACGTCGCCAACAAGAAGGCGGAGATCATTCGCGTGTACCTCCCGCCCGACGCGAACACCTTGCTGTCTGTCGCGGATCACTGTCTGCGCAGCCGCAACTACGTGAACGTGATCGTCGCCGGCAAGCAGCCCGCGCTCCAGTACCTGCCCATTGACGAGGCGATCCTCCACTGCACGCGCGGGATCGGGATCTGGGACTGGGCCTCGAACGACCACGATGCCGAGCCGGACGTCGTCCTCGGCTGCTGCGGGGACATCCCGACACTCGAGACGCTGGCCGCTGCCGCGATCCTGCGCGAGCGCCTGCCCCAGCTCGGCGTGCGGGTCGTCAACGTCGTCGACCTGATGCGGCTGCAGCCGACCGACGAGCATCCGCACGGCCTCTCCGACCGGGAGTTCGACTCGCTGTTCACCACCCACCGGCCGGTCGTCTTCGCATACCACGGCTATCCCTGGCTCATTCATCGCCTCACGTACCGCCGGACGAATCACGGGAACCTGCACGTGCGCGGCTACAAGGAGGAGGGCACGACGACGACGCCGTTCGACATGGTCATGCTGAACGACCTCGACCGGTTCCATCTCGTGATGGACGTCATCGACCGGCTGCCGCAGCTCGCCGGACGAGCCGACCACCTGCGACAGGAGATGATCGACAGTCGGCTCCGCGCGCGTGCCTACGGACGCGAGCACGGGGAGGATCCTCCCGAGATCCGCAACTGGACCTGGCCCGGCTGAACCGGCCCGGCGTGTCCGACATCCTCGTCGTCAACGCGGGCTCGACGAGCCTGAAGCTGGATCTCGTCGGTGACGACGAGCAAAGCACGCGGATCTCTTCCTTTGCCGAGGCGCCTGCCGGCGTCGAAGCCGTGGCCCACCGTGTCGTGCACGGTGGAGCCCGCTTCCGCGACGCGGTCGTCATCGACGACGCGGTCCGAGAGGAGATTCGACAGCTCGTCTCGCTCGCGCCTCTCCACAACGCACCCGGGCTGCACGCGATCGAGGAGGCAAAGCGTGCAGTCCCGGATGCACCGCACGTTGCCGTCTTCGACACGTCGTTTCACCGCTCGATCCCTGAAAGGGCCGCGCTCTACGCGATTCCCGCTCGCTGGCGTGACGAGTGGGGCATCAGGCGCTACGGCTTCCACGGGCTTTCTGTTCAGTGGAGCAGCGAGCGCGTGCCCCAGCTGCTCGGACGCTCGGTCGACCGCCTCGTGGTTTGCCACCTGGGCGGTGGCTCGTCCGTTACCGCCGTGGTCGGCGGGCGCTCAGTCGACACGACGATGGGCTTCACACCGCTCGAGGGCATCCCGATGACGACCCGCTCCGGCTCGATCGATCCCGGCGCGTTGCTCTACGTCTTGCGAGAGCACGACGTCAGCGTCGAGGCGCTCGATCACACGCTCAACTCGGACTCGGGCATGAAGGGGCTCGCCGGCGGATCAGGGGGAATGCGCGAGCTCGAAAGTCGAGCGGCGGCCGGCGAGGAGGTGGCGCAGCTGGCGTTCGACGTCTGGCTCCACCGGCTCGCCGGTGCCGTCGCAAGCATGGTGGCCGCGGCCGGCGGCCTCGACGCACTCGTGTTCACCGCCGGTATCGGCGAGCGCTCTCCGCGCGTCCGGGAGCAGCTCTGTGAACGGCTGGCGTTCCTCGACGTCGAGGTCGATGCCCGTCGGAACGCCGATTGCGAGCCCGACGCTGACATCACCGCCGACGGCGCGACCGTGCGCGTCTTCGTGGTCCGGGCGAGGGAAGAGCTCGTTGCGGCACGTGCCGCTCGAGCGGTACTTGTATCGCAGAACCTCCCCTGATGCCCTCGATGCCCGCACGCACCGTGACGCCCACTGTCGCCGACGTCGTTCTGCGGGACGGATCGACTATGCGCCTGCGCCCGCCGAGACGAGAGGATGCACCGCTGCTGCTCGCGTTCTTCGGCGACCTGTCCGATCGCAGCCTGTACTTCCGCTTTCACGGCCACCCCGGCGTCGATGCGCATCTGGTCGACCCGGTCGTCGAGCCGGACTGGGTCGAGCGCGGCGCTCTCGTCGGCACGAAGGACGACCGCGTCGTCGCGGTCGCGAATTACGTCCGTCTGCGCGACGCGCGCACCGCTGAGGTCGCCTTCGCTGTTGCTGACGAGCTTCAGGGCCGTGGCATTGCGACCCGACTGCTGGAGCAGCTCGCGGACGCCGCCGCCTCGACCGGGATCGAGGAGTTCGTTGCCGAGGTGATGGCAGACAACACGCCGATGCTGCGCGTGTTCTCCGACGCGGGCTTCGAGACGAAGCGTGAGACGGTCAGCGGGATCAGTGAAGTTCGACTGTCGCTCGGCCGGACGGAAGCGCTTCGGTTGCGCATCGACGAGCGAGATCACATCGGAGTTGTCGGCTCGCTCCGGCCGTTCTTCGAGCCGAGGACCGTCGCCGTCGTCGGCGCGTCCCCGCGTCCGGGATCGATCGGCGGCGAGCTGTTCCGGAACGTGCTGCGGGGAGAGTTCCGCGGCGCCGCTTTCCCGGTGAATCGGTCCGGAGATTCCGTGGCCGGCGTGCGCGCCTACCCGAGCGTGGCCGAGATCGGCGAGTCGATCGACCTCGCCGTCGTCTGTCTTCCTGGCGCCGCCGTGCTTGCCGCCGCCGAGGATGCCCTGACCGCCGGAGTGCAGGCACTCTGCGTCATCTCGGCGGGCTTTGCAGAGATCGGGCCCGAGGGTGAGGCACGTGAGGAGCAGCTCCTCGAGCTCGTCCGGTCTCGCGGCGCGCGGTTGCTCGGGCCCAACTGCCTCGGCATCGCGGTCGCCGAGCCGCGTCTCAATGCGACGTTCGGGCCACGCGCGCTGCCGCCGGGAAAGGTGGGCTTCTCGTCGCAGAGCGGCGCACTCGGTCTCGCCGTGCTCGAACGCGCCGCCGAGCGGAGACTCGGCCTCTCGGCTTTCGTCTCGATCGGCAACAAGGCAGACATCTCGTCCAACGACTTGCTCGAGTACTGGGAGGACGACCCGCACACCGACGTCGTTCTCCTCTATCTCGAGTCCTTCGGCAACCCGAGGAAGTTCGCGCGTGTTGCGCGCCGCGTCGCGCGGACGAAGCCGATCGTCGCGATGAAGGCCGGGCGAACGGCCGCCGGGGCACGGGCAGCCAGCTCTCACACGGCCGCACTCGCCGGATCGGAGGCGGCCGTGGACGCCCTCTTCCAGCAGGCCGGCGTTCTTCGCGTCGACACGCTCGAGGAGCTGCTCGACTTCAGCGGTCTGCTCGCCTCGCAGCCGCTCCCGCGCGCGCGGAACGTCGGTGTCCTGACGAACGCCGGCGGGCTGGGCATCCTCTGCGCCGACGCGTGCGACGCAGCAGGGCTGGCCCTGCCTCCGCTCGCAGACTCGACGGTCTCGGAGCTCCGCGGGCTGCTTCCAGCGGAGGCGAGCGTTAGCAACCCCGTCGACATGCTCGGCTCTGCGGTGGGGTCGACGTACCAGAACGCGATTCCGATGCTTCTGAAGGACCCAGGTCTGGACGCGCTCATCGTTCTGTTCGTGCCGCCGGTCGTCGCGGGCGCCGAAGAAGTGGCAGAGGCGATCGCGCGTGCGACGGAGCAGGCGGAGACGGTCGACAAGCCGGTGCTCGCCTGTGTCATCAGCGCCGCAGGAACACCGGAGGGCCTGTTGTCGGCGCCGGTGTCGGCCTTTGCGTATCCGGAGTCGGCCGCGCGTGCCCTCGGACGTGCGGCCGATCGCGCCGAGTGGCTACGCCGGCCGCAAGGGCGCGGCGTCGAGCTCGACGGGATCGACGTCGACCGCGCGCGATCTGGCCTCTGGAACGACGCCGAGCGGTGGCTCGATTCGGACGAAGCGCGGGAACTGCTCGATGCCTACGGGATTCCGCTCGTCGCAGAACGCACTGCGGCCTCTGTCGACGACGCGGTTGCTGCAGCCGACGAGCTCGGATTTCCGGTCGTGCTGAAGACGGCGCTCGCGGGAGTGCACAAGACCGAGCGCGGCGGGGTGGCGCTCGACCTGCGTGATGCGCAGGCGGTCCGCACGGCGGCCGAGCGCATCGGGCCACCGTTCCTCCTCCAGCCACTCGTATCCGGCGGCGTCGAGCTGCTCATCGGCGCTGTGCAGGATCCCGTCTTCGGACCGCTGGTGGCGCTCGGGCCGGGTGGGACGCTCGCAGAGCTCATCGGCGAGGCGAGCTTCCGCCTGGCCCCGCTCACCGACGTGGACGCGGAGGAGCTCGTCACACAGGGCAAGGTCGGCGTTCTCCTCGCGGGCTACCGCGGCGCTCCTCCGGCGGACTTGGGCCGGGTGAGCGACGTGGTTCTACGCGTCGCGCGACTGGTTGACGACCTACCGGAGGTGGCCGAGCTCGATCTCAATCCGGTGATCGCCGGCTCCTACGGCTGTGTCGCGGTGGACGCCCGGATCCGGGTTGCCGCGCCGGCGAAGGCGGCACGCGCCAAGACCTGGTAGCCGCGCACCTTTTCGCCCGCTGACGCCTGCGGAAAAGCCGCACCTGCGGTTCCGTGCCCTCTCTGATGCTGTGCCCCCGAGCTCCTGACGAGACTCGAGGTGAGCGATGAAGGAGGAGGACCCGTGAGAGTCAGAGACGTCATGACAGAGAACGTGTTCGCCGTCACCGCGGACACGCCGCTGAAGGTGGTCGCGACGCGGATGCTCGAGTACGGAGTGTCCGGACTGCCGGTGGTCGACGGAGATCGGGTGCTCGGAGTCGTCTCGGAGACCGACATCCTCTTCAAGGAGCGGCACGCGCCGGAACGGAAAGGCGTGGTGGACTGGCTCGTGCACTACGCGGAGGACCCGCCGCTGGCGAAGCTCGCGGCTCGCACCGCAGGGGAGGCGATGACGGCGCCGGCAGTGACAATCGCGCCGGGCCGCTCCCTTGCAGATGCAGCTGCGCTGATGCTCGAGCTGCGGATCGACCGTCTCCCGGTCGTCGACGGCAGCCAACTGGTCGGAATCGTCACGCGTTCGGATCTCGTGCGGGCCTTCACCCGTGCAGACGAGGAAATCGAGCGAGAGATTCGCGAGGACGGGATCGTTCGGCGGCTGTGGATGAACGCGGCGCACGTGGAGATCGGCGTCGAACAGGGAGCCGTCTCCCTGGAGGGCCGAGTGGATACCGAGGACCTCGCCGACTCGATCGTCTCCTTCGCCGAGCAGACGCCGGGCGTCGTCTCGGTCGATTCGAAGCTGACCTGGCCGCGCCGGAAACCTGCGTCTCGACGCCGAGAACGGGCGCGCGCATGACGAGGAGCGCCGGTGCCCGCGACAGTCTCCTCAGTCACCCGAAGGCGGGCCGGGCTCTCTCGGTCGCTGCACCGCGGCTCTCGCGTTCAGCGCTCGACTCGCACGGCTCGTTCGTCCCGGCCCACGCGTTCCACGTGCGCCGGACGACGGCCGGAGCAGCGAACGATCACGCTCGCGCAACTGCTCGCCTCGTGGGAGCGCGCTCTCGACTCGGCTGAGCGGGCGATCCAGTCCGCGGAGCAGGAGCACGTTTTCAGCCGCGACGAGGCCGGCGAGCGTGAGCGCCGTCTGGATTACGAGCGGCGGCGGCTCAGGCTCCTGACCACGCGCGGAACGATTCCCCAGATTTCCGAGCTGGGGTCCGCCGACCAGCGGGCGCAGGGCTCAGTAGAACGCCGCACACGGCCTCCGTCGTCGCCCCGATGCCTCGCGGTGCGGGAGACCGGAGACTTGCGTGTGCAAGCGCATCGAAGGGGGTCGAGATGACCACAAACGGCAATCAACGCCCGCCGATCCTCGTCACGGAGGGCTTGCGCAAGGTCTATCGGTCCGGATCGGACTCGGTCGTCGCCTTGCGCGGGCTCGACCTCGTCGTCCCGGCGGGACAGTTCCTGGCCGTCATGGGGCCGTCGGGCTCGGGGAAGACGACGTTGCTCAATTGCGCCTCCGGCCTGGATGAGATCGACGGCGGCCGCGTGCTCGTCGACGGACTGAGCATCCACGAGCTTTCGGACAAGGAACGCACGAAGCACCGCGCCAAGGAGATGGGCTTCATCTTCCAGGCCTTCAACCTCATCCCGGTGTTCACCGCGACCGAGAACGTCGAGCTTCCGCTGCTGCTAGCGGGAGTGCGTGAGCAGGATGCGCGGGCGAGGGCTCGTGAGACGCTGACGCGCATCGGCCTCGGGCATCGCTTGGATCGGCGGCCGATGGAGCTGTCCGGCGGTGAGCAGCAGCGTGTAGCGGTTGCGCGTGCACTCGCAGGAAAGCCCCGAATCGTCTGGGCGGACGAGCCGACCGGCAATCTCGACTCGGAGATGGCCGCGGCCGTCACCGAGCTGCTCGGGGACTTGCACGCCGAGGGGCTCACGATCATCCTCGTCACGCACGATCCCACCGTTGCGGCTGAGGCAGAGCGGCTGGTCACCGTCCGCGACGGGCGGCTCGTGGGCGACGAGATGCTCGGTAGCCCGGCGGAGGAGGTGCGGGAGGTTGCCCTGCGATGACGGTCGCGCTCCTCGTGTCGCTCATCGCTGCGCTGCCGTTTCTCTTCATCCTCGTGCGGCGCCCGATTCTGCGCCGGCTTGCCGTGCGCAACGCTGTGCGGCGGCCGCGGGAAGCGCTGCTCGTCGTCGTTGGCTCGCTGCTCGGAGCCGCCATCATCACGGGCTCAGCCGTCGTCGGCGACACGATGGACTCGTCGATCAGGCAAGTCGCACGACAGCACCTCGGGCCCGTCGATGAGCTCGTGGTCGCACAAGATGCTCGCGAGTGGAAGTCGCTGGCGAGCCGGCTGCGGTCGCTTCCCGAGTCCCAGATCGACGGGCTCCTTCCGTTCGCCAGCCTCGACGCGGCGGTGACCGCCGGCTCGGGCCGGACGCTCCGGACCGCGCCGAGCTCGCATGTCGTCGGTTTCGATTTCGGGGCCGCGCGCCGCTTCGGGAAGGCTCCCGGCACAACCGGTATCTCCGGGCCTACGCCCGCCTCGGGGCATGCCGCGATCACCGAAGACCTCGCTCGTGCGCTCGGTGTCCACCCGGGGGCGCGCATCGACGTCTACGCCTACGGTCGCCCGCGGGCGTTGTTCGTCGACCGTGTCTTCCCGCGCCTCGGGCTTGCGGGCTTCTCCCTCGACGAGGAGCAGGAATCACGCAACGTGCTGGTAGCGCCTTCCACATTCGCTCGGATGGTGGCCGGCGGATTCGGCGACGGTGCCCCTCCGGCATGGTTCGTTGCGGTCTCGAACCGCGGTGGGATCGAGAGCGGAGCGGCGCTGACCGACGGGGTCACGACGTCCGTCCGGCAGGCCTCGGCGACACTCGATCCGCAGGTCAGCACCGTCAAGCGAGACGTTCTGGAGGTTGCCGACGAGACCGGCAGGGTCTTCACGCAGATGTTCACGGCGATGGGCAGCTTCGGCGTATGCGCCGGGCTGCTCCTCTTGATCAACCTCTTCGTCATGCTCGCCGCAGAACGCAAGCCCGAGCTCGGCATGGCACGCGCCGTCGGGATGCGTCGCGGGGCTCTCGTCGGCGCCTTCGCGACCGAGGGCTTCATCTACGCCGTCGCTGCGACGATGCTCGGAACGGTGGCGGGCGTCGGCCTGGGGCGATTGCTCGTCTCCCTCTCGCAGGCTGCCTTCAGCTCGGAGCACAGTCAGTTCGACCTGTACTTCACCGTCAAGGAGACGAGCCTGGCGCGGTCCTTCGCAATCTCGTTCGTCGTTGCGCTGCTGACCATCGTCGTCATGAGCATCCGCGTCAGCCGTCTGAACATCATCCGGGCGATCCGCGATCTCGCGGAGCCGCCGCCGCGGCGGAAGCGCCGCTGGCTCTATCTCGGTGCGGGCGGTTCCATACTCGGCGCCGCCTGGACCGTCAGCGCAGCCGCATCGCAGGAGCCGTTCGGCCTGCTGCTCGGCCCGGCGCTGCTTCTCATTGGGCTTGCGCCCGCGCTCGGTAGGTTGGCGCCGAGCCGTACGGTCACGACCGTTCTTGCCGGCCTGATCGTGGCGTGGGGCGCGGTTGTGTTTGCCGTCGTCCCGAGCTCGGTCGAGGGTGCGCCGATCATGTTGTACGTCGCACAGGGAATTGTCATGACTGCCGGCGGAGTCGCGTTGGTGACGCTCCAGCAGGATCGGCTCACCGCGGTGATACGACGTGTGGGAGGGCGGGCGGTTGCGCTTCGCCTGGGCCTCGCCTATCCCCTTGCACGGCGGGGCCGCACCGGGTTGACGGTCGCGATGTACGCGCTCGTCGTCTTCATCCTCACGTTCATCACGTCGATCTCGTTCATGATCGACCGGCAGGTGGACAGCGCGAGCGCCGCGGCCTCGGGTGGCGCGGAAGTGTTGGTCCAGTCGAGCGGCACGAACCCGATCCGGATCGACGATCTCGTCCGCATGCCGGGGGTCCTGATGGTCGCTCCGTTCTCGCAGGTCAATGCGAGCTTTGCGCTCGAGAACGCACCCGACGAGCACTTCTGGCCGCTCAGCGGCTTCGACGAAAGCCTCATCCAGATGGGGCCGCCGAAGCTGGAGGACCGCGGCGGGTACTCCACGGACCTCGAGGCATGGTCCGCCGTTCTGAGCCACCCGGGGCTCGTCATCGCCGACCCACAGTTTCTGCACACCGGCGGCCCGCCCGGGTTCAAGGTGAGAGTCGGCGACAAGCTGAGGGTCAGCGACCCGATCTCCGGCAACACGCGTGATCTCACCGTCGCCGCCATCGCCTCCGCCGACTACTTCGTGAAGAACGGAATGCTCTACGGGTGGCGAGGCGCACACCAGTTGTTCGGAGACCACCTCGTCCCCAGCAGGAGCTACCTCTCGCTCCTCCCGGGAACGGATCCAGACCTCTTCGCGGCACGCCTGCAGAGCCGGTTCATCGGCAACGGCGCCGAGGCGTTCTCGATCGCCGCGCTGATGGACGAGGCCTTCGGCATGACGCACCAGATCTTCCAGCTATTCGAGGGCTACCTGGCGATGGGCTTGCTGGTTGGGATCGCGGGCATCGCCGTCGTCATGATCCGGGCGGTCCGCGAGCGACGGCGCCAGATCGGCACCTTGCGCGCGTTGGGCTTCCCAGGACGCTCGGTCGGCCGCAGCTTCGCGATCGAGGCCGCGTACGTCGCCTTCCAGGGAACGTTGATCGGCGCACTGCTCGCCCTCTTGACGCTCTACACGATCATCGCGGGGTCGGACGCGATGGGCGATCTCAGCTTCGCGGTTCCGTACGTCCAGCTGGCCGTTCTGTTGACAGGCACTGTCCTGGCGTCGCTCGCGGCGACGGTCGCTCCGGCGCTGTCCGCCACGAGGATCCGGCCCGCCGTCGCCCTCAGGATGACCGACTGAGCCTGGGAGCGGGCTCAGCGCGCGAGCGCGGCCGCAGCCAGGTCCGCGAGCAGCGGAACCCCCTCGGCAAATCGCTCCGCCCGCGCGTCATCGGCCGTCAGCTCGCCCCGGACATAGCGGCCGTAGATCGCCTCGCAGAAGACGGCGGCTTTCCAGAGCGCGAGCGCTTCGAACCACGCGAGGGGCTCGACGTCGCGGCCGCTCGCCTGCGAATAGCGCTCGACCAGGTCGGCGCGTGACGGGAACCCGGGCGTCGCCGTGACAGGCGACGTGCCGAGCGGATTCGCCTCACCGCCCGGCTCGCTGTAGGTTGCGACGAGGTAGCCGACGTCCGCGCGAGGATCGCCGATCGCTCCCATCTCCCAGTCGAGCACGGCGGCGATCGACGACGGAGCGTCGCGGTGAACGATCATGTTTCCGAGGCGATAGTCGCCGTGCACGACCGTGTCGGGCAGCGGCTCCGGGAGGCGGCGCGCGAGCTCACGGCCGGCCGCCTCGACGCTCGGCAGCTCGCGCGTGGCATTGATCTCCCACAGCTGCGAGAAGCGCCGCACCTGGCGCTCGAGGTAGCTGCCCGGTCGCTGAAACGCGGCGAGTGCGGGCACACGGACGTCGGCCGCGTGGATCTCGACGAGCGTGTCGACGAGGTCTTCGCCGAGGCGGCGCCGCGCGTCGGCGTCGCGTTCGAGCTCGGCCGGCAGCTTCGTGCTGACTACCTCGCCGTCGATGTACCCCATGACGTAGAAGGGGACGCCGAGGACGCCCTCGTCCTCGCCGACGGCGAGGATCGTCGGCACGCGGATGCCGAGAGGCGCGAGCGCGAGCTGGAGGCGTGCCTCGCGCACCATGTCGTGTGCCGAGGGCGGCAGCGGCGGCCGCGGCGGACGACGCAGCACGTACCGGCCTGCGTCCCGCTCGAGCAGGAACGTGAAGTTGGAGCCGCCGCCCTCGCCGATCCGGTGCGCCCGCACGTCGCCGGAGCCGAGACCGTGCGCGTCGAGAAACTCCCCCACCCGGTCGAGCACCAGCAGCGGCGCCGGCGCCGTCTCGCTCCTGCGCGGCAGGGTCTCGACGATGTCCGTCACGACGGCGCGAACGCGTCGATCGCCTCGCCGATTCGTTCCGGTGGCCACATAAGCGTCAGAGCCGCCGTCGTGATCCCCGCGTCGGCGAAGGCCGCCAGCCGTTCACGCTGCGCCTCGGCCGGTCCGAGCAGGAAGATCTCCCGCACGAGCCGCTCCGGCGTGAGCTCGAGCGCACGTCGCCGGTCGCCGGCGTTCCATGCGTCGACGACCGGATCGACCTCGTCCGTCCAGCCGAGCCAGCGGAAGAACTCCGTGTAGACGGGAACCGTGGCATAGGCGACGAAGATCCGTTTTGCGGTCGCGAGGACTTCGTCGTCCGGACCGGCCATGGAGAAGAAGCGGCAGGCGAGCTCCTTGTCCGGCGAGCCGAACGCCTCGACCACCTTCGGAACGGCGCTTTCCGGGAGGAAGTTCGTGAACGCTCCGTCTGCGCGTTCGGCGGCAAGGCGGAGCATCCGGTCACGGAGCGCCGCGAGCACGATCGGGATGTGGAACGTCGGCGCAGGGTTGAGCTTGAAGCCGCCGTCGACGCGCTCGCCCGCGAACGCGCGGCGGAGGTAGTCGACGGTCTCGCGGACGCGGGCCAGCGGGCGCTCGAACGGGATGCCGTTCCACTGCTCGACGATGACGTTGGACGATGCGCCGAGGCCCAGCACGAACCGGCCGCCGCTCAGCTCCGACAGCGCGGTCGCGGACTGCGCGAGCAGGGTCGGGCCGCGCGTGTACACGCTGACTATGCCCGTCACGAGCCGCATGCGCTCGGTGTTCAGTGCGGCGATGGTGAGCGGCGTGAAGCCGTCGAGCTCGGTCGCCTCTTGAGACCAGACGCTCTCGTACCCGGCGTCCTCGGCGCGGCGGACGTATGCCGGGAGCTCGGTCAGCGGGATCCCGCTGAAGGGGACCGTCAGGGCTAGGCGCATGCGACGATGTTCCCATGTTTCCGGCCACGGCTCTCGTCACGGGCGGCGCCTCCGGAATCGGGGCGGCGGTGGTGGCGCTCCTCGAGCAAGGTGGCACCGAGGTGCAGGTGCTCGATCTGCGGGACGGCTTCGATGTCGCCGATCCGGCCGCGTGGGAGGCCGTCGGGGCGGTCGAGCTCGCCTGCCTCAACGCCGGCGTCGTCACCGGCGAGGCAGATCTGACGCGGGTGTCGGATGCGGCGTATCGCCGGATCCTCCGTGCGAACGTCGACGGCGTTGTCTTCGGCGCCCGCAGGCTCGCGCGTGTGATGGTCGAGGGAAGCGCGATCGTCGCGACGGCGTCGTTGGCCGGGCTCACCCCGACCGCGAGCGACCCCGTCTATGCGTTGACGAAGCATGCTGTCGTCGGCTTCGTGCGCAGCGTCGCTCCGCAGCTGGCGGTGCGCGGCATCCGTATCAACGCGGTCGCACCGGGTTTCGCAGACACGCCGCTCCTCGGTGACGGCCGGGAGCAATTCGTCCGCGAAGGCTTCCCGCTTCTGCGGGCCGAAGACGTCGCGGACGCCGTCCTCGTCGCCGCGAGAAGCGATGAGACAGGGCAGGTCTGGGCCGTGCAGCCGAACCGCGATCCCGTGCAGTTCCGATTCCCGAACGTTCCCGGTCCCCGTGACGAGAGCGGAGCGCCGGTCGGGCCGCCGCCTAGCTGAACTCCCAGCGGTCCCCGTCCTCGAATGCCTTCAGGATCCGCCGCGCGACGACCATCCGGTGTACCTCGTCGGGCCCGTCGTAGATGTGCGCGCCGCGAGCCTGCATGTACATGTGGCTCAGGGGTGAGCGGCCGGTGAGGCCGAGGGCGCCGTGGACTTGCACGGCGCGATCGATCACGTCCGACAGCACCTGGGCTGCGTAGAACTTGATCAGCGAGATCTCGACGCGTGCTTCGGAACCGTCGTCGATCTTGTGGGCCGCATCGAGCGTCAGCAATCGGCACGCCTGGATCTCCGCAGCCGAGTCGGCGATCCAGTTCTGAACGGTCTGCTTGTCGGCGAGCGGTCCGCCGAACGCTTCGCGCTCGAGCGAGCGTGTGCACATGAGCTCGAAGGCCCGCTGCATCTGGCCCAGCCAGCGCATCACGTGGTGGATGCGCCCCGGGCCGAGACGCTTCTGTGCGATGCGGAAGCCGTCGCCGCGCCCGCCGAGCAGGTTCTCTACCGGCACGCGGACGTCGCGGTAGCCGACGTCGCAGTGCGTCGTCCAGCCGCGGCCGCGGTGGCCGAGCACCGGGACCGGCTGGATCGTCAGGCCTTCGGCGTCCGCCGGGACGATGATCTGGCTCATTCGGCGGTGCGGCTGCGCCTCCGGCTCCGTCACCGCCATCACGATCCCGAAGCCGGCGCCCTCGGCCCCGGACGAGAACCATTTGTGCCCGTCGATCACCCACTCCTCCCCGTCGAGGCGTGCGGTCGTTCGGAGGCCGGTTGGATCAGCGCCGGAGACGTCCGGCTCCGTCATGGAGAAGAACGACCTCGTCTCACCGTCGACGAGCGGCTTCAGCCATCGCTCCTTCTGCTCGTCGGAGCCGAACAGGTGGAGGATCTCCCCGTTTCCGGCATCGGGCGCCTGGCAGTTGAAGACGTACTGCGCCCAGGTGACGCGGCCGATCTCCTCGTTCAGGTGTGCGTAGGCGAGGAAACCGCGTCCCGTTCCGCCGGCCTCGGGCGGGAGGTGGGGTGCCCAGAGGCCGTCGGCCTTCGCCCGACCTCGGAGGTCCGCCAGCACCTCCTGGGCGGCGTCGTCCTCGCGGAGCAGCTCTTCCTCCGCCGGCAGAACGTGCTCCTCCATGAACGCCCGGTAGAGGGCCCTCAGCTCGAGCAGCTCGGCGGGGCTGGTGAGATCCGAGACTGCCATGCGTCAAGCATCGCAGGTCGCAACGGCATGGCGTTCCTGCTGGCGAGCGAGCCGGCTTCTCTCCATGCATGTGGAGCGAACGTCACACTTCTGTTCCAGAAACCATGTCCCCAACCGCCACGTCGTGGGGTCGGACCCCTGCGGTCGCATGGGGACATGTTCTTCCGGACGGTGACACGTCGGCTTGGGACAGGTGTGGCACGGGGCAAACGGACCTGTCGTTGCACAGGCGTTTCACTTTCGGCGCGCGGCTGTGTCGTCATCGCAGGGCCACGCCCTTCGTGTCGGAATGGGGCAGGGACGGGCCGACGCTAGTGCAGCCGCTCGACGAGCATCGCCATGCCTTGCCCGCCGCCGACGCACATCGTCTCGAGGCCGATCGTCCCGTCGAGGGTTTCCAGGTCGTTCAGCAGGGTGCACATGATGCGCGCGCCCGTCATGCCGTACGGATGGCCGAGGGCGATCGCCCCGCCGTGTGGGTTCAGCTTCTCGCCGAAGGGGTCGACGCCGAGCTCTCGACAAACTGGGAGCACCTGCGCGGCGAAGGCCTCGTTGAGCTCCATCACGTCGACGTCCTCGATCGTCATCGACGCCTGCGCCAGCACCTTGCGCACCGCTTCGATCGGGCCGACGCCCATGATCTCGGGTGCCACGCCGGAAACCGAGGACGCGATGATGCGTGCACGCGGACGGATCCCGAGCTCACGCGCACGGGTGTCGCTCATTACCAGGACGGCCGCCGCGCCGTCGTTGAGCGGGCACGAGTTTCCCGCTGTCACCTTCCCGTTCGGCTTGAAGGCGGGGTCGAGCTCCGCCAGCCCCTCGAGCGTCGACTCGCGCCGAGGACCGTCGTCGCGTGCGACTCCGTCCCACTGAGTCACCTCGCGGTCGAAGAAACCCGAGTCCTGCGCCGCGACCGCGCGCTCTTGCGATCGCTGCGCGAAGCGATCCATGTCCTCGCGTGAGACGTCCCAGCGTTCCGCGACGTTCTCTGCCGTCAGACCCATCGGGATGTACACGTTGGCGATCGGAGCGTCGTCGCCGAACAGCTTGGGATGCAGCTCTTCCGCGTCCTTGGGATAGCCGTCGACCTGCGTGATCGACTCGACGCCGGCTGCGACGAATGCGTCACCCTCGCCGGCACGCACAGCATGGAACGCCATCCTGATCGTCTGCAGGCTCGACGCGCAGAACCTGTTCACCGTTGTCCCCGGGACCGTCTCGGGCAATTCCGCCAGGAGCGCCGCGCGCCGCGCGAGGTTCATTCCTTGCTTCTCCTGCGGGAACCCGCAACCGACCATCACGTCGACGATCTCGGCGCGGTCGAGCTCCGGTACCGCGTTCAGCGCAGCGTCGATCGCGAACGCGACGAGGTCGTCAGGCCGGGCGTCGACGAGGGAACCCTTCCGGGCGCGGCCGATCGGCGTCCGCGCCGCGGTGACGATGACGGCCTCAGGCATCCGGAGCTCCCGTCGCCATGTACACGACCTCTCCGACTAGGGCCGGCTTCTCTTTCCCTTCGACCTCGACCTGCACGCCGACGTACCAGACGACGCTCGGTCCTCGGCGCTCAGCCCGTGCGAGCTTCGCGTGCAGCCGCACGCGCGAGCCGGACGGCACCGGCCTCGTGAAGCGGATCTTCTCGGTGCCGTAGTTCACGCCCATCACGGCGTCGCTGACCGACACGATCTCGCTCAGCATCATCGGCAGCATCGACAGCGTTAGGTAGCCGTGCGCAACGGTGGTGCCGAACGGACCGTTCGCGGCGGCCTCCGGATCGACGTGGATCCACTGGTGGTCGCCTGTCGCTGCCGCGAACTGGTTGATCTGCTCCTGCGTGATCTCGTGCCAGTCGCTCGCGCCCAGCTCGACGTCGCTCGATTGCTCGAGCTCCGCCAACGTCATCGTCGTGCTCATGTTGCTCTCGCACCTCCTCGTTCGAGCTCCAGTTTCTCGCGGAGCGCCTTTCGGTCCGCCTTCCCGACAGGTGTCAGCGGCAACTGGTCCACGATGTGGATCTCACGCGGATACTTGTAGCCGCCGAGGCGTTGCCGGCCGAAGCTGATGAGCTCTTCCTCGCCGACGTCGTCGCTGACGGTGACGAACGCCACCACCTCCTCGCCGTGCACCTCGTCCGGCCGCCCGAGGACGCACGCAGTCGCGACCGCAGCGTGCTCGAGCAACGCCTCCTCGACGTCACGCGGGAAGACGTTGAAGCCGCCGCGGATGATCAGATCTTTCTTCCGGTCGACTACGGTGAGGTAGCCGTCTTCGTCGAGGCGGCCCATGTCGCCTGTGTAGAGCCAGCCGTCGCGGATCGTCTCGGCCGTGAGCTCGGGCGCGTTCCAGTATCCGGCCATGACGAGCTCCGAGCGGACGCAGATCTCGCCCTCGACGATGCGCACCTCCGTTCCCGGAACCGGTGGGCCTACCGTACCCGCCTTCGTGCGTCCCGGCGGGTTCGTGGAGACGAGCGCCGATGTCTCCGTCAGGCCGTAACCCTCTCGGATCTCGACACCGGGCAGGCGGCGCACGAACTCCTCGAGCGCGCCGCGGGCCAACGGGGCAGCCCCGCATGCGACGTATCGAAGTTCTGACAGGTCGTACTCCTCGAGCGGCTGCGCAAGCAGCATGTAGAGCATCGACGGGACGATGGGCGCGATCTGCACGCGGTGCTCCGAGACGAGCCGAAGCCATGCCTCCGGCTCGAACCAGCGCATGAGGACGCTTCGCGGCCGGCCGGGATGGTGCAGTGCGACGTTGAGCACGAGCAGGCCGTACGAATGCGCGAGCGGCAGCGACGTGAGCGAACGCTCGACGTCCGGAACCTGGCCCGCGTCGTGGCCGCTCCGGCCTGCCTCCCAGAGGTTCGCGTGCGTCAGCATCACGCCCTTGGCGCGGCCGGTCGTGCCGCCCGTGTAGACGAGGGCGGCGAGATCGGTGTCGCTGCGCGGGACGATCGCCGCTTCGTCGTCGTGCTCGAGCGCCGTCAGGTCGTCGACGACGGGCACTCCGCCGGCCGCCGTCCGCGCGAGCTCGCCGAACGTCGGCGATGTGAGCACGAGCGCCGGCGACGCGTCGCCGACGAGCCGCGCCAGCTCGTCGACGCTCAAGAGGAAGATCGCTGGCGTGACGACCGCGCCCGCGCGCCAGGTCGCGTGGTAGGCGACGGCGACGTCGGGCGAGTTCTCCATGAACACGACGACACGTTCGCCCGGCCCGATACCCCACGCTGCGAGCCCCGCCGCAACGCGACGGGCACGCACGAAGAGCTCCTCGGAGCTCAGCCATTCATCCTCGAAGAAGAGCGCGGGATAATCGCCCCGCCGCCCGAAGACGTCCTCGGCGAGCCGCGCCAGGTTGCGCGATCCGGCGTTCGTCACAGCGTTCGCAGCGATTGCCCTCCGGCCTCCTGCATCGACGCGAGCATCCCGGCGGGCGCCGCCCCGTCGGGGAAGCGCTCGCGCAGCGCGCCGAGGAGCTCGTCGGCATCCCAGCGCTCTCCGCTCGCGAGCAGCTCGCCTGCCTCCCAGCCGCGCAGCACGTTCACCGCTCCTCCGTAGACGAAGAAGACCTGCCCCGTGATGTCCTGCGCCTCGTCCGCGGCGAGCGCGACAACCACGGGCGAGTTGTTGGCGGGGTCGGCGGGATCGAACCCGCCGTCCGGACGCGGGATCTCGCCGAACGCTGCCTCGGTCATCCGCGTCCTCGCGTTCGGCGCGAGGCAGTTCACCGTCACGCCGTACCGGCCGAGCTCCTGTGCCGCGATCAGGGTGAAGCCGACGATGCCGGCCTTCGCGGCGCCGTAATTGGCCTGCCCGACGTTGCCGAAGACGCCGGAAGGGCTCGACGTGTTGATGACACGTCCACGCACCTCCTCGCCTGCCTTGGAGCGATCACGCCAGTACGAGGCGGCGTGGCGTGTCGGCGCGAAGTGCCCCTTGAGGTGCACCTGGATCACGGCGTCCCACTCCGCCTCCTCCATGTTCACGAGCATGCGATCGCGGAGGATGCCCGCGTTGTTGACGAGGATGTCGAGCCGGCCGAATGCGTCGATCGCGTGCGCCACCATGCGCTTCGCGCCATCGAAATCCGCGACGTTCTCGCCGTCGGCGATCCCCTCGCCGCCCGCCGACGTGAGCTCGTCCACGACCTGCTCTGCGGGGGAATCGCCGGCGGCGTCGCCGGCGAGCGACACGCCCAGGTCGTTGACGACGACCCGCGCACCTGCGCCGGCGAGTGCAAGCGCATGCTCGCGGCCGATTCCGCGGCCCGCGCCCGTGACGATTGCGACCTTCCCGTCGAGGTTGGGCATCTCTCCTCCTCCTAGGTGAACGCGCTTTCTCCGGTCAGGGCCCGGCCGATGATGAGCTTCTGGATCTGGCTCGTTCCTTCGTACAGCGTCGTCACGCGTGCGTCCCGAAGGTACTTGCCGACGGGATACTCGTCGATGTAGCCATAGCCGCCGTGAACCTGCACTGCTGCATTCGCGGCGCGTACCGCGACCTCGCTCGCGTAGTACTTCGCGACGGACGACTCCAGCGTGTGTCGCTCGGCGGCATCGGCGAGCGTCGCCGCCTTCCACGTCAGCAGGCGCGCGGCGTCGAGCTCCACCGCCATCTCGGCGAGGAGCTCCTGCACGAGCTGGAACGACGCGATCTGCTTGCCGAACTGGCGCCGCTCACCGGCGTAGCGCAGGCACGCGTCGAGACATCCCGCGGCGATGCCGACGCACCCGGCCGCCAG